>NZ_JAPDDS010000002.1:0-300000 GCF_025950085.1 Luteolibacter flavescens
AAGCCCTCATCCACCTGTCGATGTCGAGGCGCATGCTGGCGAGAATTACAGCATGAGTTATTTTTCAGACGGCTTCTCAGGAACCAAGCTCCAAGCTTCGACGAGAATGTCGGTTCGTAGACCGCGGCGTGGTTGGACCTCACGATTCACCACCACCCTGGACTGCTGGCCAATCCGATCTCGAAGCCAGCGGGCAATGTAATCTGAAACTGCCTCCTCATCCTTATGGCGGAAATTCGCCCTGCGAAGTCCTCCACTCTCCCATTGCCAGAGATCTTCCACCGCAGGCAGTGTTGTTCCCTTCAGATGGCGTTGAAGCGCATCCAATGATTCCAACACCAAGTTCATGAGATCTCCGCTGTCGCGGACGAAACGCATCCGATCATCAAGCAAGACCGCAGCAAGATTTGACAGTAGCGGCGGCTGCCACTCATTCCGACGGAAAGAGCTCAATGTCTGCTGGCAACGGCGGAGGAGCCATGTTGCCTGATCGGGCAGCGCTACGGCGAGACGCCTCAGTTGAGAGCATGCTGCCCTATTACTGCGTCCCGCGAGAGAATCCAATATCCCGCTCCGAAGGTGGGTAACAGCACGTCGGGGAGTGATCTCACCAGATCGCTCCGCGGGATCTTCCGAATGCGGAAACAATCGGCAAAGCAAAAGGTAAAAGTCGGCGATCTCATCCTCGGTTAGATTCTCAGTGACATTCTTGTTCCGCAATTCAACGCCATCTGCCACCGACAGAATGACCCGCTTGCCGAGTTCGGGCTGTGAACTGAGCACCTGATAGGCAGACCGCCATAGGGACCGAGAATTCGTTCCGATTCCCGCGATGATCAACTCCTCCACCATCGAGTGGTCAGGTCGCCGTGCCCGAAGCGCTCTGCTCAAGAGATATGCCGCCAGCTCCCCAGACAAAGTCTCGTCAAACTCCCTGAGCTCGTAAATCGCCATACTCACGGTCCGAGAATGCTTCAAGCCGATGAAGAGATTGATCAGCTCCTTGGCGAGTATTTCGTCGAAGCAATCTTGTGCCCTTCGAATTGCGAATGGGTGACCATCCCGTTCGCAAGCCCGTCGAACCTCCCGAATCCAGCCATTGATAGCGCGCACCGGATTGATCCTGTAAGCTAGAGCAAAGAGTTCCTTTGCATGTTCAGAAGATGAATCCCAAATCCCCAGAATTGCCTCGATCCACTTTGTCTCGACAGCCTTGCAGAGGGCATCGTCCGATTCAATATCGCCCCGAAGCATCCAAATCGCGACCACACCGGGATCGAAATAGTTTGTGCGACATCCCATTTCTTCCCAACCATCTGATCGCTCCATCAAAAACCTGCGCGCAGCAATACTCACAAATTCTTTCTCCTGATCGGAAATGATAGACCAACCCGGGTAGTTGACGATCTCGTGGTGTGAGAAACCGCGTGATCGACCAGTCTCGTCCAAAGAAAGGGCCCAGCACAGATTGATGAACGCCCATGACTCACCTCCAGATATCTTAGCAATAGCATTTTCTATTTCTAATTTTGGACGGACTTGAGGACGCCTGTTCTGAATCCGTTCGAACCTTCGCTCACGCCAAAGCCACCCAGCTTTTTCACTGCGGCGAGAAGGAGTATCAATTGAAACTTCTTCAATCCATTTCATCCGATCTTGAAGCTGAGGTGAGCAGCGATAAGCCGTGATGAACTCATCCCAGGAAGCTATTCTGACTTTCTCATCCCAAATCATTCGCTGGACAGCCTCCGCCCAACGGGGAGCCGCCTCTGCTCCCGAACTCAGCAAGTTATCCAATACCCAGCAAAAATCATCCTGCTTAATTAGCCTGTAAGTCTCCCAAGTGAGGTGGTCGATTCGATCATCTAGTTCTGGAGAGGGCGAATTTATGATTGCTGCAACCCATTTCAGCCTCGACTCGTCCTCCATCTTCGCGAAGTCGTCGTCGTCCTTAGCACCCGTCCTGAAGAATTCCCGAAAGTTACTCGCCTTGTCTGTCCAGAGCTTCACCAATTCCTCACAGATTGCTGGTTCGTCAATGCGCGACAGACCCCACAACAGAAAGGCCATGCAGAGCTTTCTCCGAAAACTGGTGGAAGAAAATCCGCCGCGCCACGCTTGGATCGCCCGAAGTCCCGGGAGAACATCATGATCCATTATGTGCTTGGGCAGTTCTTCCAAGGCTCGCCAATAGCTGCCGAAATGATTGGGGTCCTTCGTCTTTCCGATGAACCGCAGGACATCGGTGACCGAGAGGTGTGCGGGCACCAGCCTCTGAAGAGCATGGCCAAGGATGGATTGATCAGGATCACTTCCCACCTCTCCCCGAACCAAAGACTCTAGTTCAGCCAAGCGATCGTCCGGCATCGAACTACACAAGGCGTCGGCGACAGAACGTCGGAAATACTGGTCTCCTTCCTCTGATTCGAGGATTTTTAGAAGCGTTGGAACCATCTCTGAACGGCGGCATGCTTCTGCGATATCCACTGCGATTCTCCGTACCGTCGAATGGCCAAATGGAGCCGTCAGTATATTGATCAACTGACCGGGAAGTCCGGGATGATCCAGATCACTCCAGAAGCGCCAATACCCCGACTCATCGAAGAATTGGTTCCTGCCTGCCAAATCGAATATCCGCTCAACCAATTTCGCCTTCTGTTCCGGATCGGCGTAAGCCACTCCACTGCGAAGCAGCACGCCTAGATCGATCTCGACCAGATGTGCAAAGAAGCCGCTGTGGTCGCCAGCGACCCATGCGGCAAGCTCGACAAGTTGCGGAATCACATATTCGGCACCGTCCGCCGGATCTGTCGCGCAAAGTAAGTTTCGGAGCTGGGACAGCGGGAGCTTGGAAAGGGACTGAGCCGCCAGGCACTCCGCAAAGGTTTGATGGGTGAAGCCGAAGCAATCTCCCCCCAATGCAGTAAAAAGGCCCGTTGCTAGGGAATGGTCCACCGAGTTGTCTAGCAGCAACCCGCTGCGGATCAGATCTGCTGCGCCGCATATATTACCACTTGGCTCAGGTGAACGAGTCGACGGGTGCCAAATGGCATTCTTGCCACCGAGTAGGAGCCCGCAAGCCAGCTTGCCAGAAGCATCGAGTTTCTCATCGGTAGAGCAGAAGCGGCGCAGAAGGCGCGCGCGTTCGGGATTACTCTCTTCGCAAAGACGCCGACAACCGTTCTTGTAAAGTTGCCGTCGTGAGACGGTGTGGAATTCCTCGCCATGAAACTCAGCAAGGAGAAGAAACAGGGTGATCGGACGTGAAGCGAGCGAGGCGACATCTGCCCTGTGGACGGCTTCGATGAACTTGTCCCCATCGTGCCCCTTCTGCTCTGCCGCAAGGCGCGCATCCTCCCGGCGAAGAGGCTCAAGCTCGAAAATGAACCCGGTATTTTCCTCTCTCTTCCATAAAGACGCCAACTGATTACCCTCCGCTTCCGGCCATTCAAACGAACGGCAAGAGAGGATCAATCGCAGCCTGTCCGTGGGCTTTGACTCAAGAAAGGGCTTGAGCCTCGTCACGAAGGCCGGCATCAGGATCAACCCTTCATCCAAGCCGTCCAATAGGATGGTCAACCGATCTCCATCTGAAAGCCAATCTGGCCAAAAAGGATGCCCCTCGAGGTGACTCTGAAAGTCGGCAATCGACTCGAAATCGCGGGCTTTCAAAAAGATCAACCGGTCCTTCGGCCCGGAGGATGCCATGAGCCCATCACGCAGTAGCTCCAACTCCGTGGTTTTCCCTAAACCGGGCTCACCACAAAGAACCAAGAGCCCGGTCTCAGGCGCGATCTGTGAAATGGTTACCGCTTGGGGATGCAGATTCTTCCCAAACAAGCCGTGCGGATCTTCGAAAAACTGGCTCGACGTTCCATGGACTCGATCTTTCCTCGGCGACCAGAAGCGCGTCCATGGCAACAGGGCTCTCGAATGTGGGGAGGGGGGCATTGACTGGAGTGACGCTGCTCCATGTGTCAGCACAACTCCATACCGATTTGTCCCCCTCCCTGATATTCGCCGTAGATAGATATCACTCCGCCGGGATGAGGCGGATCACGCGGTCGGGGTCATTGAGGAGGACGTAGATGTAGCCGTCCGGGGCCTCGGTGACGTCGCGGACGCGGCCGATGTTCTTCAGGATGACTTCCTGCTCGGTCACCTTCTTGTCCACGATGCGGAGGCGGCGGATCTCCTGCTGGGCGAGGGCGCCGGCGAAGAGGTCGTTCTTCCACTTCGGGAACTTGTCGCCGCGGTAGAAGGAGAGGCCGCAGGCCGCGATGCTGGGCTGCCAGTAGATCACCGGCTGGTCCATGCCTTCCTCGTGCGTCTTCCCGCTGATGGGCGTGCCGTCGTAGTTCATCCCGTAGGTGATGACGGGCCAGCCATAGTTGTGGCCGGGCTGGATCAGGTTCAGCTCGTCACCGCCGCGCGGGCCGTGCTCGGTGCTGTAGATGGAGCCGTCGCGCGGGTCGATGTCCAGGCCCTGGGGATTACGGTGACCATACGACCACAGGCCTGGGACCGGGGTCTTGCCCTCGAATTTCGGGTTGTCCTCCGGGACCCGGCCGTCGTCGTGCAGGCGGTAGATCTTGCCCTTGGCATTCTCGACGTCCTGCGCCTCGTGCCAGCCGCCGCGCTCGCCGACGGGGAAGTAAATGTAGCCCTTGTCGAAGATGAGGCGCGTGCCGAAGTGGACGCCCACGCCGCTGTAGAATTTCTGGTCCGCCTTCCAGATCCATTCCTGGTCCGTCCACTGGCCGTCCTTGATCCGGCCGCGGACGTAGGCGGTGATGGTCTTCACCCCGCCGTCGCGGGTGCCATCGGCGAAGCCGAGGTAGATCCAGCCGTTCTTCTCATAGTCCGGGTGGACGGCCACTTCCATCAGGCCGCCCTGGCCGTGGTCGATGATGGTCGGGATGCCCTTCACCGGCTCCTCCACGAGCTTGCCATCCGCCCCGATGATGCGGAGGCGGCCCTGCTTCTCGGTCACCAGCTTGCGGCCGTCCGGCAGGAAGGCGATGGCCCACGGGGTGCGGAGGCCCTTCTCGACGACCATCTCGATCTTGTAGTCCTCGTGCTGGGTCTTCGTCACCTTGCCCAGCTCGGGTTTGGGGAATTCGATGCCGCGCTCCTTCGCCTGCTTCTCCTTTTCGCGGATGAAGATGACCAGCGAGCGGATCTGGCGGTCGTCCAGCACGGTCTTGAAGGGCGTCATGCCAAGCTGCTCGTTCCCCTCCTTGATGGACTTCATCAGCTCCTCGTCGCTGCTGCCGTGCTTCCACTCGCCATCGATGAGCGAGCCGCCCTGACCTCCGCTGAGGTCCTGCCCGTGGCAACCGGAGCAGAGCTGCTGGAAGACCTGGTCGGTCTTCATTTTCGAGAAGTCTTGGGCGGATAGCGGCGCGACGAGGGCGACGGCGAGGAGGTGGGCGCTTTTCATGTAACGTGGGAAACGCATACGAGAACGGTTTGGGATTTCAAATTCCCTCGGATTTTCGGCGCGAAAAACTCTCCGTTCGCCCCGGCCCGGGAGCGGTGTTAGGGTGAGGGGTGAAACTGTCCATTCTCCTCATGCTGGCCGCGCTGCCCGCAGCGGCGGCGGATGCCCCCTCACCGGCACGTCCCGGCAAGATCGCTGCGACGGAGCTGAAGGAATACGCGGCCCTGGAGGGCACGCGAAAGAAGATCGTGGACGAGGCACTGGAGCTGGCGGCGCGGGATACATGGCTGCGCTACCGCTTTGGCAGTGCGGAGCCGGAGAGCGGCGGGCTGGATTGCTCCGGGTCCGTTTATTTCGTGCTGCAACAGGCTGGCATCCAGCCACCTAGGTCGTCCGCCGCGCAATTCACCTGGGTGAAGGATCGCGGAGCGCTGAAGGAAGTGTCCTCCTCCATTACCTCCACCGAAGATGCGGCCCTGAAGGACATGAAGCCGGGCGACCTGATGTTCTGGTCCGGAACCTACGAGCCAAAGGACGGCCGCACGGTCCCGGTGTCCCACGTGCAGATTTTCCTCGGTCACGAGAAGGCGACCGGAAAGCCCGTGATGGTCGGCGCCAGCGATGGCCGCACCTACCGCGGCACGAAGCGCGAGGGCTACGGGGTCTTCGATTTCAAGCTGCCGAAGGCCGGATCGAAGGCGAAATTCCTCGGCTACGGGCTGCCTGCGACCACCAAATAGCCCCTGCGGGTGAAGACTTGGAAAATTCTTGCGGATTCATAAGAAACGTTACCTTATCGCGTTCGCGCCGCCGAACCCAAGTCTGCAGCCATGTCCAATCCCAAGGAATCCATCCATCGCGCCCTCGACTCTTTCCGCATCGAAACCCCGTCCTGGGGCTACTCCGACACCGGGACCCGATTCGGGAAATTCCACCAGCCCGCCGCGGCGATCGACCTTGATGACAAGCTCGCCGACGCCGCGCATGTCCATCGCCTGACCGGCTGCTGCCCGACCGTGGCGACGCACGTGCTGTGGGACTTCGCTCCGGGCACCGATCCCGCCGCGGTGGCCAGAAAGGCAGGGTCGCTGGGCATCGCCATCGGCTCGATCAATCCGAATCTCTTCCAAGACCAAGCCTACAAGCTCGGCTCGGTGGGCAGCCCCTTCGAAGCCGCCCGCGACCAGGCGCTCGCGCACATCATCGACTGCATCAAGCTCGGCCAGGTGACCGGCAGCAAGGCGGTATCGCTGTGGTTCGCCGATGGCACGAACTACCCCGGGCAGGACAATATCCGCGCGCGCAAGCACCGCTTCGAGTCCGCGCTGAAGGAGGCCCACGGCCATCTTTCGCAGGACCAGATCATGCTTGTGGAGTACAAGCCCTTCGAGCCCGCCTTCTACCAGACCGACCTCGCGGACTGGGGCATGTCCTTCCTTACCGCGAAGAAGGCCGGCCCGCAGGCAAAGGTGCTCGTCGATACCGGCCACCACTACCTTTCACAGAATATCGAGCAGATCGTCGCATGGCTGCTCGATGAGGACATGCTCGGCGGCTTCCACTTCAACGACCGCCGCTACGCCGACGACGACCTCACGCTCGGCTCGATCGATCCCTACCAGATCTTCCGCATCTTCCACGAGATCCACCTCTTCGCGTGGGAACGCGGCGGCGTGTATCCGGAGATCGAGTACATGATCGACCAGTCTCACAACCTGAAGCCGAAGATCGAAGCGATGATCCAGACGGTCTGCACGGCACAGGAGCTCTACGCGAAAGCCGCGCTGGTCGATCACGAGGCACTGCTCGCCGCCCAGGCAAAGGGCGACATCGTGGATGCCGAGCTCTGCTTGAAGAAGGCATTCAACACCGACGTCACGGAAGCGATCGCCGCCTGGCGCACCGCGAAGGGCCTCGCCGCCGACCCTCTCCTCGCCCACCGCGCCAGCGGCTACGCCGAGAAAGCCGGAGCCGAGCGCGCCAAGCGCAGGCAGGAGCTCGGGATCGCGACGGAGCACAGCTACGCGTGATGTGAATCGCGTATCGAAAGCTCTTCAATTTTGGCGTTCTATCGCGACGTTTTATAGTTAGAAAACGTCTTGGTGATCTCCAAGAAACTGATCGAGAATGCAGTCATTGTCATCTTCGCGCTTCCCATGCTCGGGATCGTTCTCGGAGGTATCTACTCAATTCCAGCGATGAAGGTGACCCGCGAAAAAGATCCGTGGCTTACCCTCCTACTGATCCTTGGATTGGGTTGCACCGCCCTTGGCATCGGATTTTCGACAAATACTCCCTTAGTATGGTCGGCAGCCCTATGGATCTTTGGAATTGTCCTGCTCCTTGTTTCAAGGCGGCTTCACGGTTCCTTGAGGCACCATCTGGAGAGATTCGGAGTCGTCCATTACCCGATTTTCTTAATCTCGCTGTTTCTTGGACCCCTCGCAGACAAGCTTCAAAGCCGAACACAGTGGGAAGCGATTCAAGAAGCTCCGAGAACTAGTTCATCGCCTTGAAACCCATCCTCCAACTCTCCGACATCCGCAAATCCTTCGGCGCCGTGCGCGCCTTGAAGGGCGTGTCGTTCGAGCTATTGCCGGGCGAGGTCCATGCGCTGCTCGGTGAGAACGGCGCGGGCAAGTCCACGCTGATCAAGGTCATCACCGGCGCACATGCCCCGGACGAGGGGACGCTGGTGGTGGACGGGGAGACCCTGCGCTCGCTGACGCCGTCGAAGGCTCGCGAGCTGGGCATCGCCTGCATCTATCAGCAGCCCGCGCTTTTCCCCGACCTCACCGTCGCGGAGAACATCGGCCTGCGGCTGAAGAAGAGATCCGCATTCGCCCGGGTGAACCATGCCGCGCAGCGGGAAAAGGCGGCCGAATTGCTCAAGCGCATCGGCGCGGAAATCTCGCCGGATGCCGAGGTGCGCTCGCTCTCGATGCCGGAGCAACAGCTCGTGGAGATCGCCTGTGCTCTCGGGTCCGGCGCGAAGATCGTCATCATGGACGAACCGACCGCATCGCTCACGCAGAAGGAGCAGCACCTGCTCTTCGCCGTCGTACGCGACCTGCGGAAGAGCGGTGTGGGCGTCGTCTATATCTCGCACCGCCTGGAGGAAATCTTCGCCCTCGCCGATCGCGTCACCGTCCTGCGCGATGGCGAGAGCGTCGGCACGAATCGCGTCGATGACCTCGACGAGGCCGCGATGATCAAGCTGATGGTCGGCCGCGAGGTCGCCGCACTCTACCCGCCCGCAGAGGGCGAGCCCGGCGAGGTCGTGCTTTCGCTGAAGAACGTCTCCTGCGCCGCCGGTGGCGTGCAGGGCGTGAATCTGGAAGTGCGCGCCGGGGAGATCGTTGGGATGGCGGGCCTCGTCGGCGCGGGCCGCACGGAGCTGGCGCGCGTGCTCTTCGGCATCACGCCCGCGGACTCCGGCGAGATCTCGTTGAATGGCGGGAAGCTCACGATTTCCAATCCACGCGAGGCAATCGCGCGTGGCATCGCCTACGTGCCCGAGGACCGCCGCCGCCATGGCGTGATCCTGGAGATGCCCATCGCGCACAATATCACGATGGCCGTGCATCCCGTGCTCTTCCCCGGCACGTGGCTGCGCTTCAAGGCGGAGACGACAATGGCGCAGGACTTCATCCGCGACCTCGGCATCAAGGCCTACGGACCCGAGGCTCCCGGTGGCAGCCTGAGCGGCGGGAACCAGCAAAAGGTCAGCGTCTCGCGCTGGCTGGCGACGAAGCCGAAGCTGCTCATCCTCGACGAGCCCACCCAGGGCGTGGACGTCGGGGCGAAGAGCGAGATCCACCGCATCATCCGCGGCCTCGCGAAAGACGGCCTGGCCGTGCTGATGATCTCCAGCGACCTGCCGGAAGTGCTCGGCATGAGCGACCGCATCGCCGTGATGCGCGAAGGTACGGTGACCGCCGTACTTCCCGGCGGCACGGGCGCGCCCGAGGTGATGGCGGCCGCGCTCGGCCAGAACCGCGGAAAGGAGGTCGCGTGAACGGCAAGCACTCCCGCGAGATCACCGTGGCCGGGGCGCTCGCCCTGCTGCTGCTGGCGCTGGGCATCCTCGCGCCGAATTTCTACGACCTGCAGCCGCTGCTTTCCCGCACCACCTCGCAGATGCCCGCGCTGGTCGCGGCCATCGGCATCACGCTGGTGATCATCACGCGGCAGATCGACATCTCCATCGGCGCGCAATTCAGCATGTGCGGCGTGGTGGCCGGCGTCGTTGCCGCGGCCGGGTTTCCCCTGCCCGTGGCCGTGCTCGCCGCCGTCGGCACCGGAGTCGTGATGGGGGCCTTCAATGGCGTGCTGATCGCCTGGCTCGGGCTGCCGAGCATCGTCGTGACGCTCGCCACGATGGTCACGTGGAATGAACTGCTGCGCCTCTGGCAACAGGGCCGCCTGATGACCCTGCCGGATGGCTTCCAGTGGTTCGGCCTCAGCCAGGCGACCGGCCAGGGCATCGTCATCGCCGTCGCCGTGGCGCTGCTCGTCTCCGCCGCGTGGACGATGAAGCACCTCGCCGCGGGCCGCCATGTCTATGCCGTCGGCACCGATGCCGAGGCCGCACGGCTCGCGGGCATCAATCCGAAGTGGACCACCTTTGGCGTCTTCGTCCTGATGGGCGCGCTGGCGGGCATCGCCTCCGTCCTGAATCTCGTGCAGTCGCCGCAGGTCCAGCCGAATGCCGGGGACGGCCTGGAGCTGAAGGTCATCGCCGCCGCGGTGGTCGGTGGCGTCGCGATCACCGGCGGCCGGGGAAACCTGTGGGGCGTGCTGCTCGGCCTGCTGCTGCTCGCCAATGTGAATCCGGCGCTCACCCACTTCCACCAGCCGCCCTACTGGGAGCGCGCGATCCAGGGTCTGGTGATCCTGCTCGCCGTGGTCGCCGACGGGATGAAACGCACGAAGAAAGCCACCGCATGACTTCCGCAAGATCATCCCTCAAGAGCCTCTTCGCGCGCCATGAGTTCGTGCTGCTCGCCGTCATCGTGCTGGAGGTAATCCTCTTCCAGCAGCTCGGGCGCAGGTTCCTCGACGGTGCGAATGTCTCGAATATCTTCCGCCACTCCGTGGAGATCGGCCTGCTCGCCCTGGCTATGACGCCGGTCATCCTCACCGGTGGCATCGATCTCTCCGTGGGCTCCATGATGGGCCTGTGCGCCGTGTGCTTCGGCATGCTGGTGAAGCAGGCGGAGATGTCGCCCCTGCTCGCGGGCGTGCTTTCCATCGGCATCGGGGCGCTCGGTGGCGGGCTGAATGCCTTCCTCATCGCGCGGATGAAATTGCCGCCGCTGATCGTCACGCTCGGCACCTTCTCGCTCTTCCGCGGGCTCGCCGAAGCCCTCACGGAAGGCTCGAAGTCCTACTCCGGCTTTTCGCCGTCCTTCCTCGCGCTGGGGAACTCGGACATCGCGGGCATCCCTGCCCAGCTCTGGATCTTCCTCGTGGTCGCCATCGGCATCTGGCTGCTGGTCCACCGCACCACTCTCGGGCGGTCCTTCCGCGCGATCGGCTACTCGCCGGAGGGCTCGCGCTACGCGGGCATCCCGGTGGAGCGGAATGTGAGCCTCGCCTACATCCTCGCCGGAGCCGTCGCCGGGCTGGCCGCGGTGATCTTGGTGTCCCGCCTCGGCGAGGCCCGGGCAAATGCCGGCATCGGCTACGAGCTGCTCGCCATCACCGCCGTGGTGCTCGGCGGCACCAGCATCTTCGGCGGCTCCGGCACCATCGCCGGGACGCTGCTCGGCTACCTGGCCATCGCCATCCTGAACAACGGCCTGAAGCGCATCACCGCGCACGAGATCTTCGACCGTCCGATTTCCAGCGTCTCGAATGAAATGTCCGGCATGCTCACCGGCGTGCTGCTGCTGGTGGCGCTGGCCGCCGTGCCGGTGCTGAAATCGATCGCGGCCCGGCGATCGCGTGCCGGGACATGAAAGCATCCCGCGGGATCCCGCGTTCTGTCGCGCCGCACCAACCCCTGAAAAACCCTCGAACCCATGAAACGCATCCTTTGCTCCCTCGCGCTCTGCGCCGTGCCCTTCCTGTCCGCCTGCAAGCCCTCCGGCGGAGCCGCCGGTGGCAAGGGCGACGGCCTCACCATCGCCTTCCTGCCGAAGAGCAAGGGCAACCAGTACTTCGTAACCTGTGAAAAAGGCGCCCGCGCCGCCGCCGACGAGCTGGGTGCCGAGTTCCTTTTCGACGGACCCACGAACTCCGATCCCGCGAAACAGAACGAGATCGTGGAAAACTGGATTTCGCTCGGCGTGGACGTGATCGCCGCCTCCAGCGAGAACAAGGACGGCCTCTCCACCGCGCTGCGCAAGGCCCAGGCCGCGGGCATCAAGGTCATCACCTACGATGCCGACGCGCAACCGGACGCGCGCACTTTCTTCGTGAACCAGGCCACCGAGAAAGGCATCGGCGAGGCGCTGCTCGACAACACCGCCTCGCTCATCGGCGGCGAGGGTGACTTCGCCATCATCACCGCGAATCTCACCGCCGCGAACCAGAACGGCTGGATCGACGCGATCAAGGCGCACCAGGCGGCGAAGTACCCGAATATGAAGCTGGTGGATATCAAGCCCTGCGACGACCTGAAGGACAAGGCCCAGCAGGAAACCACCAACCTCCTCAGCGCCCACCCGAATCTCAAGGCCGTGATCTCCGTCTGCTCGCCCGGCGTCCCCGGCGCGGCTGAGGCCGTGAAGCAGGCGGGCAAGACCGGCACCGTGAAGGTCGTCGGCCTCGGCCTGCCGAGCGAGAACCGCGCCTACGTGAAGGAAGGCGTCACCCAGGCCGTGATCCTCTGGAAGGTGGAAGACCTCGGCTACCTCACCATCCAGGCCGCCGCCGCTCTCGCCAAGGGCGAGCTGAAGCCCGGCGACACCGAATTCAAGGCAGGCAAGCTCGGCACGATGAAGATCGAGGGCGACAACATCCTCCTCGGCACGCCCTTCGCCTTCACGAAGGAGAACATCGACCAGTTCGACTTCTAACAGACCTGAGTTTTCTAAAGTCAAAAGCCGGCACTCCATGTGGGTGTCGGCTTTTTCTGTCAGATGATCTGACCCGCTCTTGGGACGGGTTCGCCAAGTCCGTCCAAGCGGGATGAATCCCGCGGTCCCGGTTTTTGACCGGCTCAATTTTCCAGCACGATGCGGTAGCGTGCCTTGCCTGCCTTGAGGTGTTCCAGCGCGTCATTCACATCGGCCATCGCGAAGCTCTCGGTCTGGGGCGCGATGCCGTGGCGGGCGCAGAAGTCGAGCATGTCCAGCACGGTGGCGGGCGAACCGAGCGGCGAGCCGGAGATGCGTTTCCGCCCGCCGATCAGCGAGAAGGCCTGCACCTCGATGGGCTCCAGCACGGCACCGACGAAGTGCAGGCGGCCATCGGGAGCGAGCAGGTTGATATACGCGCTCCAGTCGAGCGGGACATTCACGGTGGAGAGGATGAAGTCGAAGCTGCCCGCGGCGGAGGCCATCGCAGCGCTGTCGCGTGAATTCAGCACCGCATTCGCGCCGAGGGCCTTTGCCTCCTCCGACTTGGAGTCGCTGGAGGTGAAGGCGGTCACGTGGCAGCCCCACTTCGAGAGGAATTGCAGCGCGAGGTGGCCAAGCCCGCCGATGCCGATGACGCCCACGCGGTGGGTCGGCTTCACGCCGAAATCCGCGATGGGACCAAAGACTGTGATGCCCCCGCAGAAAAGCGGACCCGCCTTCTTCGGGTCGATACCGTCCGGCAGCTTCAGCGCCCAGCTCCAGTGGCAGCGCACGCGATCCGCGAAGCCGCCGTGGCGTCCGACGATCGTTTGCTCGGAGGTGGCGCACAGGTTGTGCCGTCCCGAGAGGCAGGGGCGGCAATGCATGCACGAGCCCGCAAACCAGCCGAGGCCGACGCGGTCGCCCACCTTCACGCCCTTCGCATGGTCACCGGCGGCTTCCACGATGCCGATCGCCTCGTGACCGGCGACGAGCGGATAGACGGAGTTCCCCCATTCATTATCGATCATCGAGATATCCGAGTGACAGAGCCCGCAGCTCTCGACGCGGATCTGGACCTGCTCCGGACCCAGCGGGCCGGGAGAGTATTCGAAAGGCTGGAGTCTCGCCCCGCGATCCGCGGAAGCCCACGCATGAAAGGTATCGGCCATGATTTCACATGGCAGTTTGCACCGGATTCGCAAGCCGCCAGTGACAGTCACGCTAACAAAACGGCCCGACACCAAATCGTCACATGAAGGGATGAATAAATGATCGAAGGTCGGGGTCGCAAAGGCCCCATGAAAACCACCTATCACAAAAACCTCATATTCGCCGGACTCGCCTCGCTGGCCTTCATGGCCACCGCAGCAGCCGACGTCACGCTGAAGGGCACGATCGGGAACAACACGATCGACGACACCGTGGTGATCGCGCCGAACACCTCGTGCATCCTCAACGGCACCATCATCAAGGGCAACCTGCTGGTGCGGAAGGGCGCGAAGCTGGTGAGCAATGGCGCTAGCATCGACGGCAACGTCCAGTCCGAGGGAGGCAACCTCATCGAGCTGAATGACAACACCCGCGTGGAAGGCGATGTGCAGGGCAAGGCAACCCGCTCGATCATCGTCCGCAGCGGCACCACCGTCTCCGGCAACGTGCAGCTCCAGGAGGCGAACACCCCGAAGAACGTCCACGCGCTGCTCGTGCAGGGCGCCACCGTCGGCGGCGACGTGCAGGCCGAGAAAAGCAGCGGCCAGCTCAGGGCGCTGGGCAATACCATCGGCGGCAATCTCCAGTTCACCGAAAATCGCACGGGGGACTACGCCATCGACAACAACACCATCGACGGCGACCTGCAGTTCTTCAAGAACCGCGGCCAGGGCGTGATCAGCAACAACCGAGTGAAAGGCAATCTCCAGGGCAAGGAGAACCAGCCTCTGCCACAGGTGGGCAACAACGTCGTGGAAGGCGAAACCGAGATCCAGAGCGTGCCGCTCGGCTCTTCAAATCCGGGCACGCCGGGGAATCCCGGAAACCCCGGCACGCCACCACCTGCCGAGGATGCCAAGGGCAAGGTGGGAGCCATCACCATCGATGACGACTTCACCGTCGCCTCCGGCACCACGCGCACGCTGAAGGGCACCACGGTGAAGGGGAACGTGATCGTTCAATCCGGAGCCACGGTCATCGCCATCGGCGCGAAGATCGACGGCAATGTCCAGGCCTCCGGCGGGGCCGTCATCGACCTGCGCGGCAAGACCCAGGTCAATGGCAGCGTGCAGGGCATCGGCACCAGCGCCATCCTCATCGCGGGGAATGTCCGCGTGAATGGCAACGTGCAGGTCCAGGAAGCCAGCGCGAGCGGCCGCCAGCCCGCCCTCTCCATCCAAGGCTCCACCGTGGGCGGTGACGTGCAGGCCGAGAAGGGCCGCGGCATCCTGAAGGTCAATGGCACCACCGTAGGCGGGAACCTCCAGTTCACCGAAAACGCCGCCGGTCCCTACACGGTGAATGGCAACCGAATCGGCGGCGACCTGCAGTTCTTCAAGAACAACGGCGCGGGCACCATCAATGGCAACCGAGTCGGCGGAAACCTCCAGAGCAAGGAGAACTCGCCCGCCCCGAAGGTGAAGGGCAACAAGGTCGAGGGAAATACCGAGCTGGAGTGAGTCTCACCCCGCGCTTGGCAAACACGCTGCCGACCCGTAACCCCGGGTCGTGCAGCGTCCTCCGAAAAAATTCCACCCCCACCCCTTCGCCTACCATCAGGAGGTCGAGCTGCGCATCGACGCGCTCAGCAACCTGGGAGTGGGCATCGGCCGGATCGATGGCTGGGTGGTCTTCGTCCCCTTTTGCCTGCCGGGCGAGCTGGTGAAGGCGCGGGTCTTCCGCAACGACAAGAACTGCTCGAACGCGGACCTTGTCGAGGTGCTGGAGCCCTCGCCCGATCGGGGCGATCCGAAGTGCTCGCTCTTTGGCACCTGCGGCGGCTGCCAGTACCAGCACCTCTCCTACGAGGCGCAGCTCGCGTGGAAGACGCGCCAGGTGAGCGAGCTGCTCCAGCACATGGCGGGCATCGAGTTCCCGGTGCTGCCGTGCATTCCCTCGCCGCAGGTCTGGAACTACCGCTCGAAGATCACGCCCCACTTCGACCGCCCGAAGGACGGCGTGATCGGCCCCATCGGCTTCATGCCAAATGGCCGCCGCGGCATCATCGACGTGCCGAAGTGCCCGATCGCGATGGAGGAGATCAATGTGGCACTCCCGCGCGAGCGCGAGTCCTCCCGCCAGCGTGCGAAGCAATTCAAGAAGGGCGCCACCCTGCTGCTGCGCGCCACCGAGGGCCGCGTGGAGACAAATCCGAATGCGGTGGTGACCGAGCACGTCGGCGAGCTTTCCTTCGACTTCCTCGCCGGTGAATTCTTCCAGAACAACCCCTTCATCCTGCCCGCCTTCACCGGTCATGCAGCGGAGGAAGCAAAGGCCGGCGGCGAGCGCTTCCTCGTGGATGCCTACTGCGGCTCGGGGCTCTTCGCACTGACGCTGGCGAAGCATTTCGAGAAAGTCGCCGGCGTGGAGGTCAGCGAGGCCGCTGCCGATTGGGCGAAGCGGAATGCCGAGTCGAATGGCATCACGAATGCCACCTTCCTCGGCGCATCAGCCGAGACGATCTTCGCGGACATCGATTTCCCGCCGGACCAGACCGCGGTGCTCATCGACCCGCCGCGGAAGGGCTGCTCGCAGGAATTCCTCGACCAGCTCATCGCCTTCGCCCCGTCGCGGGTCGTTTACGTCTCCTGCGATCCGGCGACGCAGGTGCGGGATCTCGCCATTCTGAAGCAAGGCGGCTTCGAGCTGCAGAAGGTGCAGCCTTTCGACCTCTTCCCGCACACGCGTCACCTCGAGTGCGTGATGACGCTCACGCGCGCCACTCAGCCCCCCTCGTAGCTCACGCGATACACCCGGCCATTCTCTTCCTCGGTGAAGAGCAGGCTGCCGTCCGGATGCATCATCACGTCCACCGGGCGGCCCCAGGTGCGCGGCGTCGACTCATCGGTGAGGAAGCCTTTCACGAAGTCCTCGTAGTGCCCGGTCGGCTTGCCATCCGCGCCGAAGGGCACGAAGACGATCTTGTAGCCGGTGCCTGCATTGCGGTTCCAGCTTCCGCGGAAGGCGACGAAGGCACCGTTGCGATACTTCGCGGGGAACTTGTCGCCGGTGGAGAAGCAGATGCCGAGCGCGGCGGAGTGTGCCTGGAAAAGCAGGTCCGGTGAGATCGTCTTCGCGGCCAGTTCCGGGTTCTCGCTCTTGCCGTCCTTCACGCGGCGCGGGTCGAGGTTCTCCGGCTTGAGATAGGTGTACGGCCAGCCGTAGAAGCCGCCCTCCTGCACGTGCGTCAGGTAGTCCGGCACGAGGTCATCGCCCAGGCGGTCGCGCTCGTTCACCGTGGTGAAAAGCACGCCGGTCTTTGGGTGCAGCGCGAGGCCCACGGGATTGCGCAGGCCGCTGCCATAGACCGTGCGCGCGGAGCCATCGGGCTTCATCCGCAGCACGGTGGCGCGCGGTTCCTTCTCCACGTCCACATTCGACTCCGAGCCGACGGACACGTAGATCCACTCGCCCTTCTCATCGGCGATCACGTTGCGGGTCCAGTGCTGGTTGTAGCCACCGCCGGGCAGCTCGGTGATCTGCTCGCCCTCGCCTTCCAGCCTGATCTGGCCTTTCTTCCACGGATAGCGACGCACCGCATCGGTATTCCCCAGCAGGAAGTAGCCATCCACGAATGCCATGCCAAAGGGGACATTCGTGCCGTTCGACTTGTCGGCGAAGGTGGTGGTGGAGTCGATGCTGCCATCACCATCGGTGTCGCGGAGGATGGAGATCTTTTCCTCGCGGCTCTGAGCCAGCAGCACATCGCCATCCGGCGTGAGCGCGAGCCAGCG
The DNA here is from genome assembly GCF_025950085.1 of Luteolibacter flavescens. NCBI lineage: Bacteria > Pseudomonadati > Verrucomicrobiota > Verrucomicrobiia > Verrucomicrobiales > Verrucomicrobiaceae > Neoluteolibacter > Neoluteolibacter flavescens. The sequence goes on from NZ_JAPDDS010000002.1 coordinate 17,397, forward strand.
GGCCTGCTTCATGTCCGAGGCATAGAGCGTCACCTTGAATCCCTCCGGAGCCATCAGAGTGGCCTCCGCCGGGACGGGATCGATCTTCGGCCGCTTGCTCGGGCTGTCGTCCGGGGTCGGCTGCGGCAGCGCGTCCAGGTCGATCTTGATCTGCTCCGGGGTGAAAGGGACGGCCCTCAATTCCTCCGCCTTCAGGTCTCCCGAGATCCCGATCGCTAGCATCGCCGCGCCGACGAAGACGAAATTGAACATCCGGACCCGCTGGAAGCGACGGGGCGGGGCGGGACGCTGGCGGCGTCTGAGCAGCGAGAGCAGTGCGGAGAAGCGTGGGATCATCATGATGGTTGCCGCGCGTCCTTGCTCGCCTCGTGCCACCACCGGAATGCCCGCTCTTCCAACGTTCTTTCACATGAGTGGAGCAGCGCATCCATGCAGCGTGCGTGGTCCAGATGCATCTTGCGCGGCAGTGGCTCGTAGTACGCCGCATCTGCGCAGGCATTTCTCCCCTTGACCAAAGTTTGCCACGGGGCTTTGGTTCGGCCGCCCGGACGAGACGCGCCGTACCCGGTTAAGGAAAAGACGACGCACCTGAACCCCATTCACGGTGCTTCTATGAACTCCTGGACCCTACTCATCCTTGCCGGACTTTTGGAAATCTGCTGGGCCGTCGGCCTGAAATCGACGCACGGCTTCACCAAGCTCTGGCCCTCCGTCTTCGTCGGCAGCGCCGTCATCGCCAGCTTCGTGCTGCTCTCGCTCGCTATGAAGCAATTGCCCGTCGGCACCGCCTACGCGGTGTGGGTCGGCATCGGTGCCGCCGGAGCCGCCATCGTCGCGGTCTTCATCCACGGCGAAGCGATGACCCCGGCCCGGGCCCTCTTCCTCGGCCTGCTCGTCGTCGCCATCATCGGCCTGAAGATGACTTCGACGGCGCATTGAGGACTCACCCTCGTCGATTAGATGGTTGGCGTTATGACATTCAATCCGGCGTGCAAGGCTAGTTCTCGCTGTCGGGTATCAAAGGTCATGAAACCGGTTGCCGCGACCTGAACGGCGCAGGCCACGTGGAAGATATCCATCGTACGGCAACCGAGTCTTGGCGTCTCTGCGCTCAGAAAACGGAAAGTCTTCATTAGGTCGCTCCTGTGTATTTCCGGAAACAGGTAAAGGCCCCGCCTCTGGCGATCTTGGAACAGGCCGATCTGGACCTCCGCTTGCTCGCAGGTAATTTCTTTCCAGAAAGCTTTCAGACGGAGGGCGTTGATCAACTCCGCCTCTTGGATTTCCCAGATGGGAAGCGGCAGGTCTTGGCTAGCCACCTGTCGCTGAACCGCCTCTGAACCCTTCTCAAGGATGTAGAGCTTCAGCAGGGCGCTCGTGTCCAAATAGAGCATGATTACCAACGGCCTTCTCGATCTGCTTCGATGGTTTCTTCTGCGGAACGCCCCGCTGACGGAACGGCAGTCGCTAGGTGATTTTCCCACGCCAGAATCTGACGAGGCGCAGCAGGAACAATTCTGACGGTCGGGCGACCACGATTGATAACCTCAAAAGTTTCGCCATCCCGCACCTGCGCCTCCACCTCGGCCCAGTGAGCTTTCATTTCGCGAACTGTGATCGTTTTCACCCCTTCATCAAACCATTTGGGACACGCTTCGTCAAACTTGTGGATTTCAAAATGTGAAACATCAAATGTTTACCGCTTCCCGCGCCGCACCTTCCGCACGAATTTCTCCATCGCGTCCTGCTGGCGCTCGATTTCGGCCACGAGTTTGAATTGCGTGCGGCAACGGTCGAGGTTGTGACCCTCGCGGTGGATCTTGAAGTAGCCGTCGCCCTCAAGGAAATCGGTGAGGAAACGCATCCCGGTCTCGAAGGTGATGAGCTTGCCGCTGAAGGCGAGGTGCTCGACCTCGGCGTCATTCAGGAAATCATCCGCCGCGTCGAGATAGCCATCCACCAGCGCCTCGAACATCGGCATCTGCATCACCACCTTGGAAAGATCCTGCTCATCCTCCGCCGCCGGACTGGTGGCGGTGCGGACCAGATCCCCGAAGTCGTAGAGCGAGGCGCCGGGCATCACGGTGTCGAGGTCGATGACGCACACCGCCTCGTCCGTGTCGGCATCGATCATCACGTTGTTGATCTTCGTGTCGTTGTGGGTGATGCGCGTGGGGATCGCGTGCGTGGCGAGCAGGTCGATGATGACGCTCACGTCCTTCTCCCGCTGCATCACGAAGTCCAGCTCCGCACCCACGGAGCCGGCACGACCGTGCGGATCGGCATCGGCCACGCGCATCAGCCGCTCGAAGCGCTTCCGTGTGTGGTGGAAGTCCGGGATCGTCTCCTCGATCTCGCTCGCCGGCAGGTCGCTCACCAGGTCCTGGAACGAGCCGAAGGCACGCGCCGCTTGGTAGGCCTGGCGCGTATTCTCGATGATGTCGTAGGTGACGCAGCCCTCGATGGAATTGTAACAGCGCCAGATGCCGCCATTCGGACCCACGACCCACGAGCGCCCGCCGCGGCCGGGGTAGAGGCTGAGCGTCTGGCCGCCGAGGTCCTTCTTCACGCGCAGCACCTTCCAGTTGATGTGGCGGGTCACGCACTCCACGTTCCGCATCACCGCCAGCGGCTCCTTGAAGACCTTCTCATTGATGCGCTGCAGGATGTAGCGATGCCGCGCGCCGGATGCGGTCTCGAAGGTCGCCCGATAGGTCGAGTTGATATGACCGCTCTCGATCTCCTCGCCGACGATGAACTCTCCTTCGATGGCAAATTGATTGGAAATGCGGGCGATCGATTCTTGCAGGGCGGGATCGACAGGGTGGACGGGCGATGTGCTTGGGACCATGAGGCGCAGGATTCAGGGAGGAAAGGGAGGGTTGTAACGCCGGATCGGCCCGGATTCAAACTGGAATTCTCGCCGAGGTTTGGAGGCCTCGCGCGATCCTCCCGGCCACCGATGATCCGCGCGATACATTTCCCAGCCAGCAAATGAGAAATAAATGAGATAACAAAATCGCTCGTCCCGCGGATGAGACCGGAGTGCTCTTCAAGCTGCGGAAGGGAAAGCCTTGCAGCGATGGATGGGTCGGCGCATTGCTGCGCGCGCGTGAGTCCTGCCGTGCCATTCAGCTACCCGGGGATCGCCGCGGATGTCCGCCGCCTCGGCGATCTGCTGGCGCTGGGCCTGCGCGCGGCCGAGTGGCAACCACCCGACAAGGCGGCGGTGCTGAACCTGGCCTGCGGGCGGGCGGACGAAACGGGCGTACTGCTGGATGCCGTCGCTCCCCGCGCCACCGACCTCTTTTACCTCGGCATCGACCTGCGGCCACCCGAGATCGCCGAGGCGAAGGCGCGCTGGATTCCGAATGCTCCGCCGGGCTGGCAGCTCGATTTCCGCCCGGGCGACGCGTCGCGGACGGACCGGATGAAGCAATTGCCACCCTTCGATTTCATCTTCATCCGCCACCAGAACTACTGGCACGACGCCGCGGTGTGGGAGGTGCTTTTCCGCAACGCGCTCGACGGCCTGAAGCCGGGTGGCCTGTTGGCAATCACCTCCTACTTCGACCGTGAACACGAACTGGCGATGGCCTGCCTGGCCCAATGTGGCGGGCGGAAGATCCTCGACCTGCGGAATCCCGACACCCGCCTGCTTGAGGACGCACCGGGGAAATCCGTGGACCGCCGGCTGGCCATCTTCGCAAAGTAGCTGCCCGAAGCAGCATCTCAAAGCAACGAAGCGACCACGCAAAGTAGCGGGGCGACTGCGTCGCTCCGGCGGGGTGCGGCCCGCCTACGAAATCAAAGCGGCGATCTCCGGAGAGACCCCGCACAGCCGGAAGCGCGCAACGCTTCCGCTACTCTGGCGGTAGCGGGGCGACTGCGTCGTTCCGGCGGGGTACGGTCCGCCTACGAAATCTAAGCGGCGATCTCCGGGGAGACTCCGCCCAGCAGGAAGCGCGCAGCGCTTCCGCTACGTGCCAGGGAAACCATTCGACGCTCTCCGTCGTGAATGATTGGCTCGCTTGGCTGTCGTCTTCCCGTCACACCTATCATCGAGAGGCGTCCTCATATCCTCCTCCCCGCCCATCGCCGCTATTCGTGGCCTTCGATTTTCCATGAAGAAACGCACTGCCATTTTTCTCTTCGGTGGAGTGCTATGCGGCATCGCCAGCTATGTTGCGTGGTGCTTCCGGGCATTCTACCTGCCCCCACGACTGGAGTTTAACGGGAATCCATCACCCGAAGCACGGAGAGCGGTAGAGAGGTGGCGGTGGAGCCGAAGTTGCCCCCGCGAACTCGAGTTTTCCTGGGAGAGCGCTTGGTGGAGCCTGCAGCACCCTTGGAAGACATCCACAGGCCAGCCCTTGCAGGCAAGGGAGGAGCCGGATTTCGGCCTGTCAACGTGGATTGGCCTTGGCCCTCCCCACGCCCCATCCGGCGAGCGTTGGTGGACTTTCTCAAAGACAGCAGGAGCCTGGGATGCCTCTACCGTGATGGAGCGCGCGACGGCGAACCACATGAATCATGAAGACAGCATCTATACCCATGCAGCCGTGGCCACGCGAATCGGATTCATGGGGGACCAAGGGGCCTCCCTTGAGATCCTATCCTTGGGTGGCCCGAGTCCTCTCGGCAAGATCTTGCAACAAACGGAGCTTTATCCGGACGGTCAGCCGCCACTCTTCAGTATCTTCCGGCATCGCGAGATTCTCGGTAGCATGGTCGTGACGGATACCAACGATCGACAGCACCTGCTCGATGCACTCGCTCGCGCCATTCGCGAGGGAGATGAGACAAGGTATCCTGTGGGCTGGAGCATCGATGCGGAGTATGGAATCACTCTCACCATCGGAAATAAGCGCGCGGAGTATCTCATCAACTTCCGCGATGGCGATTGTGTCGCCTCTGACCCTGGACTCAGTGAAGTCCCTGATTATGTGAGCACCTATTTTGGGTCCCAGCCGATTTACCGCGACGGCATTGTTACCTTTCTCAACATCAATCCCCTCCGTGAGAAGGCCTTCATCGGGATTCTCGATAAGAGCGCCTACCGGCGGACTTCAACTGAGTGACGCCATGGCCTCCGGGGTAATTCGGGAAGCGGAGTTTTCAAAGAGCGGAGCGACTGCGTCGCTCCGGCGGAGTGCGGGCCGCCCACAAAAATCAAAGCGGCGATCTGCGGAAAGCCCCGCACAGCCGGAAGCGCCCAACGCTTCCGCTACTCTTGGCGGTAGCGGAGCGACTGCGTCGCTCCGGCGGGGTGCGGGCCGCCATAGGCCATAACAATGCCTACACACCCGGATCGCCGGGAGCCTGGATATTACTCCTGCTCGCCGCAGCCAGCATGGGCACGGGAGCGTGGCTCCTTTCCTCGCTCGTCGTGAAGTGGTGGGCACAGCGGAAGCACCCGCGGCCCACACCTCACGCCAAACGTTAGCCTACCTTTAAAGCTCCGCGGAGAATGCCTTCAGGCGCTCCACGCACTTCTCCCGGCCCAGCAGGCCGAGGATGTCGCCGAGATCCGGGCCGCCGGACTTGCCGCTGAGGGCGACACGCACGGGGAACATGAGCTGGCCGGGCTTCGCACCCGCGGCCTTCGCCGTCTCACCGATCTGGTGCTTCGCGGCGTCGATGGTCCACTCAGGGATCGCGGCGAAGTCATTCGCCAGCGCGGCGAGCAGGTCCTTCGCGGCGGCATTGCCACGGACCTTCTCCACCGCTTCCGCGTCGAGGTCGAAGGCATCGGCAAGCAGGAAGCCGATGGCAGCCGGAACTTCGGAAAGCAGGCGCACCTTCTCCCGCACCACCGCGGCGACTGCCGGGTAGCGGTCGTCGACCGGCAGGCCGGCGTCCGCGACGAAGGACTTCGCTTCTTCAGCAAATGCCTCCGGCGACAGCTTCAGCAAGTGCTGCTGGTTCAGCCAGGTGCACTTCTCCGCGTCAAAGCGTGCCGGGGCGCGGTTCACGGCTTCCAGCGAGAAGCGGGCGACGAGTTCCTCGAGCGTGAAGATTTCCTCATCGCTCTTCGACGACCAGCCGAGCAGGGCGATGAAATTGATCACGCCGGGAGCGATGTAGCCCTGCCGCGGGTAGTCGCCGACGGCGGCACCCACGTCACGCTTCGACATCTTCGACCCGTCCGCATTCAGGATGAGCGGGATGTGCCCGTACTGCGGGGCCTCCGCACCGAGCGCTTCGAAGAGCTGCAGGTGCTTCGGCGTGTTCATCAGGTGGTCCTCGCCGCGGATCACGTGGGTGATCTTCATTTCGAGGTCGTCCACCACATTGACGAAGTGGAAGACGTAAGAGCCGTCCGAGCGGCGGACGACCATGTCCGGCGTATTCGACTCGTCGCGATAGTCGATGGTCACCTCGCCGCAGACGAGGTCATGCATGGTGATGGGCTTGCGCTCGAAGCGGAAGCGCCACGCGCCCTCCTCCTCGTAGACGCGGCCCTTTTCGCGCAGCACCTCGAACCACTTGTCGTAGATCGCCGTGCGCTCGCTCTGGTTGTAGGGGCCGTAGTCACCGCCCTTCCCCTCGCCCTCGTCCCAGTCCAGGCCGAGCCACTGCATGCCGGAGAAGATCGCATCGCGGGCAGGCTGGGTGTTCCGCGCCTCGTCGGTGTCTTCCACGCGCAGGACGAAGGTGCCGCCATGCTTGCGGGCAAAGAGGTAGTTGAACAAAGCGGTGCGGGCGCCGCCGACGTGGAGGTAGCCGGTGGGCGATGGGGCGAAGCGCGTGCGGACGGACATGGGACGCGCACTCTAGGCGGCGGAACGCGGGAGTCGAGTGGGGTTTCGAGCCGCCGTGCTTGCCACCGGCCGCCGGGATTTCCGATGCTCCGCGCCGATGGCCGATCCTTTCATCCGCGTCCGCGGGCTCGAACAAAAATTCGGCACCCAGCACGTCCTCCGCGGCGTGGACCTGGATATCATCCGCGGCGAGACCCTCGTCATCCTCGGCGGCTCCGGCGGGGGGAAGTCCGTGCTGCTGAAGCACCTGCCCGGACTGCTGCGCCCGTGGCGCGGGACCGTGGAGATCGAAGGGGACGACATCTCCGGGCTGGATGAGCGCCAGCTCGCCCCCTACCGGCGGAAGGTGGGCATCATGTTCCAGGGCGGCGCGCTCTTTGACTCGATGAGTGTGGGTGAAAACGTCGCCTTCCCCCTGCTGGAGGCGGGGGAAAGGAAGGGCGTGCGCGAGCGGGTGGCGGAGGCGCTGGAAATCGTCCGCCTGCCTGGCCAGGAGAAGAAAATGCCGTCCGAGCTCTCCGGCGGCATGCGGAAGCGCGTGGCGCTCGCCCGCGCCGTGGTGGACCGCCCCGCCTGCGTGCTCTACGACGAGCCGCACGCCGGGCTCGACCCCGTCACGGCCGACTCCATCGACCACCTGATCAAGAACCTCCAGACCGGCCATGGTATGACGAATGTGGTGGTGACCCACGAGATGCGCAGCGTCTTCCACATCGCGGACCGCGTCGTCTTCCTCCAGGAGGGACGCATCCACTGGATCGGTGGGCCGGACGAGCTGCGGGCCACGCAGGACCCCCTGCTGCGGAATTTCATCGATGGAAACTCCGGGGAGCCTTGGCCCGGATCGACCTTGCGCGCGTGACCCGGTCCGTGGATGCTATCTCCACACATGGGAGAATCGTCCAGGAAGACGGAACTCTGGGTCGGGCTGTTTGTCTTCATCGGCCTCACCCTGCTCGGCGCGCTGGTCGTCCAGTTCGGCCGCTTCGGCGACCGGCTGCACGGGAAGTATCAGGTGATGGTCGTCTTTGACGATGCCTCCGGCCTCATCAAGGGCTCGGAGATCCGCATGGGCGGTGCCCGCATCGGCAAGGTGGAGGAGCACCCCGAGCTGAACTCCGACGTGAAGGTGCAGGTGGTGATGAGCATCAACGAGGCGATCCACATCCCGGAGAAGTCGATGATCCAGATCGCCTCCGCCACCCTGCTCGGGGACAAGATGATCGTCATCACCCCGCCTCCCTCGCGGGAATCCACCGGCCGCTACATCGAGCCCGGCTCCGTGGTGCGCGGCGGCGGTCCCTCCGGCCTGGACGCCATCCAGAACAATGCCGAGTCGATCAGCCGCGACGCCCGCATCCTGATGGAGGACGCCGGCGTGACCTTCAAGAAGGTGGACGCCGCGGTGGACGACATCCGCGCCGTGACCTCCCGGCTCGTCGCCACGCTCGACAAAGTGAACGACTCGATCCTCTCCGAGCAAAATCTCAAGAGCATCGACGGCACGCTCGCGAACTTCGAAAAGGCGACCGCCGAACTCGCACCCACCGTGGCCGAGGCACGCAGCGCCATCGCCGCCTTTGAAAAGGCATCCGCCAGCGCGCAGGGCACCTTTGCCAATGCCGACCGCCGGATCGACGAGCTGAAGCCCGCACTGGAAGAAGTGCCGAAGGCCGTGGCCTCGCTCTCCCGCGCTGCCGACAAGGCAGGCCAAGCCATCGACCGCGCCGAGCAAGGCGACGGCCTGCTGGGCACCCTGGCCTACGACCGCGATGTCTCCGACGACGCGAAGGTCTTCATCCGCAACCTCCGCCAGCAAGGCATCCTCCGCTACCGCGACAAGGAAACGCCCCAGGACGACCCGCGGAACCGTTTCCGGGGGAGACGGCGGTGATACATCCCCTCACGTAGCGGAACGACTTCGTCGTTCCGGCAGGGTGCGGTCCGCCATCCCCAGCAAACCTCCGCTACGAAGACTGTAGCTGGGCCATCTTGGCCCAGTCCGGTGAGAGGGCGTCCCGCCCTCTCCTATAGAGCCGGGGCGAGACGCCCCGGCAACGGACTGGAGCGAAACGCTCCAGCTACAGAGCTGGCAACGAATGCCGGGAACCGCGCCAAACACTTCTCACGGCAGTGCGGACCAAAGATATCCCCACGCCACGCAGAAGCGTGCGGCCCATCCGCTAAAACCAATCCGCCACGTGACAGCAGCCTTCCCGCTGCTACTTTCCCGCTCATGAAAGCCCTCGCCGCTCTCGCCGCTCTTGTCATGGCCTCTTGCAGCACTGCCACCTGTTGGAAAGGCGGGATCCCGATGCGCGACACGGAGATGCACGCGCAGTGGGGCGCGGAGGTGGACATCAACAAGTCCGCCAGCAGCGTGAAGATCTACCGCGGCCTCGCCCACCCGGTGGCGGACAAGTCCCGCTACGAGAGCCAGGTGAAGAAGGGCGGCTGGGTGGAATTCGAAGGCTTCAAGTTCCACTCCGAGCCCGCCTCCTTCCCCGATGGCACGGCGGACAAGGTGCTGGCGATCTACAAGCGCTCCGCCTCCCACGAGGCGCTGGCGACGAAGACGACCTGCGCCGGCTTCCACCCGGACTACGCGCTGGTCTGGACGAAGGGCGGGAAGCGCCGCGTGCTCCAGATCTGCTACGGCTGCCACGAGTGGAAATACTTCGGCCCCGGCGGCGACGTCCACACGGACATCGAGGACAAGACCTACTTCGGCGAGATGATGAAGGTGCTGCCGAAGCCGAGGAAGTGAGGCCGACCCAAGATGGGGGCCAGTCTGACCGAGGGGACTCTGCGCACCGGCATGAAAAAGGACCGCGGGATGCCTCCCGCGGCCCTTCCTTTACCGAATTACCACTAACGCTTGGGGGGGAACAAAAAAGGAATCACCACATCACCTTCGCACCCAGGATGGCATTGAAGCCGGGCTCGTTCTGTCCCGAGCCATGGTTGCGGTAGTCCTCGTCCGTGATGTTTTCGAGACCGGCGGTCAGCTCCAGATTCTGCGTGGCCAGCCAGCCGGCGTGCAGCATGCAGGTGACGTAGGAGGGAGTGCCGAGGGAAGGGATGCGCTGGTTGTCCGCGCGGTCCGAGGCGGTCAGGCGATCCTCCTCGGATGCGGCGAGCACGCGGCCCTCCACCCAGAATTTCTCCGATGAGTGCGTCCAGCGCAGCGCCAGCGACCCGGTGAGGGGCAGCAGGCGGGAGCCCGGCTCATCGACCAGCGGCCCGCCGAGGAAGGCGCTCGTCTCCGTGCGGCCATCCTGCCATGCGGCGAAGCCGGACAACGTCCACTGCGGGTGGAAGCGCCACGCGCCCTCCAGCTCCACGCCATAGACGTAGCCATCCCGGCCATTCGTCGCGACGGTGGTCGCATTGCCCGCGGTGATCGGCACGCCGACGATGAGGTCATCGATGTCGGTGTAGAAGACGGAGAAATTCAACGAGGTATTGTCCGTCGTGTGGCGCGTGCCGATCTCGTAGGTCAGGTATTCCTCAGGCTCCACATCGACCGATCCGGTGGCCGCCACGCCGGAGCGCGCGGTCAGGTTGCCGGAGAGATCATCCAGATTCGGCGCGCGGAAGGCCTGCGAAACCCCTCCGTAGATATTCCAGCAGGGATTGATGCGATACAGCGCGCGGATGGAGCCGACCACGTGATCCCAATCGTGCTGCGAGCCATACACGTCCGTCGCCGCGGCGGTGTCGTAGTAGCGGCCCAGCTCGGCCTCGGCGTACGTGTAGCGTGCCCCGGCGGTCAGTTCGAAGGCATCCGTGGGCCGCCAGACATACTGCGCGAAGGCACCGAAGAGATCGTAGGAAGAGTCATCGGCGATCGGGCGGAAGGTGCGATCATACAGCAGCGGATTCGCACCGCGCTTCCGGTAGCCCTCGGACTCCACCGTATCCTGATAGTAGTCGAGGCCGTAAACCAGCGAGCCATCCCCCAGCGGAGACTCGAAGGAAACGTCCACGCCCACGGTATCCACCTCGGCGATCTGGTAGCGGCGGTCGGTGACGGAGCGGTACTGCGCCTCCGAGTCGCGCGTGGTCTGGTAGGAGACCGTGGCATTCCAGCGCTTGATGAAGGCGGTATCGTCATTCTCCTGCTCCACGCGCACGTAAGTCAGCGAGCGCTCCTGATCATAGGTGCGCGCCAGCCAGGTGCCGGGCTGGATGACGTGGCCGGAGTGCTGCCAGCCGGGATTGAAGACCGTGGAGTGCCAGCGCGAGACGGAGTCCTGGTTCACCTGCTGGTGCACCACGGTGAGCGTGGTCTGCTCGTTCAGCGCGTAGTCGAAGCGGAAATCCAGATCCTGCTCCGGGTAGCCGGTATTCCGCATCAGGCCCACGGCCGAGTCGCGGATATCGCCGTAGTCCTTTGCCGAAATGCCGAACATCACGCCATACTTCCCGCCGACGCCGAAGGAGCTCTCGATGCGGCCGATGTGCGAGTCGTCTCCATTGCTACGATACTCGTAGTAGGCCGCGCCGTGGGTGAAGAAGGCGCCTTCCGTCTCGTCCTGGAAGCGGGACGACTTCGTGAAGACATTCGCGGTGCCGCCGATGGCGTCCGAGCCGAAGAGCACGGAGCCCTGGCTCTTCACCAGCTCCACGTGATCGATGGAGTGGGGATCGATGGTGTTCCAATACTGGACCGGGCCGCTGCGCCACGCCGAGTTGTTGACGCGGACGCCGTCGATCATCAGCAGGTTTTGCCTGCCGGTGAAGCCGCGGACGTAGGGTGAGCCATGGCCGTTCGCGGTCTTCTGGACCAGGACGCCGGGCGTGTACTGGAGCGCCTCCGGGAGGGTCCGGCGCTTGTTCTGCTCGATGTATTTCCCCGTGATCTCTTCGACCGTGTAGGGAGTGTCACTGCGCTGCGTCTCCAGACGCGACGCGGTGGTGACGAGGGGGTCCAGTAAATCCTGCCCGTGGAGAGCCAACGGCAGGGCTGTGAGGAGGTAATATGGTCGCATGCGAAGGCACGAACGCCCCGCTGAGGACTATCTTAGAGAAATCTTTGTCTTACTCCCCGCTCTCCCTCTTGAGGTTGCGCAGGACCTTCGTCTCCCGCTCCGTCATCTGGTAGGGACCGGCGAAGTCAATGGTGCTGCCGGTCGCGCGATGGGTCCGGCAGGCAAAGGCCCGACGGGTATCGAGATAGTAAAGGATCAGATACTGCCGGTCATCGCTGGAGGTCTCGGCGATGAAATCCGGCATGCCCCGGGATTCCAGGAAGACCCCGAGGTCCGGGTGCGCCGCGGATTGATACACCAGACGGCGGTGGCCGAGGGTCTCCGGCGCATTCCTCACCAGCATGATGCGATCCTGCGCCGCCTTCTCGGTCCAGCCCGCATTCCACCCGGCATTCCACGTCTGCGTCATGGGGACGCAGGAGGTGAAGGCGAGGGCGGCGAGGAGGGCGGACTTCATGGAGAGGGACTACGGAGGAGGATCAGGGCGAATTTCGGCGGCGATCTGCTTCGATCACGCGTTGTAGAGATCGCACGTTCGGACGGTTCGCCTCGGATTCAATGAAAAATGCAGTCTCGAGCGGCACCAAAAACTCCACCGCGGAATTCACGCCGACGAGCTGGCCGCGGGCATCGATCACCGCGCCGCCGCTGTCCCCCGGCTCCAGCGGGATATCGTGCTTGAAGCGGGCGGCATTCCCCCGACCCGGCGGGATGGAGGTGACCAGCTTTCCCGGATCGCTGCGGAAGCCGGTGGCGATCCCGGAGTGGATCACCGGCGTGCCTGCCGGGACCCATTGGTTCGGCGGGGTCCAGTCGTAATGATTCGGCGTGGCGACCGGGATGTGAAGCAGCGCGAGATCCGTCGAGGCGGAGCGCCAGATGATGCGGGCCTTCGTCGCCTGCAGGCCGCTCTGCTGGCCGTGGATGATGAAGATATTCCGCCCGGCCGAGCGCGCGAGGACGTGGTCCGCGGTGATGAAATATCCATCCGGCGAGATCGGCACCGCGGAGCCGCCGTCGGCATCGTCCGGCCCCTGGCCCTGCGTGAAGCGGCTCTCCACCCACGGGGCGAGCTCATCCTTCGACGATATGACCACCGCCGTCAGCCGGGATGCGGCCATCCGGCGCACCGCCTTGCCGGGCGGGGTGGCGTCGGGGGGCGGGACTTCCGGGACGGCGGTGCACGCCGGAAAAATCAATGCCACGAGGGCGATCTGGAACAGGCGGGCAAGCGATGGCATCCGGCCCCAATGAAGCAAAAGATCCGCTATCTCTCACGCGATTTCTTCCGTCTCGCCGAGAACTGCAATCAATGCAGCCCTATCTGCCGGTGGAATCACGAGATCCGCCCAGCGATCCAGCGCGATCCACTCCTCGCCCTCCGACGTCCCGGATGCCGGGTGGCCCTCCGGGCAATCGTGGACATAGAGCGTCACCCGGTAGCGGGTGATGCCGTATTTCCGCCGGTGGAGGACAGGGAGTGCGGCGATCTCGCCTTTTTCCCTGACGGGGAGCCGCCACATGCCCTCGCGGCGACCGCCACGGCCTTGGCGGGAAAGCAGGACCGCCCCCTCCCGCCGGATGAAAGCGGCATGTTCGTCGATTTCCTCGATCGCCTGCTTCTTCGCCTTCACCGGCAGCGCGGCAGGCTCGCGCGTGGAACAACAGGTGGCCACCGGGCAGGACAGGCAATCCGGCACGCCCGGCCGACAATGCGTCTGCCCGAGCTCCATCAGCGCGGAATTGAAGACCCGGGGATGCTCGCGATCGAGCAACGTGGCAGCCGTTTCCCACAGCCACTTCTGCATCGGCGTGGTGTCGATGGGATCGGCACGGTCAAAGAGCCGGGCGAGCACCCGCGCGACATTCCCGTCCACGATCGGTGCAGGCCGGTCAAAGGCGAACGACATCACCGCACCCGCCGTGTAGCGGCCGATGCCTGGCAGCGCGAGCAGCGCATCAAGGTCCGCCGGAAAGGAACCGCCGTGCCGCTCCAGCACCGCCCTCGCCGACTCCCGCAGCATCCGCGCGCGACGGTAGTAGCCCAGCCCCTCCCAGGTCTTCAGCAGGATATCGTCCTCCGCTGGGGCCAGCGTGGCGACATCCGGGAAGCGCTCCAGAAAGCGCGTGTAAAAGCCGCGCCCCAGCACCGTCGCGATCTGGGTCTGCTGCAGCATCACCTCCGACACCAGCACCGCATACGGATCGCTGGTCCGCCGCCACGGGTAGTCCTTCCCATTCCGGCCAAACCACTCCCGCAACGCCACACGGAACCCCGCGGGATCATCGGTCGGGACTTGGCGGGCGACAGGCTTCAGCACGCGCCAAGAATGTCCGGAAATCCTCCCTCCGCCACCCCGCAAAACACGCGGCGCGAAACTTTGGAAAGAAGTGGTCGGGCTGCCGGGATTCGAACCCATGATCCGATGGAGACCCTTGCAACCAAGCTAAAATCAGCATGTTCTGACTCCCCCTAACCAATAAAAGCTTGTAGATCCGGCAAAATTAGGCCACAGCCTAGGGCACAGTTTTTGACCCCTCCGAGCTATGGCCAGCATCTACAAACGACCCGGCAGCGATGTCTATCAGTGCCAGTTTTATGTTTCCCAGCCGGAAGGCGGGTTGAAAAAGATCAGAAAGAGCACCGGCAAGACCAACCGGAAGGAAGCCATGCAGGTGGCGGTGGAACTGGAGAGGACCGGCCAAGGTGCCATCAAGGCAGGGAGCGATGAAGGGCAGCGCGCCAAGGGAATTTTGGCCGAGGCCGTGTCGGAAGTCGAGCGGGGCACCTTCAATGCTGCTGCCGCTCGGAAATACGTCGCCCGGCTCTTGGCCGTGGCCACTGGTGAGGAAATGCCAGAGTTCAGCGTGGAAGGCTGGTGCCAAGAGTGGCTCAGACGGAAGGCTAGAGACAGCAGCAAGGGCACGATGGCCCGCTACAAGACGTCGATTGAATCCTTCCTCCTCCACCTTGGCGCGCGGAAGGTTAAGCCTCTTGAAAGTGTCACGATGGCCAACGTGCGCGCATGGCGGGAGACCTTGCAGGACGGCGGAAGGGCTGGAAAGACTGTGAACAAATACGCGAAAGACGTCGGATCAGCTTTCCGGGCCGCAATTCGGGAAGGACTGATTACGTCGAATCCTTGCTCCGCGTTGGAAGCTGTTTCCACCGAGGACAGCTTGGACCGTAAACCTTTTACCATTGGAGAGGTGGTTTCCCTCATGACTGCCGCCCCCTCCACAGAGTGGAGAGGGCTGATTCTGGCTGCGGCTTTCACCGGCCTGCGTCTGGGGGACGCCTCCCGCCTCTCATGGTCCAGCATCGACCTTGCGTCCAAGACCATCACGCTGGTTCCCAGCAAGACCAAGAAGAAGAAGCGGGAAGTCACTATCCCGATTCAACCGGACCTTCTGAACTTCCTTGAATCGCTGGAGATTGACGACGATTCCCCTGCCGCACCGGTTTTCCCAAAGCTTGCCATGATTGCGGACGCAGGCGGAAGCGGGCTCTCGAAGGCTTTTGAAAAGATCATGAAGAAGGCGAACGTCGACAGAGGACGGGCGTCACGGGAAACGGGTGAGGATGCAAAGGACGTTGGGGCCGGTCGTGTGATCTTCGAAAGGGGGTTTCACAGTTTGCGCCATACGTTCACTACATGGCTCCGCACTGCTGGTGTGGCTGAAGAAGACCGTATGGCACTGACCGGGCACAGCACCCGTGGCAGCCATGCAATCTATTCGCACGCGGACGCTGAAGTGCTTCACAAGGCGATTGCAAAACTTCCCTCACTCACCGAATCGAAGTGATGAATGGCGACCTTCCCTCTGCGCTACAGTTGGCAACGATTGCAGCCGCCACAGAGCGAACCCTTCCCACAAACGACCGGCTGCGGGAGGCTTTCACCCTCTGGCGGGAGGCGGACGCTTTTCTGAAACTGGAGCAGCTAAAGATAGATGCTGCAAAGCATCGCTCACATCGGGAGATCCAACAATGCAACGCGGAGAATGCCAAACGAAGGGCAGAGGCCGAAGAGCACGACAAAGACCCTTTTGGGCTTAGAAAGCTGGCACGTTCAGGCGCTCTCACCGCCGATAGGTTTCTCAAAGCTGTTTTGCCGTCCGTCATGTCTCTGGGTGAGCAATTCGAGAGAGATCCTAAGAATCCGCGAGGACCGCTAGTTTCGAGAGAACGCACGATGAGGTGGAGAACCGGACAGCGTGCGGTCGCACTGCGAGGGTTCCTTTGCGGAGATCAAACAGACTACAGCCGGAGCACTTCCGAACACACGGTTTTCGTTCCCCGGTTTCCTGATGGGACGGAATTACTTCGCGCCTTTTCTGATGGCGGCTTACCGGTAGATCAGGCGATTGAATTCGCTGATGAGTTTCGGTCGTTCGCCACGGCATCAAGGGAGCTAGACCGCGACGCGGGCAGGCGAAAAGGCGGACAGGCAACGAAGGAGAAGCACGCGGCGACAAAGCGGGCTAGAGATCCCAAGCGGAAGCCCACGAAATGGGAGCGCACAACGAAGAGCCGGAAAAGAAAATAGGGTGTTAGAGCCTTTTGCCCTTGCTCTTGCATTTTGTTGGATTCCCCCGAAGGAGCCGCCTTTAGCTGCGGCCCGCGCCATCGCGTCGAGCGTTTAGCTGCGGTCCCTTCACTCCCGACTTGTTGGCAGCCCTCCGCGTCGAGGGCCGTTTCTGCATTTAGCTCTCCCCTTGAGGGAGTAGTGCCGCCGTCAGCCTCTCGATGCCACTTTGCGAGTGTGGAAGCATGGCAACGCAAACGAATACAGCGCCCTCCGAATGCCCGGAGTGGATCAGGGAAAAGCATGTAACCAAACTATTCGGCATCGGTAGGCAAACCCTCCGCAAACTCCGTGAGCGACGCCGAATCGAGGCCGTCTCGCTCCAAGAGGAAGACGAGAAACGCGGAATTGTTCTCTACAACGTCGAGAGCATCCGAGCCTACATCGCGCAGCGGGTCGCAGTTCAAACCGTTCGTGCTCCCAAAGATCCCAAATGAGGAGCGCCATGAAACGAAGCACCCCGCCCAGCGGGTGCCGGACGGGGCAAGTCTTCACGTCGAGACCGAAGTCTGCCACAAGCCCAGCACCGCAACAAGCCGACGTTTTCGCAGAAGCGAGAGCGGCGTTTACAGTCCCGGACATTTGGACAGCTCTAGGGTTCTCCGGAGAAGCAAAGCGACACGGCATGATGCTTTCGCCGTTTCGCGATGAGCGCACCCCTTCCCTTTCCATTTTCGACAATGGCACGAGTTGGAAAGACTGGGGCACCGGAGAGGGTGGGGATGTGGTCGAGTTTGTCCGGTTGTCCCTTGGCGGCTATCGCGAGGCCCGCGAATGGTTTGCAGAGCGACTCGGGACCGACCTATGCCACCACGGCGGCGTAAAGGCTCATAGCAGGCTCGCCAAGGCCCCTTTGTCCCCTCCCCGGCGCATTGAGTGGCCTGCGGAGCTTGTGACGGGCACAGAGGCCACTTGGGAGGCTTTCGCGCGGCAACGGGGCTATTCTCCATCGAGTGTGTCCGTTGCTGTGAAAGCCGGGCTCTTGCGCTTTATTAGAGTCGACGGGCGGGCGTGTTTTGTCGTCACCGATGCCACACGACGAAACGGCGAGATGCGTCGCTGTGATCGCTCAATGTTTAACGGCTACCCGGGATGCAAGCCGACCAAGGCTTTCCGGTTAAAAGGTGTCTCGAAGGCATGGCCGGTCGGTTGCGACCTACTGAGAGGACAGCCCCAAGCAACCAGTGTGTTGCTTTGCGAAGGAGCTACCGACCTGCTAACGGCGTTCGATCTTTACTGCAAATACAAGCGGGCTGGTGGCAGCACTTCATGGGTGCCGCTAGGTATTTTGGGTGCGGGTTGCAAACAGCTCTCACTTGATGCCGCCGACATCATTCGGACTCGTCGCGTGCGGATAGTCTTTGATTCCGACAAGGCCGGTAATGGTGGTGCGGCGCACTGGCGCAACATGCTGTTACCGCTCGGTTGCACGGTGCAAACAGTCAACAGCTTGCCAGCCGGACGCGATCTAACCGACGTGGCCGGACAGATCAAACCGGAGGGCCTTTTCGCGTGATCGGACAAGTTCCAACAACGTCGGAAATAGAGATCGAGATGGATACCGTCGACCCTCCGCCAGAAGCGCGGGGCCTAGCGTTCTTCGCAGTCGATCATACTAACACCATCGGACTTTCTTTGGATGAGATCGAGGCCCTACGCCCGCCGGTCATCATTGACGGGTTTCTTCGCCATGGTGAGGTGATGCTACTCGGAGCGGAATCCAAGAGCCGCAAGTCGTGGTTGGCTCAAGATGCCGGTTTCGCCGTCGCGGCTGGCCAACCATGGCTTACCGATCCGGACGGCTGCGGTGGATTCACTACAGTGAAAGGAAGGGTGCATGTCATCGACCTAGAGCTTGATCGCTCCGAGATTCGATTTCGATTCGCCAAGGCACGCGGCAATCGTCTCCCCGGGGACGTGGAGGCACAGCATGAAGTCACTGAAGCTTTCCGCTCCTACTGTTTTGAGGGGCTTAACGCGGCCCACATTCTCCCGAAGCTGGAGGAGATGAAAGGCACCGTGCAACCCGGCGACCTTGTTGTAATAGACTGCTTTTACCGGCTTGTCGCGGACGGCAACGAAACCAACGAAGTGGCCAAGATGCTGGAAACGATCAAGCGATTCGCCAGCGAGACACGAACGGGGGTGATCGTTGTGGATCACTTTCGGAAGGCTGGTGACGAAAGGGCCAGGAACCGCTTTGCAGGTTCATTCGTGAAGCAGGCGAGCGCCAATACGCTGGTTGCAATCGAGGTGGCTAAGGATGGCTCGCTTGCCCTCAACATTGACGCCCGCACGTTCCATGGATGCCCGGTGGTTCATGCTAGGTTTTCACTGGAGACCTACTCTTTCGAGGCCATTCCGGATGCGGAGATCGCGGCCAGCAGGACGGACAGGAAGAAGGCAGAGCAAACCCACCAGATCGTGGCGGCTTGGCAGGGTATCGGGGCGGCTGGGACCACCACTGCGAGCGATGCTAAAGTCCGCTGGGGAATCACCCGGCAGGCTGCAACCTCGCGGATGAATGCCTTCCTCACGGCGGGTTTCGTGGAAAAAGTGGAAACACCCGGCAACAAGGCTGACCAGTGGAAACTGACTCTCGCAGGCCGCGTGCTCTATGCAGAGGCAGCCCAGCTTGCGACATGACTTGCACCACCGCCTCAAAACCCTTGGAGCTACAGGGAAAGTGAGGTGCAAGCGTGCTTTCACCTCTGCTTTCAACTCCATTGCCCGACGTGTGAGTGCGGGGGGCGACTCATCGCCCCCGCTTTCACCGGATGGTAGGAGCAAGCTGCAAGCGCAAGTCTCCTCTTTAGGTTGCACCTCTTCCACCTTGCACCTCTCCGAAGTTGCCTCCGGATGGATGCTCAGAAAACCGGTCGCAGTGGCCCACCCGCCCCCAACAACACGCGCGCGCGCGAGGGAGTTGCTTTTACCGCATTTCCGACCGTCCTCACCAGAGCTTGGGACGGATGGTTCCATCCCATCATTACCGCCATCCTAGCAGGGGAATGGATTAGACGAGACGTAGGCATTATTTCAGATCTGATTGTGTCCCACCATGTGTCCTAATCGCTGGCATTTGCCTTGAGGGTGCCCCCGGGGGGGCGGTTCGATTCACGGAGAATGGAATACACCTGACCCTTCAGAGAGCCCGGCAAAAATCTCACAACGGGGCGAGATTATCGCAAGCCCTCGATGAACAGGAGGGCCAAGGCAAAGAATGCTATGCCGCAGGCTACTTGGATGATCGCCTTCACAAGGGGATACCGCCACTGGATCGGCTGAACCTCTGTTCCCGATTTACGCCGCATCTTCCGAAATTGAAATTCCAATCCGCCCGCGAAGGCTAGAGGTGCGGCGGGAGGAAATGCCAAGCCAACTAATACGGTGAATGCGCCCGCTATCAATGAGTTGAAAAACAATTCACTTAGAAGCACGACTCGGGGATTTCTGGGCTCACCGCTCTGCGCGATCAAAGCCTCTATCGCTCTATACTGAGGCTGGAGGTAAGACCAAACGAGATTCCCGAATGCCATTAGGAATGCGATGCAACCCATGATCGAGAATATGCCTCCAACAACTTCAAACGCCGTCCACAATGCCAGCAAAGGAAAAGGTCTCATGTTCTTCTCAAGGCCTTCCACCCGGCTCATTCCGGGTGGACGGGGAGTTGAGAAGCTGCCACGAGACAGCCGCAACGGCCTTTGGTCGCCCCATCGGGAGACTTGGACATGCGCCGCCGCCTCCCCGGCCATTTGGCCAGTTTGGCGGCATTGTTGCGGTCAATGCCGACCGCTCGTGGTCAGGGTTCTCACGCCCTCGTCCGCTGTAACGGACGCCTAGGGATTGCCGAAATTCAGCCTGAGAAGCAAGAGATTCGAAAGAAACGTAGGAACATTCCGAATACCCTGAAACGGCGCAAACACCTTGCGGCTTAATGCGCTCTATAAATATTTATGTCCTCAGAAACCCTTAAAATTGCACAATTTTTGCAAATGTGATGATCGCCTGCACTTGCCCAAAAAATTCTAAATAGAAAATCACTCGACCCTTAGTCCCCTCTGATTTACCGTCGGCGCATAGATGCCAGCCAAAACCGAGAGTCACCGTCGAGTTTCGGAGAGCATGCGTTCAGCGAGAGCGCAAGCTTCCTCCCAGAGGATGTCGCGTGCCGGATTTTTGGCCCAGACCCCTTTGGAGGTTCGAGCCAGTGCTTGGAGCAGCCCAAAGGATGGCGGCTGGAAGTTGAAAAACAGCAGCGAAAAGCGGTAGCTGATTCGGGAATTCTTCCTGCTGTCGGTTATTTCGACAGAGTTGACGCTAGAGGAACTGAGCATCGGGTTCGGTTTCGTGGGCGGACAGTGGAAAAGCACCAGCATTCCAGTGGTTGGATTGCCACGATCACGGACACTGGCAAGATCGGATTGGCTTACGCGTTGCCTACAGAATACCTAAGGAGGCTGGATTTGCAGAATAAGCTGTTTGGAGACGATCTCCACGTCATCGGGAAAACCTCTGGCAGTCGGTTTGCAACCAGTCAGCCAACTCTGAAGGGAGGAGAGCCTACGTCCGCTGAAATCAGAGACGTGTTGACGGCTGCGGGCTGGGAACGGGTTGCAATGGATCAGCAAGAACTTCCACCCCCACTAATGGGTTCCGCTTGGTGGCACAGGGGGGAAGACGTCGTCCTTCTAGATGCGCGAAAGCCCAATTTCAAGAAGACCGATTTCGGAGTGTTGCCCATTGATCTGATCCTTACCGATCTAACTCCTGAGATGAGAAAAATACTCTGCTAGTCGTCGCTTGTGCGCGGGTTTTTAGCGTTCAAGTGACGGACGTTGGAAGTGCTTGATTCTTACCTTCCAACCGACGCCGAATTGGATACGTTGCACGTGATGATCCGATTTGAAGTAAATGGCAAAAAGGTTGGTTCGGAAGGTTTAGTTGACGCGTGGAAAGAGGCAGCTCGCAAAGGCATTGAAGAAAACATGGAAGCTAGGCTCCGCAGTGCCTTGACGCCGGAAGAATACTCAAAGCTCACTTGGAGCATCGAAGGGGAGAATTTGGATGAACTGACTCTGAATCTCTCAGGTCCTGATGAGATAGTCTCGAAAGCTGAAGAGGCAGTGAAGGACTGAGAGAGTAAAAGCTTCTCATCATGAAGCGTGAAGAGCCGAGTCCTAAACACTACTTCGTCGATGAGGCGGGAGATCCTGTTCTTTTTTCGGGGAAAGGAAAGGTCCTCATTGGGAGCGAGGGTTGCAGTCGTTATTTCGCTGTCGGAATGTTAGACGTCAAAGACCCGAAGTCCCTGGCAGCCGACTTTGACACGCTACGTGCCGAACTGTTAGCAGATCCCTATTTCAAGAATGTTCCTTCGATGCAGGCGCGTGCTAAGAAGACGGCGCTCTTTTTCCACGCAAAGAATGATCTACCTGAGGTGCGCAGGGAGGTGTTCAAGTGCATCATGAAACACCACGTCAGATTCTCTGCAGTAGTGCGTGATAAGGTCGCTGTATTGGACTACGTGAGGTCAAGAAACGAAAACGATGTGAGCTATCGATTTCGACCTGATGAAACCTATGACCATGCGGTGCGAAGGCTTTTCAGAGATCGCCTGCACAAGCACGATGATTATTCTATTTGCTTCGCCGTTCGCGGCAACAGCGACCGAACAAATGCCTTTCGCGAAGCGTTAGAAGCTGCCCGCACCAACTCCGCAGCACGCCGGGGGGTTGCAAGGTCAGACGCTCGATTGCAGGTAAGAGCATCCTATCCCAATAAGGAGCCAGCACTTCAAGCGGTGGACTACTTCCTGTGGGCCCTACAGCGAACCTATGAGCGAGGAGAGGATCGTTACCTTCAAATGCTCTGGCCTCAGTGCAGTCTTGTGGTGGATGCGGACGACATACGGATTGCGGCCTACGGCAGCTACTACACGTCGAAAAACCCGCTTCTGCTGGAAAAATTAAAGGGTGGTTGAGGAATATAGGAGCAACCCGCATCAGCGCATTGCCCACACGGCGCGTGGCCGACATTCGTTCCTCGAACCGTTGTGAATTAATCACGGTCCTCGATGCTTGTCAACGCATGGGGCCGCTGGAAGGCCGCGGGCCTGGGACACACTTTAGGACTCAACTTCACGAGCAGAGATTCCCGCCTTGGGGTAACTCGCTTAAAATAAGCCATATATGAGATGGTCGGGCTGGCGGGATTCGAACCCACGACCCCCTGCCCCCCAGGCAGGTGCGCTACCAGACTGCGCTACAGCCCGTTTACCTCGTACGGTGACGGGAGCGGGAGAGAATCAGGGCAAATCCCGGTTGGCAAGCCTTGAAAATCATGCATTTTCCCGCGCGCCATGGAACGGATCAAAACCGCGATTGTCGGAGCCAGCGGCTACACGGGTCAGGAACTCCTGCGCCTGCTGCTGGTCCATCCACAGGTCGAGCTCGTCGCCGCGACCTCCCGCCAAGAAGCCGGGAAGCCGCTGTCCGCCGTTTTCCCGCGCTTCCGCAAGCTGCCAGGGGCGGAGCTGCCTTTCATGGAGCCGGATCCGGACGCGATCGCGGCGACCGGTGCGCAGGCCGCCTTCCTGGCGCTGCCGCATGGCGTGGCGGCGGAGATCGCCCTCGCGCTGCTGGAGCGCGGGCTGAAGGTCATCGACCTGAGCGCGGATTTCCGGCTGAGCGATGCCGACGTTTACGAGGAATTCTACGGCCACCCCCACCCAGCCCCGGCGCTGCTGGATGAAGCGGTGTACGGACTGCCTGAGGTGCGGGCGGACGCCATCCGGGACGCGCGGCTGATCGCCTCGCCCGGCTGCTACCCCACCAGTATATTGGTGCCGCTGATCCCGCTGCTGCAGGCCGGACTGATCGATCCCGCGACCATCGTGGCGAACTCGATGAGCGGCGTCAGCGGCGCGGGCAAGAAGGCGGACGTCTCCCTGCTCTTCTGCGAGTGCAATGAAAGCGTGCGCGCCTACGGCATCCCGAAGCACCGCCACCTCTCCGAGATCGAGCAGGAGCTCTCGCTGGCGGCGGGCGAAACGGTGGTGATCACCTTCATCCCGCACCTTATCCCGGTGAACTCCGGCATCGCCACGACCACCACGGCGAAGCTGCGCGAGGGCATCAACCCGGCGGCGATCGGCGAGGCGCTCGAAAATGCGTACCGCGACGCAGCCTTCGTCCGCCTGCTGGGGCAGGGCGGCTGCGCGGACACGAAGAATGTGACCCGCACGAACTTCATCGACATCGGCTGGACGCACGACGCGCGGACCGGGCGGGTGATCCTGACCAGCGCGGAGGACAATCTGGGCAAGGGTGCCGGATCGCAGGCGGTGCAGTCATTCAACCTCATCTTCGGCCTGCCGGAGACCGCCGGGTTGCAAACCGCGTGAGATCTGCGCAGCGTCTCCCGCCCCCATCATTCCACTTCCTTCCTGCCAGAAAAAACCCAGCCATGGACTTTCCCGTCACCCGGATCAAAGGAGGCGTCGGTGCGCCGCGCGGTTTCCAGTGCTCCGCCATTTCCTGCGGGATCAAGAATCCCGCGGCGGAGCGGCTCGATCTCGCACTGATCTACTCGGAGAGCCCGTGCACGTCGGCGGGCACCTTCACGATCAATCGCGTGAAGGCCGCTCCGGTGAAGCTCTCGCAGGCGCACCTGCGCAAGGGCGACCTGCGCGCGATCATCGCGAACAGCGGCAATGCGAATGCCTGCACCGGCGTGCAGGGGGTGAATGACGCGAAGGCGATGTGCAAGGGCGTGGCCGCGCCGCTGGGGCTGAACCGCAGCGAGGTGGGCGTGTGCTCCACCGGCGTGATCGGACTGCCGATGCCGATGGTGCGCATCGAGCCGCGCTTCGACGAGCTGGTCCAGGGCCTCGGCGCGAACCGCGGCACGGACGTGGCGAAAGCGATCATCACCAGCGACACCCACCACAAGGAGATCGCGATTTCCTTCGACCTGGGCGGCCACCGCGTTCGCATCGGCGGCTGCGTGAAGGGCGCCGGCATGATTTCCCCGAGCATGGCCACCATGCTCTGCTTCATCACCACGGACGCGAACGTGCCGACCGAGACGCTGCGCAAGGGCGTGCTGGAAGCGGTGGACGAGAGCTTCAACCGCATCACCATCGACGGTGACATGAGCACGAACGACACCGTGCTGGTGCTGGCAAACGGGCGCTCCGGCATGCCGCCGATCCGCCGCGGCAGCGCGCTCTGCAAGCAATTCCGCGAGGCCCTGCGCCACGTGATGCTGGAGCTGGCACAAGCCGTGGTGCGCGATGGCGAGCGCGTCACGAAATTCGTGACCGTGGAGGTGAAGGGTGCCCGCACCTACCTCGATGCGAAGCTCGTGGCCGAGGCCGTCTGCAAGTCCGCGCTGGTGAAGTCCTCGTGGAATGGCGGCGACCCAAACTGGGGCCGCGTGCTCCACGCCGTGGGCTACTCCCGCGCCCGCATCCGCGAGGAACTCGTGGACATCTTCTACGATGGCAAGCCCGCCTGCCTCGGCGGCCTGCAGGCCACGACGCCGATGGACGAGCTGCGCGAGATCGCCGCGAAGCCGGAGTTCAAGATCGAGATCCACCTGAACCAGGGCGACGCCGACTACTGCATGTATAGTAGCGACCTCTCCCCGGAATACATCGATTTCAACCGCTCCGAGTACGCCTACTGGAAGCAGGCGCGCAAGGACGGGCTGGTGTGACCAGAGCCCGCCGGGCCGGCCCACGACCGGATTGACGGAGAGAGCGTTCTTGGCAAGCTCCCGCATGCCCCGCGCCAAGCAGTTCGACCTGAATCTGGATCTCGACCTGGGACCCGCGCCAGCGGCAGAGCCGAAGACCGACCTGACCATCACGGGTCCGGGCTCGAAATTGCTCAGCCCGGCACAAAAGACCTTCAACCGGCGGGTGAAGGCGCTGGAGAAAGCTCGGGAAGCCTACGAACGCAAGCGGGGCGAACTCGACGAACTGCTTGAGATCTCGCGCCTCGAATTGATGCCCTTGGTCGAGAAATTGAATCAAGCCAACCGTGACCTCGCGCTTCAGGGAGACGAAACGCGGAGGACCATGAAGATGACGTCGAGGCGACATCACTGGCTGGGCAACCTGATCTTTGGCAAGGCTTCCGAACTCCTGGCCGACCCCGTGGGACTGTCGGATGAAGACATCGGACGGCTTGAGGCGCTCGCGGAGGAACTCAAGCCTGCCGGCAGCGAAGAGGCAGGTGACGAGGACGATGAGATGCTCGATTTCCTCAAGCACATCGCACATGAGATGGGCGTGGCTGTCGATTTCGACGGTGCCGAAGATCCCGAGGAAGTCATCAGCAGGCTGCAGGAAGCGATAATGGGAAACACAGGCGGCATGCAGCCGGGTGGCCCGGCCATGCCAAAGCGGAAGCCCACCAAGGCCGCGCTCGAACGCGCCCGCAAACAGCAGGAACTGGAGGAGGCGAAGAAGCGCGACTTCAAGGGGCTCTACAAGCAGCTCGCGAAGGTGCTGCACCCCGACCTCGAACCTGATCCGGTGCTGAAGGAGCACAAGGAAGCGTGGATGAAGCGCCTCACCGCGGCCCATGCCAATGGCGACCTGCGGGACATGCTCGCGATCGAGATGGAATGGCTCGGCGAAGAATCAGGCAACCTCGCGAACGCCAGCGACCAGAAGCTGCTGACCTACGGGATGGTGCTCAAGGAGCAGACCGAGGAGCTGGAAATCAAAACCAGGGAACTCGCCTACGAGCCGGAGTATGCGCCCCTGGCACGCTACATGGACATCTACGGCGACATCCCGCACGTCAGGTTCATCAAGATCGACCTGACCGACGAGCTGGAGCGACTGGAAGAAATGCTGGCCGTCCTGCAAGGCGGAGGAGAAGAGAAGCGCAAGATGATCAACCAGTGGGCGGACGCGAACGCCCGTGCCAATACCGGCAGGTAATCCTCCGTACGGATCCGTCCACCGCAACCGCTCGCGGTAGCCATGCCCTGCCGGGCGGAGGAGCTGCGGGGAGATCCCGCAGCCCCACCGGAGGCTGGCATCAGTGCGGAGCGACGATGCGGACGAAGACCTTCTGCTGGGCGACAGGCGAGGTGATGCTCGCCGTGACGCGGACGACACCATTGACCGCCGGGCCGGGCGTCATGACCACACCGGTGCGGGTCCAGGTGGAGGCATTGGTGGACCATTCCACCGCCACTTCGCCGGCCGGGAATTGCACGCTCTGCGGATAGCTGAGGGTGTATTCGCGGGCATTGATCCGGGTGAAGACGAGCTGCGGCTGGTCGTTCTTGTCGGGATTGAGGCCGAACAGCATTTCCAGCACGTTCGCGCGACCGTCCTTGTCCGGGTCGGCATTCATGCCCCAGACCGTCGCCTCAAGCGCCGGATTCGAGAGCACGGACGGCTGGAACTTGCCGGATGCCCAGCCCGAGTAAGCCGTCGCGAGGGTATTCGAGACGCGGTTCTGGTAGATCCGGAAGACATTCGACAGGACCTTCGTTCCCAGCGGATTCGTCGCCACGAGTTGCAGGCTGTAGTCGCGGCCCTCCACTGCGGTCGGCGTGCCGGAGAAGGCACCCGTGGCAGGATTGAAGGACAGCCATCCGGCGGCCGGCAGCGGGTTGCCATCGGTGAGCTGCACGCTGAGCGTGAGCTGGCCCGGGTAGATCGGATCGCCGAAGGTGGCGGGATTCACCGTTAAGCTGAAGGCCGAGCCTTGCACCGCGATCTGGTCCGGCACCGGCACCGCGAGGCGCGGACCGAGGTCATACTGGAGCTGGAGGACGCGGGCGCTGCCTGCGGAGGCGGCACCGTTCACATTCACGCTGTCGGTATTCGAGCCGGCCACCGCGGTGAAGCCATCGATGGCGACGGCATGGCCGTAGCGGTTCGCAGCGGTAGGCGTGCCGTGGACGATGCGGTCGATCGGCAGCCAATCGGGAGTTCCCGCGCTGCGGCGGAAGATCTCGATGGAACCGCGGGTTTCCACACCGGCTTCGTTGCCAGCGGGCGAGCCGACGAGCAGCAGGTTTCCAGCAAGGCCGACGGAGCCGCCGAAGTAGCGGGACGCCACGCCATCGGTGGGAGCCACTTCACGGACGAGGCCCCACTGGTTCGCACCGCCGGAGTCGCGCTCGTAGACATGGACCCGGCCGGGCTTCAGGCCGCCGAGCGGAGGCGTCGGCGAGTACGCACCCACGGCGATGCGGTCGCCGGAGACATCCACCGAGAAGCCGAAGCCACTGTAGGCGCGTGCTTCCGAGCCGTCGAATTGGTCGAGGCGCTTCAGCTCGCTGAAGGTGCCCGCGGCATTCGGACGGGTGTAAATGTATGCCGCACCGAAGTTCCACTGCGGCGTGCTGCCGCCGAAGTTCGCGCCGTGCGCACCGATGACCACGGTATTGCCGTCAATGGCGATGGCCGAGCCGTAGAACTCGCCGTCATTCACCAGCAGCGTGCCGCGGTTGTCGGCGGCCACCAGCGTCTGCGAGCCCGTCCAGGCACCCGGCGTGGCACCGCGCTTGAAGACGAACACACGGCCGGAGCGGGTCGCGCCGGGGAGGTTCGCATTCGGAGCACCTACCAGGATGGTGTCACCCTGGATGGCGACCGCGCTGCCGAAGGCATCGCCACCGGAAGCATTGACCGCGGACGGATTGAGCTTCGCCACCTGGAGCCAGGCGTTGGGGTTCACCGGATTCCGCTGGAAGACGTAGGCCGCACCGGCGTTGTTCGCACCGGGCTGGTCGAAGCCCGGGGAGCCGACGACCATGTAGTCGCCATCGATGGCCACCGCGCTACCGAAGTTGTCTCCCGCGGCGGAGTCGGAGCCGCCGATTTCCGCGACCTGACCCCACGGGGCACCCAGACCGGCATTCCGCTCATACACATGCACGCGGCCGACATCCACAAGCGAGGTGTCACGCGTCGGAGAACCGATGACGAGGGTGTCCTTGCTGATCGCCGTGCTGGAGCCGTAGCCCGCGCCGGTCTGGCTGGCGTCATTGCCGAGCGAGTTGAGGGCGAGGAGCTGGTCCACCTCGGCATGGTAGATCTCGATGGTGGTCGCGCTGTCCGTCACCGGCGTGGCAAAGCCATCCTGGATGGTGAAGGTGAAGCCAGCCGTCTCCGGAGACGTTGGCGTGATGCGGGTGCCTGGCGTCGGCGTGAAGACGATGCCGCGGATGGCCGCGGAGACCGCAGCCGGTGAGCCGCTCATGCGGTAGGTGCCGCTGCCCTCCGAAAGCAGGGCGAAGCCGCCGAGATTCGAAAGCGTGCCCTTGATCGCATTGTCGATCTGGATGGTCACGGTCTGCCGTTGCAGGCCGAGATCGTCGATGTCCACGATATTGACGCCCACGAAGGGACGGAGCGAGGCGCGCTGGTAGAGCTTCTGGCCGCCGACGGTGCCGGTGATGACAGGGACGTCATTGACCGGGGTCACGGTGACCACGGCCGTATCGACGATGACCGGCGTAGGCACCACGCTATCATCCAGGCTCACGGTGAAGCGCGTCTGCTCAGTGCTACCCACGATGATGCGGTCGAGGAATGGCGTGAAGACCAGCTTGCGGATGGCCACCGTGGCATCCGCCGCGGTGCCGATGAACTCCAGCACACCCGGTGCGATGAGCGTGAAGCCGGGACCAGCCAGGATGCCGCGCTCGGCCGGGAAGGTGACGCGGACGCGCAGGATCTGGCCGGTGATATTGTCCACCTCAATCACCGTGGCGGTGGCGAAGGGATTCATCGCGGTCTTGTCATTCGTGAAGCCCGGGATGGCGCCGAGAAGCTGCGGCGGGTCATTGACCGGAGTGACGGTGATGACGGTCACATTGTCGGTGACCAGCGCCGGGGTGAAGCCATCGTCGATGTCCACGGTGAAGTGGGTATCCTCGGTGGTGCCGATGAAGATGCGGTCAATGAACGGGGTGTAGACCAGATTCCGCATCGCGGTGGTGGCATTCAGGCCCGTGCCGTTGAAGACCAGCTTGCCCGGCTCGATCTGGACGAATCCGGCACCGGCCAGCGTTCCATGATCGCCTTCATAGCTGATGGTCACTTCCAGCGGCTGGATGGTGAGGTCGTCCACTTCCGTCAGCGTGACATTCGGGAAGGGCTTCACCGGAGTCTTGTCATTCGTCGCGCCGCGGGCGGTGCCCGTGAGGACCGGGGCGTCATTCACCGGAGTCACGGTCATGATCGCGGTGTCCACGATGACCGGCTGGGCGGTGAACTTGTCATTGATGCTCACGGTGAACTGGGTGTTCTCCGTGGTGCCGACGGTGATGCGGTTCTGCACCGGGGTGTAGACCAGGCCGCGGATCGCGGTCGTCGCTTGGGCGGCGGTGCCGTTGAACTTCAGCACGCCGGGCGAGACCTGGGTGAAGGAACCCGCAAGGGTGCCGCGGTCACTGGGATAGGTGATGAAGATCTCGAGCGGCTGCAGCGTGAGGTCGTCGATCTCGATGAAGGTCGATGCCGGGAAGGGCTTGATCGGCGTCTTGTCATTCGTCGCGCTCGCCACCGCATTCAGCAGCGTCGGGGCATCGTTGATCGGAGTCACCGTCGTGACGGTGGAGTCCTCGATCACCGGAGTGGTGACATGACCGTCGTCCATGCTGACGGTGAAGCGCGTGTCCTCCGTGGTGCCGACCGTGACGCGGTCGATGGTCGGGACGAAGACCAGGGCACGCATGGCCGTGGTGACCTGAGCCGCCGTGCCGGTGAAGCGGATCACACCCGGCGAGACAACGGTGAAGCCGCCGCCGGAAAGGACGCCGCGCTCGGCCGCGAAGGACACGCGGACGGTGACCGGCTCCTGGCGCTGGCTGTCATACTCGATGACCGTGACATTCGGGAACGGACGCAGGTTGCTCTTGTCCGTCACGCTGTTCGTCTCGGCATTCACCATGCGCGGGGCGTCATTCACGCCGGTCACGGTGATGGAGACGGTGGCGGTGTCGCGGTCCTCGCCCACGGCGCGCTGGTCGATGTGGGCGATTCCAGGATACTCGTTGCCGCCGTCGTCCTTCACCCAATAGGTCAGCTTCGCGTGACCGGTGAAGGAGGCAGCCGGGGTGTAGTTCACCTTGCCATCGGCGACGACCGCCGTGCCGGCACCCACCGGATCCAGCGTGACCGGACGGGCGGTGGTGAGGGTGAAGTCCGCCTGCGAAGGCAGCGGGGTGGCGGGAAAGGCGGTGCGGAGCACGCCGTCATTCGCGGTGACGTCGAGGGCCACGACGCCGTCTCCGGCGAGCACGGTGAAGTGGTCATCGCTCACGCTGATGTCGCCGACCTTCACGGTCACATCGGCTTGGCCGGTGCCACCGAAGCCATCGGAAACGCGGTAGGTGAAGGTCTCGGTGCCGACGAAGCCGGGCTGCGGCACGTAGATGAGATTGCTGCCCACGATCTGCACCGCCGCATTCGCCGGAGGAATGACCTCCGTGATGATCCACTCGCTGGCGCTGGCGGGAAGCACGCTATCATTTGCCAGCACCGGAAGAAGCGTGCCCGTGGAGTCGCTGCGGACCGTGAAGCGGTCGTGGTTCGTCTCCAGGTCGCGGGCACCCGCGCGGTTCAGCACCTCGATGCGGATGGTCGCCTCGCGGCGGTCCGTGCCACCTGCCGAGATTTCATAGGTGAAGGTCTCGGCGAAATTGCCCGGAGGATTCAGGTCGCTCGGCGTGTAGCGCAGGGCTGCACCATCCTCGATGATTTCCAGGGTGCCGCGATGCACCGGGTTCGATGGATTCGACTCGTCGTCACCCACGGCGGTGATGAAGAGCAATTGCCCGCCGTCCGGGATCACGCGGTCGTTCGCGAGGACCGGCAGGCGGTTCTCGGTGCTGCCGCGGAAGACGAGGAAGGAGTCATCACCGGCCACCATTTCGCCGTCCGTGGTGCGGACGGAGACGCGGGCGGTATCGGAGAAGTCGCCGTCCGTCACGGTGTAGGTGAAGGACTCCACACCGCGGAAACCATTGGCCGGGGTATAGACCAGCTTCTTGAAGTCGGCGCTGATCTCCACCGTGCCGCCTTGGTCGGGAGCATTGAGGCCCGTGCCGATGGAGGCCACGGAAAGGGCTCCCGGAAGATCCGAGATGCGAAGGTCATTTGCCAGCACCGCAAGCTCGGATGCCTGGCTGTCTGCCTGGACGGTGAAGTAGTCGCTGCTGGCACGGATGCCTCCGGCGATGACCACCACGGTCACGGTGCCCGTGCCGGTGCGCCCGCCGACGTCGCTCACCGTGTAGGTGAAGTCGTGCTGCCCGGTGGCTCCCGCAGCGGGATCGAAGGTGAGCGTGGCACCGCCCGGCGTGACGCTGATCGAGCCGATCCCCGCGCTGGGCGGAGTGACGCCGGTGATCGTCAGTTGGCCGTTGCCGCCTTGCAGGACGCTGTCATTCGCGAGCACGTCGAGCGTCGTCGTGCCGTCGTCGGTGGTCTTGCCCGGATCATCGAAGGCGACGCTGAAGATGTCGCTGTTGATGGTGAGGAAGCCCACCTTCACGGTCACCTGCGCGGTGCCGGTGCCACCGAAGCCATCGGCGACGGAGTAGGAGAAGGTATCGGTGCCGACAAATCCGGCAGCCGGGGTATAGGTGAGAGCCACGCCATTCATCACGCTCACCGTGCCGTGTGCGGCGGTGGTGACGGAGACGATGTCGAGAGCCTCGCCGTTGCCGGGCAGGATGTTGTCATTCTCCAGGACGTTCAGCGTGTTCGACACGCTGCCCGCCGGGACACTGAAGGCATCGGCGCGGACATTGAGCGTGTTCGCGCGGTTCACCACCAGCATCGTCACCGTGGCGGTGGCGATCGAGGTGCCGCCGCCATTCATCGTGTAGGAGAAGGTCTCCGTGTACGGGAAGGTGGTGACGGAAGGATTCGGCGTGTAGCGCACCTGGCCGCTCTCGATGACCGCCTGGCCACCCTTGTCCGGCGTGGAGGAGATCGTGGCGAGCGTCAGCGGATCTCCCGTCGCAGGGATGATGCTGTCATTCGCCAGCACGTTGATGAGCGGTGCCTGGCCTGCAGCGACGGTGAAGTGATCGTCATTCGCTCGCAGGTTGCCATTCAGGCGATCGATGGTCACGCGGGCGGTCACCATCGCGGAGTCGCGGTTTCCGAGATTGTCCTCGATGGTGTAGGTAAAGACTTCGTCGCCGACGAAGCCGGTCTCCGGAGTGTAGATGAGCGATTGCTCGTCATTCACCACCACGGTGCCGCCGGAGCTGAGCGGACCGACTTCCACGATGCGGCGGCCGGTGGCCAGCCCCTCGAGGCTGGAGTCATTGACCAGCACCTTCAGCTCGATGTCCGAACGGTCCGCCTCGATGCGGTAGATGTCATCGTTCGCGAAGAGGAAACTGCCGTCCTGAAGCGTGTAGGCGTAGGTATCGACGAAGGTCTCGCCGACCGCGAGGCCCTGCAGCGTGTAGGTCGGGCCGCCGGGGAGATCCGAGAAGACCGACTCGCGCGGGTCATACTCGAAATTGCTGGCCAGCACGGTCCAGGAGCCACCGCCGAGCGAGGCATAGGAGGCGTCGTAGGCGACCGGGATGCTGAAGGTATCGTCATCGATGCGCGTCACCACGAACTGCCCGGTCAAGGCACCGCTGCCGAGCAGCACGACTTCCTCGCCCGAGACCAACTCGTGGCCCACGGAAGAGACGGCCGTCGCACCGGGAGTGCCGGAGACGGGGCCGAAGCCATCGACGCCACCGTCGCGACGCTCGAGCAGGACATTGACCTTCGCCGCGAAGACATTCGTCGGGAAAGCATCGGTCGGCTTGAGGAACTTCCGGTTGTCGGGGAGCAGGGTATTCTGGTCGACGTCGGAGCCGCTGAGCAGCAGGCCCGGCGTCGGGACTTCGAGCAGTGTCTTCTCGTCGATCGTCAGCGCGACGTTGTTCGCACGCGGGGTATCGTTGCGACCCTCCACCATCACCGCGACCATCGTATTCACCCGGGCAATGCCGTCGAACACGGTGACGTGGAAGGTATCGATCACGCGCTCCTTGAAGGCGAGAGCCTGCAGGGAAGCCGAAACGCTGGGATCGTAGAAGAGCGTCGCCCCGTCCGGACTCAGGCGGACGGACGCACCCTCGCGGCTGAGAGTCTGGCCGGCGCGAACTTCCAGGCCCAGCACGTCGGAGCGATCGACATCGGAGTCATTCGAAAGGATGTCAGCGCTGGAGAGGGCGAGTTCCGTATCCTCGTCGGTGTGATCGAGGCCATCGATGACCACGATATCGCCGAAGGCACCACCCGGCGGACGGATGGAAACATTCACGCGACCGGGCGTGCCGGAAGCGGGCAGCAGGTGCAGCACGGCAGAGCCGTCGAGAAGTTGCGGGGCGGTCATGCCACCGCCGAGCAGCGGGCTGAGCGCGGCGAGTCCCGGCGGATTGTCCTGCGGGATGGGGACGTTGTTCACGCCCGCCACCACGACCGAGATTTTCGCAAGTGAGACCGCGCCGTGGTTGTCCTCCACGGCGTAGTAGAAGCTGTCCGTGCTGCTCTCGCCCTGCGCGAGGCCGTCGAGGTAGGCCGATGGGCGGGGATTGTAGACGACGTTCGTCTGGTTGCGGCTCGCCCGGATTTCCAAGGTCACCGCGGCACCGTCCTTGCTGGTGGTGGAGAGGCGGTTGGCATTGTTCAAGACCGTCCACAGACCCTTGGTCGCGGCGTCATCGACGAAGGCGATGGGCAGCGTGAAGGTATCCACGCCGGTGACCGTGGCGACATGATAGCCATTGTAGGAGGGATGACCGCCGTAACCGGAAATCAGCACCGTGGTTCCACTCTGCAGGCCGTGGCCCGGGGCGGTGACCGTCACCGGGGAGGCTCCCGCCGTGCCGCTGAAGCCACCGATCGCCTTCGCCTGGCAGACGCCGACCACCTTGAGCTGGGTGTACGGATTCCCGTCGGTATCCGGGTCGGTGTCATTGAAGAGGATGCCGGTGCCATTGAAAGCGCGCGGGGCCGGGTAGAGGCCGTCGGTATCGAGGGCGATATTCGCTATGCGGGGATCGGCGAAGACGCGGAGGATGGTGTCCTCGTCCGTCGTGACGGAGTCCGCTACCGGGGTCGGCGGATCATTGCGACCCAGCACGGAGACCTGGACCAGCGCCTGGGAGCGGGCACTCGGCGTGCGCAGGTCGGAAGCCTGCCAG
Source organism: Luteolibacter flavescens (assembly GCF_025950085.1). Taxonomy (NCBI): domain Bacteria; kingdom Pseudomonadati; phylum Verrucomicrobiota; class Verrucomicrobiia; order Verrucomicrobiales; family Verrucomicrobiaceae; genus Neoluteolibacter; species Neoluteolibacter flavescens. The sequence goes on from NZ_JAPDDS010000002.1 coordinate 51,954, forward strand.
CGGCCGCGGAGCAGCGGCTCAGGATTTCCAAGGAAGGCGACCGGGATGCTGAAGTGATCCTCATCCACCACGGTGATCGCGTGCGTGGCATTGTAGGCGGGGAAGCCTGCATCGCGGATGGTCACCGTCGCACCCGTGGTCAGGCGGTGCGTCGGGGCCGTGACCAGAGTCGTCGATCCTCCGCCGGAGGCGAAGCCCACCACGGCACCACCGCCGACATCGACGATGGAGTAGGCGAAGGTATCCGTGTAGCGGGCACCCTCGGGCAGGTGATTGAAGGCCACGCGCGGGTCGAAGTTCACCGCGGTGCCGCGCAGCGGCGAGCCAGCCGGGGTAATCGTGACCGTGGCACCGGCATTCGTGGAGATGCTGCTCTTGTTCGACGTCGGCGGTGTCGGGGATAGCGCCTGGTTGAGATCGACGATGAAGAGCTCGTCGGCTCCGTCGGCGTCGAGATCGTTCAGACGGACCGCCAGCGTGGCCGCCATGTCCTCATTGACCTCGAAGCTGTCGATGGTCGCGATAGGATAGGCGTTTGCCTGGCCGAAGGGCGTGCCACCCGTGTCGGCTCCAGGAGAAGTCGCGGCACCCGTGGCACCCATCATCACGCCACCATTTGGCGGAGGCTGCACGAGGCGGTGCGGCGCGAAGGCAGCGCCCTGGAACTGCGGTGCAAGCGTGATCGAGTCCGCCGAGTAGTCGGTCGTGACGGATGGCACCGCGGAATTCGCAAATGCGGCGGAGTAGGAGACCGCCTCCACGACCGCATTGCCGGTCGAGGCTGGCTTGCGCAACTCGATCCGGCCGCGCTGCGATAGCCTGAGGCTCGTATTCGAAACGATGACCGGCGTGGAACCCGCCGCCGCGATCGCGGTCTCGGCGAGGACGAGGCCATGGCCGGGTGCCACCACCTGGGAGCCAAAGGTGTGGCGCTTCTCGCCATCCACCCACACTTCATAGCCGGTGAAATTGAAGCTCGCCTGATCCCGCGGCATGTAGAACTCGACGAACTGCTGGTTCGGATTCGTGGCCGGGAAGATCTCGTGGATGATCAGCTTGCCGAGCGCATCCCTATCGAGCGCGCCCATGTCTGCCGTGCCATTGCGGATCACGCCGCGCTGGTCGACCGCGACGACGCCTGCGATGGCAGCGCCGATCGCGGGGCTGTCCGGCAGCAGGCGATGGCCGCGGGTGTTCCCTTCGACAGCGGCAAGCGGTGCCAGCTTCGGATCGAGGTTGCGCTTGTCGGTATCGTGATTGAGCAGGACGGTGTTGTTCGGCGCGCCGCTCTGGTTGAGATCGGTCGAGCTGTTGTCGTTCGAGATGTTGCCGCCGGCGGAGATGATCTCCGCTCCACCAACCACCTTCAGATTGCGGGAGGAAAAGTCGGCGAAGATGTTGTTCGTCAGCACCACCCGCGAGTTCGAGACATTGTTGTGCAGCGAGCTGCCCTTGTTCGAAGCGTCGAAGTTGCCGGAGAACGTGCAGTGCTTGATGTCGATCTGGACGAACTTTGTCGGCGTGTCGTTCTCGATGTAGATGGCACCGCCGCCGTATCCCGTGGAAGCGTGCTGGGAGTTGCCGGAGAAGGTGGAGTTCGTGATGGAGCTCGCGTGATTCGTGTAGAGCGAGATCGCGCCACCGCCGAGGCCGGAGGAGGCATTGAGGGAGTTGTTCTCGAAGAGGCAACGGGCCACCTTCAGCGAGCCATCGGCCACGTCGATCGCGCCGCCCCACTGGCTGGCGAGGCAGTTCGCGATCACGCAGTCCTCGATGGAGAGCGAGCCCGGGCTCGCAGTGGCCGAGGAGCGCCCGACGAAGGCAGCGCCACCGGTGTCACCAAAGCCCCGCGACAGGCGAAGGCCCTGGATCTGGACGGTGGAGAAGATGCGGAAGATCTGCACGTCACCGACGTCGGTGATCGAGTTCGCATTCGAGTCGCCGGTCAGCGTGAGCTTGTCAGCACCTGGACCACGGAAGGAAAGGTGCTTCCGGATATCAAGAGGGCCATTCTCCTTCTTCAGGCGGATGGTCGCCGGATAGCTCGGCAGCGCGAAGGTGATCACGTCGTTGTTGCTCGCTTGCGCGATGGCATGACGGAGGGTGCCGGGCAGCGTCACATCATCCAGCAGGCTGGTGACGAGGAAGCTGCGGGAGTCGCTCCGGAGGAGGACCGGCAGCGTGCGCGTGGTGAAATTCAGCGCCGAGTCGGTGGCGGTGATGGTGAAGTCCGTGCGCCCCGGCTGATTGGCCGGGAAGAGGTAGGTCGGGCTGACATCGTAGTTGATCGCGCGGATCGCCGTCTGTGCGGCACTGGCCGAGGGAGCATTGTAGCGATAGACGCGGGAGTTCGGCGCGGTCTCGACGAAGCCGCCCAGATTGCTCAGTGCGCCCTTCGCAGCGGTGTCGAGCGCGATGGAGACCTCCACGGGCCCTACGTCCTCGATGGTCACCAGGGCGAAAGGCTTTGGCCCGGTGGATGGATCGATCAGCGCGGGATTAGATGCCGCAGGGAAGACCGGGTTGTTGCCCCAGAGCAGGGTGGGTGCGCCATCGACCGCAGTGACTTCGATCTGTGTCTGGTTGTTCGTCACGGGAACGGTCCCGTCGAACACGCGGATGGTGACGGTCACGGTCTCGCTGGAATTCACCGGGATACGGCCCTGGGTGGGGACGAAGCGCAACTGGCGGAGTCTCGCGGTAAGGTCGGAGACCAGACCCGTGAGAACGGTGACCGTGTTCAACGATGGATCCTTGAAGCTGCCTTGCTGCGGATCGCCCAGCGACAGATTCACGGTGAGAATCTGGTTCGGGTCGCGATCGACGATCGAAATGGTCGCGAAAGGATAGACCGGGGTCGCTCCCGGATCATCCGTCATGCGGATGAGCGTCGTGGTCACGCCGGCCAATTCCGGAGCATCGTTCACGAACTTCATGGTCAGCGACACGCTGGACCTCACCGCATTCCCCATCGTCGTGTCGGGATGGACGTCCCGGACATCGAAGTCGAAGGTGAGGTTGAAATCCTGGCTCTGCTGGATGGGAGTGAAAACGAGGTTCTGGATCGCCGTGCCGATCTGGGCCGCGGTGCCCGTGACCACGGTCTGAGAAAGGGTCCCGCGCGCGGACTCTCCGCTGGCAACCCGCTCGCTGATGGTGACCGAGAAGGTGTCGCCGAAATCGACGTCACCCACTTCCAGACGGAAGGGCGAAACTGCCATCGCGTCGGTGATGGATGCCAGGGTAAGGGAGGCGCTTGCCGTCGGGGCGTCATTGACTGACCTGACGTGGACCGTCCCGGTCGGCAGCGTGGCAGTGCGGGAGGTGCTGTCCCGGACGGTCACATTGACGTTGAAATTGTAGAGGCCTACGGGGAGCGCGTTGGGGAACGGCGTGAAGGTGGCATTGAGCAGGGCTGCCGCCGCATCATTCGGTGCCCGGGCAGAGAGTGTGTAGGCCTTGCCTCCGGCGACATTCGACACGGACGAGCCGGGCAATGCGAAGGTGCCGTAGGATTCCGCAATGGTGGGGATGGTCACCACCACCACCTGATTGTCCACGTTCGGCATCCCGTGATCGACGTCGCCGATCGAGACCGCAGAGAAGACCTTCTCGGTGGCTGCCGGTCCGTTTTCAACTGTGGGATCCGGGGTATCGAGAAACGGGGTCGTAGCGGTCCCGCGGAAGATGGCCGTGATGGTCGGATCGTCAGGGGTCGGAGTGACCGTGATCGTGAAGGTCTGCACGGCCGACTGATTCTCGCCACCATTGGCAGTGCCGCCGTTGTCATTGATGCGGACGCCGATGGTCGCGACCCCGTTCCGGTCTGGCGCGGGCTTGTAGGTCAGCGTGCCATTCGCGGCGACAGATGGCTGGGTCGTGAAGAGCGCCGGGTTGCTGTTCGACGTGACAGTGTAGGAAAGGGTCTGCCCGCTCTCGTTGGAAGGTCCGGCACTACCTGTTGCCCAGCCTGCAACGGTGACCGTGTCAGCGTCTTCCGCCACCGTCTGATTGGACGCGGTGAAGGAGGGAGCATCGTTCACCGCAGTGAGATTGACCCTGACGATGATGTCGGTCCCCGACTGCTGTCCGCCGGCATAGGCGCGCACGCGGAATGCATCGGTGATCCCGTTGTCATCCTGATCCGGCGTCCACACCCAGGTCTCGCCGCTACCGAGCGTTCCATTCAGGGTGACGCTGGAACCGTTCTTCTCCAGATCGCCGGACACGTCGGACTTGAAGCGGAACTCGATCGGATTGTTGTTGGAGTCGGCGGCATTCGAGGCCGCCTTCAGCGTGGCGTAGGAGATCGAAAACGGCTCATCCTCCATCCCGCCGGTCAGGACTTCAATCGTGGTGAGCGTGGGCGCGGCATGGGCGACCCCGGCCAGCGCGAGGCCGGCGAAAATGGAGAGCAAGCGGGAAGGCAGGTCCATGGGAGTGAAAAGCGAGTGGGAGAGGATCAAGGAGGGGAAAGTTCAGGAACGGCAGGCGCAGGCACGGGTGTGACCGGGAGGGTCACCTTCGCGGCGGCCTCGGCATCGATGGATACCTTGGAAAGCTGGACGGCATCGGCGAGGAACCGCTCCTCGATGGCGCGGCGCTTGTCGCGGACGAGCTGCTGCTGGAGATTCCCCGCCACCTCGTCCATCGGACGCGGGCCGCCGGGCCGCGCGTCGGTTTTCATGATCACATAGAAGCCATCGGCCGCCTCGAGGATGCCGCTGCGCTTTCCATTTTCGAGGGCGCGACCGGCTTCGAGGACGTTGGCAGGCAGGCGGCTTTCCTTCGCATCGCTCTCGATCCAGCCGACATCGCCACCGCGGTAGCGGGAGACCTGATCTTCGGAATGCTGGGCAGCCACCTGGCCGAAGCCTCCGGCGGCAGGTCCCCTGCCCCCGGGTGCGGGCTCCGCGTCGGAAAGCGCGACGGCTTCTTCAAGCTGCTTCCTCGCCTCGCCCTTGCGGGCATCGGACGCCTTCGCATCGGCGGCTTGGAAAAGGATGGCGAAGCGATCCAGTCCCTTGCGGGCGAATTCCTCGCTGCGGGCATCGTAGGCGGCCTTCACCTCCTCATCGCTCACCGTCACCTTCGCGATCTCGGCATCGAGCTCCTTCTCGCGGAGTTGTGCGATGATGACTCCCTGGATGCGTCGCCGCGTCTCGGGATCATCGGCGATGCCGGCTTGCTTCGCCTTCTCGACGAGGGCGAGGCGATCGGCCATCTCCTTCAGCAGCTCCGGGGCGGAGGGCACCGCCTGACGGTTCGCCTGGCGCCATGCGGCTTCTTCAAGGAGGTCCTTGGCCGTGATGGCCTGGCCCGCCACGGTGGCGAGCGCATCTTCGGTAACAGGAGTGCCACCCGCAGTGATCGCCGGCTTCTTGCACTGGCCGAGCAGGCAGACAGTGGCAAGGATGGCAACGGTACGAGGCAGGGAGAGGATCTGCATGGACAGGGCGGAGAAGGAATCAGTCTTCGGTTTCAAGCCGCAGCTTCACGCGCATGGCGGCAACCTTTTCGGCGGACATCGGCTTCTTCGAGCGGAAGACGGCGGCACCGGGATCGTTCGGAGCGACTTGCGAAGTGATGTCTTCGATGACATCGGAGCCGGTCTGCCACTCGCCGAGATTGGTCGAGTACTGGACCTGGTAGGCCATGTCGCTCACCCCGGGCTTCTTGCGGAAGCGCAGCGTGAGGTGGCCATTCTCGACCGAAGCCTTCGGCATGCGGGCGAACATCGAGTTGTCGCCTGGCTGCGTGGTTTGGCTGAAGCCATAGTGAAGCAGTGCCTCGTCCGAGGCGGGCAGGCCACGGGCAGCCAGCCACTCATCATAGCTGAGGCGCTGCGGCACGAGCACCAGGTCAGCGGACGAGCCCGTGCTGGCATAGGCGGCATCCGGCTTCACCGTCATGCGGATCGTCTTCGCGTCCGCACCGGAGAAATTCACCGTCGGCTTCGGGATGAACTCGATGACCTTTGTCGTCTGGCCGGGAGCCAACGTGACATAGGGAGCCACCGTATTGTAGTCCGTGCCGCTCTTCGCCGTGCCGGAGAGCGCGAGCTGCACCGTGACCTCGGGCGCGACCATGCCGCTGCGGCGGACGAAGACGGTGCCCGGAGTGCTTCCGGTGACACCGGCGATACCCTCCACGACCTGCAGCGCGATCTGTGGCTTCAGGTCCTCGATGGTGATCTGCGCGGAAGCCGAGCTACCGAGAAGATAGGAAGAGGAAGTCGCGAGCTGGAAGAAGACAGTCTCATTGAACTCCACCAGCGAATCCACATAGGGCAGGATGGAGATCACCGCCGCGGCCTGACCGGCGGGGATGGTGATGGACGAGCCCACGTTCTCGTAGTCCACGCCATTCGTCGCATTTCCACTGATCACCAGGCTCACGGTGAGCGGCACATCGAGATCGCCCTCGCGGGTGACGGTGAATTGACCGGCCACCGGGCCATTCTCGCTGGCCACCGGAGTGGTCGCCGCGATGCTGACCCGCGACGGCAGGCCGATCACGCCGGTCTCCAGATTGCCAGCGTAGTAGAGATTCAGCAGGTCGCCGGGCTGCAGCGAGGAATTCTGCAAACGGACGACGCGGTCGGTGAATCCGGTGCCGGTGCCTGCCGCGGAGATCTCCATCAATGCGTCCGCGCCGTCGCGGCGGATGCGGACGTAGTCGGTGAGCTTCCGGGAGGTTCCATTGAGGACACCGGAGAGATCGATGAGGTCGCCCTGCGCCGGCGTGAAGTCGGTGATGGTATCCACCGCGGTCGACGTGCCGGTGAAGAGGAAGGAGTCCGCACCCGCACCGCCGGTGAAGGTATTCGCACCGGCACCACCGTGGAAGAAATCCGCCGCACTGCCGCCCGCGAAGGTATCGTCAGCCGGGCCACCGAGGAAGACGTGTGCCTTTTCCTCACCGTAGTGGGTGACGTGCGTGGCGTAGGCAGAGGCCGAGAGACCCGCCGATGGAGCGGAGAGCTTGTGCTTCCCTGCCGTCGCTCCGAGGTCCGCGACGAGATGACCGTGCTGGACGGCGAGGCGGCGAGCCTCGATACGCACGCTCTCCTCGGCCGTGGCCGCGACGAGATTCGCAGCGGGGTCGAAGAGCAGGACCTGCACCGTGCCACGCGATTCCGGGTGGCCGGCGGTCTGGTCGCGCACGCTCACCTCGATGGAGCCGGGGGCCTCGCCCTCGGCATGCTGGAAGACCAGGCGACCCGCCGAGACATCGGCCTGCGTGAAAGTCGCGCCCGTGGCCAGCTCGACCGAAGTCTCGGCCGGAAGGTGGGCCGCATTTCGCAGCACCAACTTCCCGCCCGCAGGCGCGCCATGAAGCGTGTAGGTGAGCTGGGCAGGCGTGCTGTCGCTGTCCACCGTCTCCAGCAGGACCAGCGAATGCGCCTTCGAGTAGGCGATCACCTCGCGGGTCACGAGCAGCGGGTGGGTGCTGTTGTGATCCGGATCGGTGCCGGCGCGGTATTCGCCGAGATTGTTCACGCCGTTGCCATTCGCATCAGCCAGCGCGTCGCTGGCATTCTGCTTGTCCAGGCCGTGCTCGTCTTCCCACCAGTCAGGCATCCCGTCGCCGTCCCGGTCGGGCAAGGCGGCATTGATCTCCAGATCCACGCGCATCGCGGACGCGCGCAGGAGCTGGTCGAGATCGAAGACCGAGGTCGCAGGCACCAGCATCTTCGCCGGTGCCCCATTGAAGGAGATCGACGAATGCGTGGCCGTGGAGGTGGTGGTGCCAAGCGGCAACACCATCGGCGAGGCCTGCTGGCCCAGCATCATCGCCTGGTGCGGGATGCGGACGAGGTAGGAGTAATTGCCGTCATTGAGCGCATCGACCTCTCCCGAGAGCACCACGGCGGAGCCGTCGGGCTTCTGGATGGTCCAGTGCAGCGTGCCCTGGGTGACGAGGTGATCGAGGTTCGGATTCGCACGGTTGAGGATGCGGCCGTAGACGAGCGTCTCCGGCTCGCTGATGAAGGCGTGCGCGGTGGACGATCCTAGCAGAAGCATCGACAGCCAGGTCGCGGCGGTGCGCGCCGGACGGGTGGAGCAGTTCCTGGGAGTCATGGAAAATCGGGGTGGGTATGAGGTGCTTTCGATGTTTCCGTTTCCTCAGCCGCCGCTCTGGCCGTAGGTATCGAAGATCAGCTTGATGTCGGAGACCTGATCGACGAAGCGGTCGAGGCCGACATTCGGGTCCGCATTGAGCGTCGCGCCCGGGATGATGAGCAGCCACTGGGTATTCCAGATCGAGCGGCCCAGCAGGCGGATGTCCGTCGTGGGCTCCTCGACCGAGTCGGGGTAGGCGCGGAAGTCCGAGAACTTCCGGGCGTCGCCGAAGCGGCCGTTCAGGCCGTCCAGCAGCGGGATGTAGCCGCTGGTGGTGAGCTGAGATGAGGTCGCCGGCATCGGGGCGGGAATCTTCTGCTCGACCACCTTCCAGGTCCGGAGGTCGTTCGTGTTGGTCGAGTTCGACACGCGCATGACATCCATGCCCGCGGGGACGAAGTAGACGCGCGGCGTGGCGGACATGTCATTGAGCACGCTGCCGGTCTGGTAGCCGTCGAAGGTCACGCCCACGCCGAAGATCTTCGTCGCGAAATTCGCCACGCTGTAGGCGTGGTCACCGCCGCTCAGAGGATTGCCGAAGAAGTTCTTCCCGGTGCTGATGTCGGAGGAGAAACGCAGCACGATGCCCGGCTGCGGGACCTGCTTCCCGGTCGCGTCCACCGCGGCCGCGAACGGACGGCAGAACTGGCGGAACTCCGCCACCTGCCAGAGGTCGGGCACGCGCGCCTTCTGAAGCTCCTGTCGCCACAGCGTGTCGGGCTCGTCTCCCGGCACGGCGGCCAAGGCGGCCTCGGGAGCTTCCTCGGAATCGAGGATGCGCATGAACTCGCGGCGCATCGAGATGTCACCCACCTCGCGCTGCTCATTGTTCAGACCGATCTGGGTCCGGACCACGTCGTGGTTCGCCTTCACCTTTCCGATCGCCCTGGAAATCGAGTCCAGCGAGCGGGCCTTGATGATCTCGCCGAAGGCATTCACGGGCGATGCCGGATCGGTGAGCGAAAAGTTCGTCTCGTAGTCGTAGGCCGAGGCCGCGAGGTAGGCGTAGCGGGCCGCCAGATCGAAGGCGCTGCGGTAGTTCTGCAGCGCGTGGTTGCGGGCCACACGGAACGTCATGTCCTGGTAGCGGTTCTTCTGGGTCTGCGCGGCGACGCCCTTGTTGAACGCGGCGCGCTCGTCGATCAGGCGTGCGCCTTCGTCGATCAGGGTGCGATACTGGTCGGACAGGGCACGAAGGGCCTGGATCTCCTTGAAGATGGCGATGCGCAGGGTCGCCTCGTCGTTGACGGCGTCTTCCGCTTCCTTCAGCCACTCCTTGATCTGGAGCTTCCGCTCTTCATCCGCCTTGGCGAGATTGAGTTCATTCTCGGCAACATCGAGCGCGATCTCGGCAATGAGCTTGCCGATCGTCAGGCCGCTGTCCGTGACGGTGAATCCCGCTCGGGTGCCGGTGGCCGAGAACTCAATGCCGGAACGCACCATCGCCAGGGCATCGCCGGGGGAGATGGCCAGACCGCCGGTGGGCAGGACGACAGACACGCCCTCGGCGGCAGCATGCGTCAGGTTCCAGGTGAGCTCGTCCGCAGCCTCGACGACCTGCTTCGCGGTCTCGAGGACCTTGATCGTGTTGTTCACCGCATACTTCACGCGGACGAAGACCTCGTCGCGGCCCTGGTTCAGGCCGCTGGTGGTAAGGCGCGCATTCACGAGGCGCAGGACTCGGAGGGCCGACTGCGTGTTCTTGTCCCATGCCGCGACCGCTTCCGCGACCGAGGCTTCCTGCTGGATCATCTGGTTGATGATGTCCTGGAGCTGGCCCGTGGCCGGGCGGCTGCCCCACGACTGCGGAGCCTGGAAGGTGTATCCGGCAGCCGTGACCGGCATCTGGTTCACGAAGTTCGTGAGGTTCACCTTCGGGTTGGTCAGGTCGGTGTAGTTCACCGCAAACATCCCCGTCTTGGTATTGGCGGAGTAGGTCATCGAGTTGCTCGCGTTGGCGAACGTGCTCGCGAAGAGCTCGCGGACCCCCACTTCCACATCCTTCATGGCGGTCGCCTTGTTCAGGATGCTGTTCCCGCTGCCGGAGGGCGAAGACGCGAGGAAGGCATTGTAGAGGGTACCCGATTTGAGGGTCCCGTCTGCATTGAAGGCCGCGAATTCCGCGGTCGGGCCGGGGACGGTGCTGCTGTTGATCTGCCGGATCGGCACATACATGTAGAGCGCGAGGTCCGGGCCATTGTAGCCTGCCGGATACAGCCTGCCCGGGCCGACGGTGCCGTCATAGGGCTTGCCGAAGATCGTGATGAGCTGGTTGCGGTAGGAGAGGTCCTCCTGGAAGGTCGAGTTGCGGAACTCTTCCTCGCTGTTGCCGATCTGGCGCAGCATCTGGGTGCTGGTATTCGCCTGATCCCAGACCTCGGTGGCATTCTCCATCATGCTGGAGGCGCGCTCGAAGATCTGGTCGAAGTGCGAGCGGCGGTCGCCACCCGAGGCGTTCTCGATGAAGGCGGGCTCGATGTCGAACATCTGCGCTCCCTTGGCGAGGCCCAGCGGATTGTAGCCGCGGTCGGCCTGGTCCATCGTGGACTGGATCGAGTTCAGGTTGGCCGAGATGACCGCGATGTCGCCATTGGACTGGCGGTCCACCTTGCGGATGCCATCGAGGGTCGTGTTCGGATGTTGCGAAGGCAGCAGCGCGTTTGCGGTGACCCAGTCGAAGTAGGCACCTTGGCCCGCACGGCGCGACCACTCGTCCACGCCCCAGGCGCGGTCGGCATTGGTATCGGTATAGCCCTGCCACTGCGACTCGGGGTCGGCCACGTAGCGGTTGCGGTAGGTGAGATTCACGATCTCCGCGGCGGCCTTCGCCTTCGCGGCGGCGGTGGTGGCGAACTTGCGCTCGTCGAGGAAGTCCACGCTCAGGACCACGTCCTGCAGGTTGTAGGACTCCGCGCGTGACACCCAGTTGAATGCCGGGTGACGCAGCAGGTCGTAGGTCGAGCGCAATGCCGTGAGGTAGTGGCCCCACGCATCGCCGTGGCCCTGCGGGAACATCATCATGGCGTCGTCTTCATTGATGAAGCCGTCGGCATTGATGTCGCTGATATTGTAGCTCGTCGCGTAAGCCGCTTCGCCCTCGCCCTTGGTGAAGTTCCAGAAGAGGCGATTATAGACCGGGCGGGCGAAGTAGTCATCCACACCGCGGAGCAGCGCGAGCTCCTCCTCGATCTGCGAGGACATCTGGTTCTGGAAGGTGAACACCGACGTCGCGAGGCTGCCGTAGTCCGCGCTGTCGCTGCCGTGGCCGATGGTCGGGTCGCCGGCATCCACGTAGGCCTCGTTGCCGAGCAGCGTGTAGAAGTCGGAGATACGGGTGGCGGCAAGCTGCAGCGCGTTCGAGATCGCCGGCGTGGAGACCGGAGTCGAGAGATCGATGCTCAGGTTTCGTCCACGATTGAGGAGCGTCTGGTAGAGCTCGATCAGGCCGACATTCTCGATGACGTTCTTCGCGGGATTGAGCGCGACCGGGCCTTCGTAGCGGGCGCCGAACTGAGCCACCATCGAGGCGAGCGTCGACGGAGCGTCGCCCTCGAAGTCGCGGATGCGGGCTTCGTAAGGATTCACCGCATCCAGCACGCGCTTGATCCAGCCCTGCGCGAGCTGCGCACGGAAGTCAGGGAAGCCGTCCAGGTCCGCATCCACGAAGGGCTGCGAGTTTCCTGCACCGGCCCAGGTGAAATTGACGCCCTGGCGACCGCCCGGCTGGGTCAGCTTCCAGTTGGTGCCGCTGACGTTGTCGTTCTTGTGGCGATAGCGTGCGAACCAGAAGGTATCGGCGAGCAGGGCCTCCGGAGCATTCGGATTTCCCTTCAGCGTGATCTGGTAGCGGGCCTTGCCAGCCTGTCCGCTGGGGTCCGGGAAGAGCTTCCATGGATTCGGCTGACCGGCCGGGATGAGGTCCGGCGGCGGCACGTTCAGGCTGCCATCGTCCGGGCGATACCACCACTCGAAGACCAGATCGTCGGCATTCGCACCGAAGTCACCGGTGGAGCGCAGGTTAATGTTCTCGTCGAAGACATTGTCGGAGAGGACCGTCTGGACGGAGCCACGGTAGCGGTGCCTGCGGTCCACCTTGACGACGTGCGGCGTGATCGGCGATCCGCCGAGCGTCGGGTCGTTGTTCTCCACCACCGTGACCCAGCTCTCGTCCGGGAAGGGCGAGCCGCTGAGCAGCGTGCCGGTCGGATTGAGGAAATCACCGTTCGGCACCAGCGCGAGGCCCGGGCCGTAGGCGCGCATCGGCGTCGGAGTGGTGGTGGTCGGGTAGAGCACGTTGCCCAGCTCGTCCTTCAGGATCTTCCCGTCCGGACCGTAGCGGGGCAGTTTCATCAGGCCCGTGAGGTATTCGCCGGGGTTGCCGGGCAGGCCTTCGGGATTCCGCGAGGCATTGTAGAGGGCATTGACGGCACTCGCCCACGAGGTGCGGGCGGAGGAGCTGACCTCCACCAGGGCGAGGATCGCGTCGCGCTCCTCCGTGGTCAGGATGTTCGGCTCGAGCGAATAGACTGCCGGTGGCGAGGCGGTCAGCGTCGCATTACCAATGTCCTTGTCATTGAGCAGGCCGCTGAACTCCAGCACGCCCGGCACCTGGCTGGTGACGCCATTGACGGTGACGGGACGGGTGGAAAGCGGGTCGTAGCGCAGGCGCTTCTGCAGCGACGCGGGCAGGTCATTGAAGACATACTTACCCTGCTTCACCGTCGTGCGGCCGCTGGCGGGCTGCAGCTCGGAAGGGAAGCTGCCCACGGCGAGAGGAGCGAACCGCTTGTCGAGCGCCTGCACCACGCGGGCGGTCCAGCGGCTCTTCAACTGTGCGGGGATGGCATCCGGATTCAGCGAGTCGAAGACCACCTCGGCGGAAGCGAAGGCAGTGAGCTGGGGAAGGCCGGGCGTCTGGACGGTGGTCGAGACACCGTTGTTCACCACCACGCGCGTCGGATTGTCGGCGCGGTATTCGCCGCCGGAGAAGGTCAGCGTTTCACCGGCCTTCAGCACGGCAGGATTGTCCGGCCACTCGGACTTGTAGATGACGCGGGTGGGCAGATGCTGCTGGAGATTGCTCGCCACCGCGCTGGTCTTCACCGCGGAGGGGAGGAATGCGACGGAGTCGCCCACGCCCGGGACCTTCGGATTACGGGAAGCATCGTAGGCAGCGGTGTAGGTGGCGCCATTCTTGTCCACCTTCACGGGTGGGACCTGCACCGTGGGCGGCCACCAGAAGTCGGGAGCGAGGGGATAGTAGAAGGAGACATTGAACCACGCCCTGTCGCCACCGGAGATCGACCAATAGGAGCCGCGCCAGTCTTCCCAATAGGTCTCTTGGGAAAGGATGTTGTTGCCAAAGGTCTCGGGAGCCGGGCTGGCACCGATGGCGACGCCGAGCGGGTAGAACGGGATGACCGGCTCGCCTGCCTTCATCGAGACAAAGGGCTGGCTGCGCAGGCTGGTCGTGCTGGCCGTGAAGTTGTTGGCGAAGCGATACGCCGGGTTCTCACCGTTGGCGCTCTCCTTCTTCACCGCATACGCCTTCATCTTCACCTCGTCCGCGGCCACGTCGAAGAACTGGGCCAACACGTAGGGGTGCGAGGTGTAGCGCGCATCCCCGTTGGTGACGGAGGGATTCGAATAATTCAGGTCGCCGGTACGCAGCGCGTAGATCGCGGGCGGGCGAGGCGAGACATCGAGGAAGCGCAGCGAAGGCGCGACCAGCGCGTGCTCTTCATTCGGGTTGTATCCCGGTGCGTTGAAGTCCGGCTGGTTGTAGATCTGCACGGCCTGGATCCGGGATGGATCGTAGGACGTGGCCGCAGGAGTGGTGCCGATCGCCGGGGCGACGATCTGGTCCTGGTTGATGCCGTTCTTGCCATCGCTGCCGAGCTGGCTGGCGACGACGATCTGCGGCAGCGTATTCGCGGACGGCCACACGGGCTTGTAGATCCGCGAGACGTAGGGCCAGAGGATGGTATCATTGGTACGAGGGTCGTCGTACCAGACCACGATCGGCAGTTCACGATCCGGCACGCCGGGGTGCTCGTTCACCGGGATGACCGGGCCGGGCAAGGCCGCCTTGTTCAGCACCTTCAGCGAGGAGGCATCGGCGCGCAGCAGGGCCATGTCATAGACATCTTTGGACGCGATGCCGTCCATCTTCCCGCCGTTGTAGATGAAAGGATTGTAGCGGGCCCGTCCGGAGAGATCCAGGACGTAGCCGGTGCCGAGATTCGCGCGGTCCACTGTTGGATCGAGGATCTTCTCACCGACGGTGACCTGCTTCGGCACGGGAGCCAGATCGACATCCCAGGGACGCGTATCGACCACGCGGACCTGGAGGAACTCACGGGGCTGGCCGCGGCCACCGCTCTGGAGCTGGGAGAACAGCAGCACCGAAATGCCGGGACGTTCGGTGATGAACTTCTTGTTCGCATCCACGGACGCACCGGCGGTGGAGTACTTGATCGACTTGAAGCTGAAGCTGTCCGTGGGGTCCGGATCGAGCGCGACGGCGGGTGCCCCCTGAATGTGCGGGTAGTGACCGCGGATCTTGCGCGCGGAATCATTGGGAAGGGTCGCGACCACGCGGACTTCCACCGGATTGCTGGTCGGGCTATTGCCCGGACGCCATGGCACCGTGAAGCGGCCCGGGATGGTGGGGAAAAGCCGGGCACTCACCGGGTCCCACTCCGCCATCATCTCCGCACCCGGGGCAGCACCTCCGGGCGCGATTGCGATCGCCTCCGGAACCGCATTGATGATCGGGTTCGGCGCCTGCGTGAACATCGAGGCGTAGGCGGGGTAGTCCTCGAAGCAATGCTTGCCGATGATCACGTTCACCACGATGGCACCGGCTCCGTAGCGCCACATCATGCGGACGGGGCGCTGGAGATTCATGATCTCGTAGCCGAGCGAGGCTGCCGGGCCATTGCTCAGCCAGGTTGCCACCGGGCCACCATTGACCACCGCCGGGCTGCCGGTGGTGGGCAGGCTGCTGGACGGGTCGATCTCGCCCATGGCAGCGAAGTAGTAGCCGTCACCATTCACCCAGCCCGTCGCGGAAAGGCCGTTCTCGATCGGCTCCTTCTTCGCGGTGACCACCTTCACCCGCGTGCCGGGGTCGAACCACGAGACGCCGTCCTGCACGGTGCGGTCCACGTCGCCGCCGGGAGTGACTTCATAGACTTTCGCGAGGCCCACGCGGTTCGGGTCATCGGCATTGAGACGCACCCCGTACTGGATCTGCCAGACGTAGGTGATGCCCGCCGGGCCATACATCAGGAAATTCGGCTTCACCTGCTGGCGCGGCTCGACGGTCGGGAAATTGAACAACTTCACGTACGTCACATTGCGCCACAGCCCCTTCGCAACCGGAGCGGTGGTGAAGGGGACGTTCAGCGTGAAAGTGTTTCCGGCGACGGACTTGACCGTGAAGGTTCCGTTGTAGGCCGCTTCACTGCTGCCGGTGATCTCAATCGAGTCTCCCACCCGGACCGTGTGGGCCTGGGAATTGGTCACCATCGTGTCGGTGCCATTCGCAGCATAGCTGATAACGGTGCCGACCCCCTGGGCGCGGATGTCCACCAGGTCCGGCGCGAGGCGGACGCTGTTCTGGGTGCTGCTGACAAGATTGTTCGGCGGGCCGTAGGCACGGTAGCCCTTCACCACGTGGCGGATGTCGAGGCCCGGGTGGCTGAAATTATCGAGCACGAAGCCATCGATCTGCACGACCGGCTGGCTGCCCTTCAGCACCCACTGGCGGCTGGCCGGCGGGCTCGGATTACCCGAGGCATCCGATGCGAGGGGACCCGCCCACGGCGTGCCGGCGATGACCTCCTGGCTCTGGGTCTTGCTGAAGTCGTGGCGGACGGTCAGCGCATAGTAGTGCTGCCACTTCACCTGCACGTCGGTATCGCGCGAGATCTCGAAGTCGTAGTTCGTCGGGTCCGCGGTCTGTGCGATGTTGTTCACCGACATGCCGATCGCCACGAAGCGCTCCTCGGCCTGGTTCTTAACCGTCTCCGGGTCGGTGATGTACTGCGCGTGGATGTTCTTGAAGACTTCCGGCTGCGCGACGATCTGGATGCGGTCGCCATGAGCCACCTCGATCCGGTTGTACTCGTTCTCGTTGGAGGCGATGACGATGCCGTCCCGCTTCACGACCACACCGCGGACTGGCGGACCGCCGCCTTCTTCCTCCGTGCTGATCACTCGCAGGATGCGGCTGGGTCCACGGAAGGCGTAGGCATTCTGGTCATCCGGCAGCGGATTCGGGAAGCTCGGGAGCGTGCGCGAGGCCTTGGCCGCGCCAGACCATACCGTGGCGACCGAGTTCGGCGTGTTGCCACCCAGATTGAAGAAGACGTTCTTGTAGTTCTGGACGTCATTGTGCCCGTCGGTGTCCACGTCCACCTGGAAGCTGAAGGTCTCGCCCGGTCCGAAGTTCGTGAGATCAAACGCGACCTTGTCGCTCCGGTTCCCGCTCGTCGGCTCGGTGCGATTCGCCGTGCCACCTGGAGGAGGCGTTACGTTCTGCTGGTAGCCGTCGAAGTTCTTCGCGGTATTGCCGATGGTGAACTCGAAGCGGGTGATGTCCAGGTTCGGCGAGTTGTTCGTCACCGAGATCGTCGGCTCGTTCGTGTTGCCCTCGATCTTCACGGTGAAGAGAAGATCGGAGACGTCCGCCCGCGCGGTGGACGCGGCGGCGAGGCCCAGCAAGAGGCCGGCAAACAGCGTGCGGAATTTCGGAAGCGGGATCATGGGAAGGTGAGAGCGAAAGCGTGAGGGGGAGGAACTCAGCGACCGTTGAGGGTATCGATCAGGCTGATGCGATGGAGCTGGAAGGTACCGGCCACCTTGAGGCCGATGTTCTTGGAAGGACCGAGCGGCTTGTGCAGACCGAAGATCTCCTCGGCATAGGTGCCGGAAATGCGATCCACGCCGTAGCCGGTGCGCGAGAGCATCTCACCGTCGGTCGCCTGGAAGCTGAGATTCACCAGGCGGCGGATGTCGATGCCGCTCGTGTGGTCCGGGTGGCGGCGGTGGCGGAAGGGATTGGTGGGATGATTCGCCGGGAGGACGATCTCCGTGGCGATCGAGTCGCCGAAATCACCGGTCATCGGCAGCTCGGTCAGCAGGGAGCGCGCGGCTGTCGAGAGCACGGAGGAGAGCGCATTGATCGCGGCCTCCGTCGCCTTGTCCTTGATCGAGGCGGTCGTGGCCAGCAGGTCGGCCTTTTCCTTCAGCGCCGCGGTGGCCGCAGCTTCAGCGGCGATGGCCACGCTCCCGGAGAAGGTCGAGGAGCGGACAAAGTCGCTGTAGTCCGTGGATGGCGTGGCGGTCGCGCGAGGATAGCGCGCCACCGAGTCGGACAGCGCCGCGCGGCCCGCGGCCTCGGCCGCCGCGCCGATCTCGATGGCCAGCGGTGATGCAGAAAGCGCGGCCTCGGCGATGATGCTCGAAAGCACGACCTCCAGCGCATCCGGTGCCCGCGTTTCAGGGAAGTCCGATAGCTTGGTATTGGCAGCCTGGGTGCGTGCGGCGGCCACCTTTGCCACCTGGTCGAGCGCGGCGCGGATCGCGGCGGTCCTGCGCCACTGCCCGCCCGGGGCAGGTGCCCAGGTGCCCTTCACCCCGGGATCGCCCGTGGTGCTGTCCCACGGGATGCCGATGGAGAAGGTGCCGGAGTCGATAACCTCGACCACTTGCTCGCCATTGTAATCCTCCTTCGCGGAGCCCGAGATCACGATGCGGTCGCCGGTCGAGAGACCGTGGTTCGCGAAAGTGATACGCGTCGGCACGGAGGCCGGAGGGGCGATGCCGTCGATGGCCTTCGGCAGGTCCCAGCTTCCCTTGACCGCCGGATTTCCGCCAAAGACGACCGGGATGGTGAATGAATCGGCATCGATGCGGGTGATGACCTTCGACCCGTTGTAGGACGCCTGGCCGGAGCCTTGGATGTCGATGGCTTGGCCGTTGTTCAGGCCATGGTTCGGGCTGACGACCTTGAGCAGGGTGCCGCCCGGCGCGCTTTCGAAATTCGTGATGCTGCCCGACTTCACCGACCACAGACCGCGGTCCACCGGATCGGACGAGAACACCACCGGGATGGTGAAGGTATTCGCATCCACCACGGTGATGAGATGGCTGCCATTGTAGCCGGCGAGCGAGCCACGCACCGTGATGCGGGTGCCGTCGGCGAGGCCGTGGGCGGGCGAGGTCACACGGACCGGAGCGATCTGGTCGGATGCCGCGAAGCCACCGATGGCACCGCCCGTCACAAAAGGCGTGGCGAGGCGGATCTTGTTGTCATCGATGCGGGTGACCTTGTGCAGGCCATTGTAGGAAGACAGCCCTGCCCCCTGGATCGCGATCTCATCCCCAGTGACCAGACCGTGCGCGGGCGAGACGGCAGCCACCGCTGCTCCGCCATTGGCAGTTTCAAATCCGGTGATCGGAGCGAAGGGGATGCTCTCCGCAGTGCTCGCGGCCTTCGCGGCGGCATCGGTGATGGCATCTCCGATCAGCTCGCTGGCGAGGAAACGCTCGTAGCCCTGGCTCGTCTCGATGAAGGAGGCGGCGGCATTCAGGGCCGCTTGCTCGCGCTGCTGCTGCGTGGCCGTGGAAGGCAGGGCGGCAAGCGTGGCCTGGATCGCGTCGAGGACCTCGGTCCCGCGCGTGTCCTGATAGAAAGAGCCGCTCTTGAGTGCGTCTGCCGCGGTGCGCGCAGCAGAGGTGGATCCACCATTCGCGATCGCGCGGACCTTCGTCGCATCGAGATGATTCCTGAGAAAGGTGGTGAAAGCCTGGGCCGCGTCCGCTTGGGCGATCACGGGGGTGGCGGCATTCTGGGCAGCGGTCTTGATGGTGGCCTTCGTCGCGCCCGACTGGGTCGCGGCGGTGGCAGCGGCGGAGGCGGCACGCTCGATGACGGCATTCACGGCCGCGGTCGCCTTCGCATCGCCGAAGTCGAAGACCGCGCTGGAGATGCGGGTGGCCGCCTGTGGAGGGAAGGAGCCGTAGAGCCGCTCATCCGTCACCAGCGCCATATCGCTCTCCGTCTTTTGCAGGTCGGCCTTGCGGGCGAGGATGGCCACCTGCTTCAGCAGGCTGGCACGTCCCATCGCATCGACGTGGACGATCACGCGGAAATTCGCAGCGTCGAAGGTCGGCGTCGGCGTGGCCGGGTCGGGTGCGCGCGGGATATTCTGCGCGTCGAGCGGCACGGTCACCTCGTTGACCTTGCCGAGCGCCACTTCCCCCACCCAGAGGCCGCGGTACGGGCTGGATTCGGCGGAGGAATTCACCGCGGCTGCGGTCCAAAAGGCACACGCCAGCAACGAGGAGAGAGAAAAAGACAGCTTCATGTCGCGAAGGAGGAGAGGGAAGAGATCAGATCACTTGCCGAGATCGTCGCGGCGGCCCGACACCGGCACCCAGGTCTCCGTCCCGAGGTCGGTGGTGATTTTCAGGAGCGAACCCTGCAGCGGGCGGAGCAACTCGCCGCTGCGGCACTCGAAGGGGACGGCAAAGGCACCGGAGATCTCCAGTGCCGGCAGGGGCTGCTGCCATCCAGATGCCGGGAAATTCACGGGCACCGATTTCACCGGAGCCGCGGGATCCCCGAAGGTCTTGATCAGGATCGAAAGCGGC
Organism: Luteolibacter flavescens; assembly: GCF_025950085.1. Taxonomy (NCBI): domain Bacteria; kingdom Pseudomonadati; phylum Verrucomicrobiota; class Verrucomicrobiia; order Verrucomicrobiales; family Verrucomicrobiaceae; genus Neoluteolibacter; species Neoluteolibacter flavescens. The sequence goes on from NZ_JAPDDS010000002.1 coordinate 71,744, forward strand.
AGCGGCGAAGCGTCGCCCGCCACGTGATGGATGGTCGGCGTAAGGGGATGGGGAGCCTCATTCCGGAGCGTGAGCTCGGCGACACCCCGTCCGAGGGCGATTCTACCGCCGGAGGCCTCCGCACGCAGCGGGCCCTGATAAGTCGAGGGGCCCTTGCAGTAGATCCAGAATGCCTCGCCCGAGCGCATCGCCTCAGCGGTCGGCTGGAGCACCTGCTTCCACCGGCCGCTGACGAGCCGGTAGATGGCTTGGTTCTTGTGAGCCTTCGAACCCGCGAAGAATTGCGCGAAGGTCGGGCCTCCGACCGCGGCCACCGGGAAGCCGGTGAAATTGAAAGTGTCCGGCTGCCATGTCACGGCGTCTCCCGTCACCCGGCCCTTCGCGCTCCATTTGCAGTCGGACTTCGCGTGGATGAGATAGGCGCGGTTTCCGTTGATCTCGTCGAGCGACTTCAGGAAGGCCTCCGGCAGCTCCGATGCATACCATACGCCCCAGCCCTGTGCGCTGGTCAGGCTAACCGCGGGATCGGAGACAAACTGCTGGTTGCCCGGGTTTTTAAAGAGAGTCGCGACCTTATCCACCGGCAGTCCCGAGAATACCGTCGCCGGTGCGCCATCCGCCGGATCGACCTCCAGATAAACCGCATTCCACCCCTTGTGCAGGGAGATTTCCTGTGTTCTCTGATGACCGGGAAACTCGTCCTGGGCATGAAGGGACGCGCTTCCCGCGACAAAAATCGACGACAGGACGAAGTAACGGGCGTACGCCCGAAGCTTGGCTCGGATCATGGAGGAGGAGGAAATGAGGAGGAAAAACCACCAAACCCGGCGTGGAAGATATGGGTTCCGCCAGAGCTCTGCGCATATTTACTAAGGAATCTCGCTCACAATCAAGGATTCTTGATCATTAAGCTGATTTTCCCCCTTCTCGTCCGAAATTTCCTCCCTTGTTTATCCCCGGGACAGTGGCCGTTATTTGCCCCTGTTATCCGGCTTCTATTCGATAATTCCCGGTGTGAATTCGGGCTGACTTGGCGCTTCTCACCCGGAGGCGCACTCCCCTAGGCTGGGGCCATGCGTATCCATCTCGGCACTTGGGCCCTCGTCGCGATCCTGACCGGCTGCGGCGGCACCGGCATCCCCACGGACGGCAATATCCAGTCCGAAGACCCGGCCGAAGGAGGCATCTCCGAGGTGCCGAATCCCTCCCCCGCCATGGCGGCGAAGAGCGGCACCCCGCTGGAGCGCCTGCAGCACGGCCACGTGACCTACATGCTGAAGTGCGGCGAATGCCACAACTACATGATGCCAAAGGATCTGGATATCGACGAGTGGGAAGACACCATGCCGAAGATGATCCGCCACGCCGGCCTCGCATCGGAAGACGAGAAGGCCGTGCTCTCCTATGTGATCGCGGTGAAGGCGATGTGAGCGGCACCTCCGTCCGGGAAGGAAACTCGCGGTCCGTGACACGGCCGGAGTTTTACCGCGCGGATTTTTGTGCTGAGTGTGTCTGGTTCCGCCGTTCCCAGACGTCTGGAATGTGAAAACGCACTTCCAGCCATGTCCGACACGACTCCTCCCGCCATCGTTTCCGCCCGCCTGCTGCCCTTCCCGCGCAGTGAGGTCTTCGCGGCTTTCCGCGATCCCGCCCGGCTCGCCGAGTGGTGGGGACCTGCCGGATTCACGAATACAGTCCACGAATTCGACCTGCGTCCGGGTGGCCGCTTCCACATCACCCTGCACGGGCCGGACGGCTCGAACTACGAGAACGAGAAGGAATTCATCGAGGTGGTGGAACCGGAGCGCGTCTCCTTCCGCCACTACCAGCCGATGCATCACTTCACGATGACGCTCACTTGGGACGAGGAGGCCGATGGCACCCGCCTGACTTGGGTCATGGCCTTCGAGCCTGCGGAGGCGGGGGAAAAGATCCGCGAATTCATCCTCAAGGCGAACGAGGAAAACTTCGACCGTCTGGAAAACCACCTGAACCTGAAAACCACGCCATGAAATACCTGCCCTGTATCGCCGGAGGCCTGCTCGGGGCCTTGTTCCTGATGGCTGCCTCGATGTTCTTTTTCAACCTGGGACCTGCCCAGCCGCCTCCGCCCGAGGGATCTTACGTCGCCCTTTTCATGGGAGGATTCGTTCCTTCGGGCTACCTGGCCTTTGTCAAATCTCTCCAGATCGTCGGTGGCATCCTCGTCGCCATTCCAAAGACACGGAACTTTGGTCTGCTCGTGCTCGGCCCCATCATCGTGAACATCATCGCCTACCACGCCTTCATCATGCAGGGCGCGGGCCTCACGTCCCCGATGCTCATCGCCATCTGCCTGCTCGCCCTCTACCTGCTCTGGGACGCCCGGAAGAAATTCGCCGGGCTCGCCAATTGATCCGCCATCCCCTTTCCGACTCATCCCATGATCATCCAGCCCTATCTTTTCTTCGACGGTCGCTGCGAGGAAGCCCTCGCCTTCTACCAAAAGCATCTCGGTGCCGAGGTGATTTCGTCGATGCGCTTCAAGGACAGCCCCGTGCCGCCGAATTGCGGGCCGGGCGGAGGCACGCCGGATCCCGAGAAGATCATGCACGCCTCCTTCAAGCTGGGGGAAAGCATCATCATGGTGTCGGACGGGAACTGCGAGGGTAAGACGAAGTTCGACGGCTTCTCCCTCTCCATCACCGTGAAGGATAAGTCCGAGGCGGAGCGGATCTTCGCCGTGATGAGCGAAGGCGGACAGGTTTGCGCGCCGATGACGGAGACCTTCTTCTCGCCCGCCTTCGGCATGCTCATCGATCCCTTCGGCGTGTCATGGATGGTGCTGGTAGGACAGTGACGCGGAGCAATCCGGCATGACGTATGCTCATGGAGGGGGAACCCATCCATGCAGCTCGTCACACGCATGCTCGCCCCCGCCTCTTCCCGCCCGCCGGAGGAGCAGGTGGTACTGGCCGCGGAGCGCAGGCAATTCCTGAAACGCCGCTGGCGCGGAACAGCGGAGGATGGCACCGAGTTCGGCTTCGACCTGGAAAGCCGGCTCACCGACGGCGGCGTGATCCACCATCACGAGGGCAAGGACTATGTCGTCCGGCAGCTTCACGAGGTGGTCTATGACATCCCTTTCGAAAGTCCCGCCCACGCCGCGCTGGTCGCGTGGAAGACCGGAAACCTGCACCTGCCCGCGCAGATCCTGCCCGACCGCATCCGCGTGCTGCATGACGAAGCGATGGCCCAGTTGTTAGATCGGGAAGGCTGGGCCTTCACCGAGCCAGCCGTGCTCTTCCAACCCCTGAAAGCCATGGCCCATGCCGTCTGAGCCATCATCATCAGGTGGCGGGACGGCTGCGCCGTTCCGTTGTGAAGGGCCCGCCCATTCCCCCGCGCCTCAATCCACGGACCCGCACTTCCCAGCCGGAACAACGCAGTCGTCCCGCCACGAGGGAGATGCGCTGCTATGGCTGATGCAGGCCAATGACTCCCAGTATCCCTCGGGCGCGTATGCCCACTCCTACGGCCTGGAGGAGCTGGTGGAGTGCGGTGTGGTGAAGGACGCCGCGGGACTGGAGAGATTCCTGGAAACGCAGGTGCTGCCCGCCCTGCTCACCTTCGACCTCCCTTTCTTCGTCAGTGCCCACGAGGCGGCGATGAAGGAAGATGCCGCGCGGCTGTTAGAGCTGGATGCCGAGCTGGATGCGTGGCGCTTGCCCGCGGAGACGCGCGATGCCTCGCGCCGCATCGGCTCGCGGCGGCTGGAGCTGCTGCGCCAGCTCTCGCCCTCCGCGCTGGTGGAGAGCCATCACGCGGCGTGTCCCTTCAGCCACCATCTCGTGGTGACGGCCATCGAGCTGTCCTCGCTGCCGGTCGCGCTGGCCGCGCGTGCCTTCGCCTTCCAGACGGTGACCGGTTTCGCGACGGCATCGATGAAGCTCCTGCGCATCGGCCAGACCGCGTGCCAGGGCATCGTGCGCCGCACGCTCGATCACCTCGGTGCCGGGCTCGACCGCTCGCTCTCCCGACCGGCCGACGGCTGGTTCAATCCCTTGTTAGAAATCGCCTCGCTCCGCCATGCCCGTGCCGACGCCCGACTCTTCATTTCCTGACGCCAGCTCCACCCCGGCCTCCGCTTCCAAGCGCCCCTTCCGCCTCGGCGTGGGCGGGCCCGTGGGCTCCGGCAAGACGATGTGTGTGCTGCGCCTGTCGCAGTGGCTGAAGGACGAGCTCTCGCTGGCCGTCATCACGAATGACATCTACACGCGCGAGGACGCGGAATTCCTCCTGCGCGCCGGTGTGCTGCCCGCGGACCGCGTGCGCGGCGTGGAGACCGGCGGCTGCCCGCACACCGCGATCCGCGATGACATCAGCATGAACATGGCCGCCGTGGTGGACCTCGAGCGGGCGCATCCGGACCTGAAGCTCATCCTCATCGAGAGTGGCGGCGACAATCTCTCCGCCACCTTTTCCCCGGAGCTGGTGGACGCCTACATCTACGTCATCGACGTGGCCGAGGGCGACAAGATCCCGCGCAAGGGAGGCCCGGCCATCCGCACCAGCGACCTGCTGCTCATCAACAAGACCGAACTGGCCCCCTACGTTGGCGCGGACCTCGACGTGATGGCGCACGACGCCGCCAAGCAACGCGGCACCCGGCCCTTCCTCTTCGCGGACCTGAAATCGGAAAAGGGCAAGGACGACCTGCTGGCCTGGCTGAAGCATGAGTATCTCTTCGTCTGACGGTAGCGGCATCACGGGCCGCAGCATCCGCGGCCACCTGGACCTCCGCAGCGATGTGCGGGGCGATGGCACGCCGTATCTCTCGCGGCAGTCCTTTCGTGCGCCGATCCATCTGAGCAAGGCTCACGTCGAGTCCGGCTCCTTGCTCGTGCAACTCGTCAATCCTACGGCGGGCTTCTTCGATGGCGATCGCCTCGACCTCGACGTCACCGCGGGGAAGGACAGCCGGGTGGTGCTCAGCACGCCGGGTGCCTCGCGCGTCCACCGTGCCCGCAGCGAGACGCCTGCCATCTGCCACCAGCGGCTCACCGTGGAGAGCGATGCCTTCCTCGAGTGGATCCCGGAGCCTTTCATCCCGCAGGCCGGGGCACGCTACCACCAGCGCACGGAGATCCGCCTCGCGGAGGATGCCGGGCTGCTCTTCTTCGAGTGGATCGCTCCGGGCCGCGTAGCGCGTGGCGAGGTCTTCGCTTACGAAAGCCTGCGCTGGGAGCTGGATCTCATCGCGGCGGACAAGCTCGTCGCCCGCGAGCGCTACGAGCTCACCCCGCATGACCACAGCCTCGCCGCCTTGCGAGAGCGCTTCCCCGCCGCGCACTATGTCACCGCCTACGTCGCCGGCATGGATAAGGAATCATGGCCTGCGGAAGATTTGGATAAGTTCAATGACGAGCGGACCTATTTCGGACACGGACCGCTGACAGGAAACATTCACATCATCCGCTCATTGTGTGCCGATAGCTTGGCGGCACGTGCATTGATCAGTGGATTGCGTACTCTGATTTATCAATCGGCGGGCAAATCCTTACCAAATTTAGGTAGATTCATCGCCTGATTCAAATTTTAACGCGATCTTTCCTGCGTATTGACGCCTCTTTTCTGAAAACCATGAGGGCAACTCATGCGCCTATCAGTTAGATCGGATTCGGTTTCTTGTCATGTACATCCCACAGTTGGCACGGGTGGCCATGCGAATGCTCATGCGGTTATGCGGGGAAGTATCCCCGTACAAAACCATACCGAACATCCATGATGAAACCAGTGAAGTCCTCCGCATTCACCTGCGCCCTGATCGCCTCCCTCCTCGGCACCGCCGCCTCCATGGCGGGTGATGCCCAGACCACCACCACGACGATCACCACGCCGGCTCCGGAATCGAAGTTCTCGGGTACGCTCAATCTCGACCTCAACTCGCACTTCATCTCCTACGGCAATGACGTGTGGGCCGATGGCAACAGCTGGGACGGAGGCACCTTCAATCCATCACTGGAACTCACCTGGGCGCTCCCGGGCAACTTCTCCGCCATCCTCGGCACCTGGTGGGACGTGAATGGCAAGCCCGCCGGCACCGACCCCGTGGGCGGCAATCTCCAGGAAGTCGATGTCTGGGGCGGCCTCGGCTACAAGATCGGCGACCTCTCCATCACCGCCCTCTACCAGGCATGGCTCTACGGTGAGGAGACCGAGGAAATCATCGACCTCAAGTTCGCCTACGATTGCTTCCTCAGCCCGTCCATCCTCATCCACAACCGCATCGACGCGGGATTCGCCGGTGTCCTCGGTGGCAATGAAGGCACCATCGTCGTGGCGGGCATCTCCCACTCGATCGAAGCCGGTCCGGTCACCTTCTCCTTCCCGCTGAATGTCGCCTACTTCTTCGAAGACGACTTCCACCCGGCAAGCACGGACGATGGACTCGGCTACGGCTCCTTCGGCGTGACCGCCACCTACGCCCTCGACTTCCTCGGTGAAGACTACGGCAAGTGGAACCTCCACGGCGGAGTCACCTACTACGTCACCGATGACGATGTCATCGGCAATCCGGACGATGAGTTCCTCACCGGCACCATCGGCATCGGCTGCGCTTTCTGAGCCCCTCCCCCTTCCTTGGTATCATAATCGGTTGCAGCGGGAAGGTCCGTTCCCGGTTCCATCCAGGAACGGGCCTTTCCCCCGCTTGCGGCCAAACCCAAACCATCTGCTAACAAAAATGACCCGCTCCCTTTTCCAACGCCTGCTCGCCAGTGCAGCGCTCTCGGCCGTCCTCTCGGCCGCCCCCACCCACGCCCAGGAGACCGTGAAGGTCGGCGTGCTCCACTCCCTCAGCGGCACCATGGCCATCAGCGAGACCTCGCTGCGCGACGTGCTGCTCTTCGCCTTCGACGAGATCAATGCGAACGGCGGCGTGCTCGGCAAGAAGATCGAACCCGTCGTCGTGGACGGCGCGTCGAACTGGCCGCTCTTCGCCGAAAAGGCGAAGCAACTCCTCGACGTGGACAAGGTCGCCGTGACCTTCGGCTGCTGGACCTCCGTGAGCCGCAAGTCCGTGCTCCCCGTCTTCGAGGAAAAGAAGGGCCTGCTCTTCTACCCCGTGCAGTACGAGGGCGAGGAGATGTCCAAGAACATCTTCTACACCGCCGAGGCCGTGAACCAGCAGGCCACCCCGGCCGTGGACTACATGCTCGCGGAGGGTAAGAAGAAATTCTACCTCATCGGCTCCGACTACGTCTATCCGCAGACCACGAACCTGGTGCTGCTGGAGTATCTCCTCAGCAAGGGCGTCCCGCTCGAGAACATCGGCGGCGGCTTCCGCAAGGAAGGCGACGAGATCGTCTCCGCGGGCAAGTACACCCCCTTCGGCCACACCGACTACCAGCAGATCATCGCCGAGATCAAACAGTTCGCCGCCGGTGGCAATGCCTGCGTGATCAACACGCTGAACGGCGACACCAACGTGCCCTTCTTCAAAGAATACGCCGCCGCCGGTCTCACTGCCGAGACCTGCCCGGTGGTCAGCTTCTCGATCTCGGAAGACGAGTTCCGCGGCCTGCCCGCGAAGCAACTCGTCGGCCAGCTCGGCTGCTGGACCTACTTCCAGTCGATCCGCACCCCTGCGAACAAGAAGTTCACCGACGGCTTCAAGGCCTGGCTGAAGACGACCAAGACCCCCGGCATCGTGAAGGAAGGCCGCGTGACCTGCTCGCCCATGGTCCTGAGCTATGACGGCGTCTATCTCTGGAAGGCCGCGGTCGAGAAGGCCGGCTCCTTCGACGTGGACAAGGTGAACGCCGCGCTCGAAGCCGGCATCTCCTTCGAGGGTCCGGGCGGCAAGGTCACCACCCAGAAGAACCGCCACCTCACCAAGAACGTCTACATCGGCGAGACGCGCGCCGACGGCCAGTTCAAGATCCTGAAGGAATACAAGGGCGTCGTCGGCGAGCCCTTCCTGAAAGGCACCTACAAGAAGTAATCAAGCAAAGCCTCCCCCCCGGGCAACTTTCCTCCCCCCACGACAGTCGCCGCCAGCCCCGTCCCGCCCACCCGCGGGACGGGGTTTCTGCTTTCTCCGGAAGGCGGTTCCGCGGCGACGGATGCGTTGCCAAAATAACAATCGCAACTCCGGTGCGTTCGGGTATTAGCTATGTTTCCCATCTGTTCCGTTAGATGGGGTTCCACCGCTTTCCCTATCCGAAATGAAAATCCGGACCTACCTCCGGCGACCGCTTCTGGCCGCCATCTTCGCCGCGCTGCCCGGCCTCGCGATTGCGCAGGATCCCGCGCCACCGACCGGCCCCGCCGCCGGGGAGCAGTCTCCCGACGATGCTGATGTCGAGTCGCTCGGCAAGGCCGCCGAGCGCTTCGTCGCTGCCTTCAATGCGAAGGACGCCGCCACCATCGCCGGGCTCTTCCTGCCGGAGGGCGAGATGATCGCCCGCGATGGCGAGACCTACCGCGGCCGCGAGGCCATCGAGGCACGCTACCGGGAGATTTTTGAAAAGGACGACGATGTCCCGCAGGTAGCGCTGGAAGCCTCGGCGGTGCATCTCATCGCGCCCGGCGTGGCCATCGAGGAGGGCACGGTCCACTTCACCACGTCCGAGAGCGAGCCGGTGAAGTCGATCCGCTACTCCGCCACCCAGGTGAAGCAGGCGGATGGCACCTGGCTCATCGCCAGCACCCGCGATCACCTGGAAGTCACGCCTCCGTCCGAGCGCCTGAAGCCCCTCGGCGGCCTGGTCGGCGAGTGGACCTATGAGAGCGGCGAGGGCGTCCGCACCGACCTCGCGATGGATCTGGATGCGAGCGGGAATTTCCTCCTCGGTGAAGCGGTGGCATCCGATGCCGACGGCGGCGTCCAGAATACGACCATCCGCATCGGCTGGAATCCCGCGACCTCGTCGGTCTTCTGGTGGACCTTCGACAGCGACGGGGGAAATGCCAGCGGCCAGTGGACCCGCAGCGGCGAGGGCTGGCTGATCCGCACCAGCGGCGTGACCGCGGATGCCGAGACCAGCGCCGCCACCCAGCGGCTATCCTTCGACGGGGAGGACACCCTCGTGTGGACCTCCACCGACCGCGTGCTGGATGGCGAGACGCAGCCGGACGTCGAGATCCGCTTCGTTCGCCGCGCACCCGACCCGGATGCCGGTCCGGTGGCCGATACCCCGGAAGCGCCCGAGGGCGAGTGAACCCCTATCATCCTTTCCCATCATGAAACTCCTCACCCCATGGATGGTCTTCGCCACCATCTGCTCCCTCATCCTCACCGACGCGGATGCCCGCGGCGATGGTGCCCAAGGAGCCAATGCCCGGGGCAAGAATGCCGCCGGGGTCTCCCGCGGGCCCGGTGGTAATGCCCGCCCGGCCCCGCGCAGCCCGATGACCGGCTCGCGCCTGAACCGCCCTCAAGCCCGGCCCGCCGTACGTCCCCAACCTGCCGTCCGGCCCACTCCGAAGCCACAGGTGCGTCCCGGCGGCGGGGGTGCGGTCCCGCAGCGACCCGTCGTGCGCCCGGCACCGATTCCACAGGTCCGCCCTGGTGCAGGTGGCGCCCAGCGGCCCGCGGTCCGGCCCGGCGGCAATATCAAGCCGATGCCCGTGCCCGCCCGCCCGGGGACCAAGCCCGGCAACGTGACCTACCCGCGCCCCGGCCAGCGGCCCGGCGGTGGAGGCAATATCATTCGTCCTCCCGGCGGAGGGAAGCCGGTCATCCGTCCCGGTGGCGGCAATGGCCTGATCAACAAGCGCCCGGTGGTGATCAATCGCCCCAATTTCAACCCCCGCCCGGCAAACCGCCCCGGCTGGGGGAACAACTGGGGCAACTGGGGAAAATGGAACAACAACCGGCCCGGCCGCCCCGGCTACCGGCCGAACGTGAACATCACGAACAACGTCAACATCCAGATCAACAACAACTTCCGCCGCTACAACAACTGGGGCTACCGGCCTGCCTACTGGGGCAGCCGCCCGTGGTGGAATGCGAACCATTACCACGGCTGGCACCATGGCTCCTGGAACTACGGCTGGAATCGCCGCTGGTATGGCCACTACCACTGGAACCGCCCGCGCCCCCTGCCGGGCTACGTGATCTATGACGATCGCGGCAGCTTCTCCGATGGCGTCGCCTGGGGACTCGCCGCGTGGGGGCTGGGGAACCTGATCTACAACCTCGGCTACCAGACCTACACAAATCCCTACCCCGCGCCGCCCGTCCAGAGCAGCACCGGCGTCACCGTCATCAACTACCGCGAGCCGATCACCGTCTCCGCCGGAAAGCTGCCACCGGGTGACGAAACCGCGGACGATAGCGCCGAGGAAAAGGCCAGCGCCGCCCTTGAGGCGTCCCGCGCCGCCTTCAAGCGCGCGGACTACCTCGCCGCGCTGAAAGCCGCAGACGAATCCATCGCCTGGGTGCCGGGCGACACCGCCGTCCACGAGTACCGCGCGCTGATCCTCTTCGCCCTCGGCAAATACGGCGAGGCCGCCGGCGTGCTGAATCCCGTGCTCGCCTCCGGCCCCGGCTGGGACTGGACGACCATGACCGGCCTTTACGGTTCGCAGACCGTCTATACCGAGCAGCTCCGCCGGCTCGAGGACTACACGCGCGCCGCGCCGACGAATGCCGCCGCCCGCTTCCTGCTCGGCTACCACTACCTCGTCTGCGCCCATCTCGATCAGGCCTACGAGCAATTCGACCAGGTGACGAAGCTCCAGCCCGCGGACACCATCGCCGCCCAGCTCCGTGATCTCTGCGCCTCCTCCATCTCCCCGGACACGGGCGATGACACCACCGCCGATCCCCCCGTGGAATCGGAGGCACCCGCCGGCCCGGTGCTCGCCGCCGATCAACTCGTCGGCACCTGGGTCAGCGACCGCGGCGCACAGGGTGGCAAGGTCACGCTGAAGCTCGGCGAGGACGGGACATTCTCCTGGTCCTTCGCCAAGGACGGCGAGAACACCGACCTCGCGGGCACCTTCAGCATCGACGAGCGCGGCCTGCTGGTCTTGGAAAGCGACGACTCCCAGATGGTCGGCGAGGTGAAGCTGCCCGCGGACAAGAAGCTGAACTTCGTCCTCTCCGGGGGACCGCAGGGCGATCCGGGGCTCGATTTTGACAAGGCGCTGTGATACCTTCAGCCCGGTCCAGTGCCGCTCCAAGCGACGCCGGGCCGGGATTTTCCGAGGAATCACAATTTTCCTACCAAAATTGTCTTGCCACGAGGGTCCGCCCGATTATTTTTCCGCCCGCCGCACGCGGCGCCAATAACAAGACCCGTTCGTCTAACGGTTAGGACTCTAGATTTTCATTCTAGCAATAGGGGTTCGATTCCCCTACGGGTTGCCACTTTCGAAAACGCCACTTTCTCCGGAAAGTGGCGTTTTTCTTTGGTCTGCGGGAGGACGATCCCGGAAGCGTCCGCTCACTCCTTCCACGCCGCGCCGCTGTCGAGGTAGTCCGCGACCTCCCCGCGATCCCCCGCAGGCAAGGAGGAAATCCAGGCACGCGCGGCTGCCGGCTCATACTCGGCCCAGCGCCCGGCCAGATTCTTCGCCGCCCACAGGCGGGCGGTGCCCTCGGGCAGGCTCGCCACCCAGCGGCCCGCCGCCCGCGGATCACGCAGTCCCCACCCGCTGGCGAACTGGGAGATACCCTTCTCCACGTCTTCCGCCGTCATCCCCTCTCCCGACGACGGGTCAACGAGCAGATGCCCGTAAGCCGCTGCGGCTAGCTCATGCGGGATTTCATCGGACGCTTGCCCGATCAGATTCGCTGCGATCTTGCCCTTCTCCCCGGCCGGAAGCCCCTGAAACGCCGCAGCCGCCTCCATCGCCTCGCTGGCATCCCACGTTGTGGCGATATTCCCGTCAGCATGACGCGTGTCATCGGTGAAGCTGGCGATCCACTCGGGAATGGAATTCACTTGGGCGGGCTGTGGATCGACCGTGCGAATCGCGACCCCAAAAGTAGTGTCGAGCCGTTCATTCGCGAGCGCTATATCCTCAGGGTCCGTTAGGCAGGCCAACAGGTCGTCGGCATCTTTCTGATCCTGAAAGTTGCGACGGTTGAAACAAGCTTCCACCAGATATCTGCGCTCGTCCGCTGACAAGGAATTCGTCTCCAAAAGCCGAAGCGCCTCTCCAGGTGTTTGCGTCGCCCAGGCATTAAGCGACAGCGATCGGACAAGCCTCACATCCTCCTCATTTAATCCTACCGCACTCAGATCAGCCGCCAACCAGCGTGCGGGATCGTTTGTGGAGAAGCCCATGATCCTTCCCCGGATCGCTGCCTCCAGCCACCCCGGTGGTAGCGATTCCGCGATATCTAGCAGCCCGTCGATGCCACTGCTGAAATCGCTTATGGCACGACTGAAGCGATCCCTTCCATCGGGCTCGTTCACGAGAGCTAGCACGGTCGTGGCGAAGTCCTTTTCAAGAGCGATCGTGTCAAAACAGGCCCTCGCCTCCATCTTGAGATCATCCGGCCATCCATTCATCCGGGCGGAAACGATTTCCGGATTTGATTCCGCCATCCGAAGAAGAAGCCTCGAAAAGAAAGGCTGCTCGAAAGCCCCGGCATCTCTCCAAAGCTCCGAAAGTTTGTCGGCCAGTACTTCCGGAATTTCTTCCAAGAACACATCCAAGTACCAGATCATGGGAAGGTAATCGCCCTTTTGACGATGGGATAGAATAACCTTGAATGCCGCCTCCGGATCTCCCTCGGCCCAACGCTGGATCATTGTGTCCAGTGCGGCATCCTCCGACCGGATGAGATAGTCGATCAGCCCGGCGGGATCATTCTCCAACCAGCGATCCCGGACGATCCGCTCGAAAACCAGCGACTCCATCGAGTCCCGCATGCCGAACCACCCGGCGGCAAGCCATTGCTCCAATTGATCCACGGGGATGGCTGCGGCCAACGCGAGCGTCGCGCGCATCCGCTCGTCAGCCGTGCGGGCCGCCCGGACAGGTGCGAGGAGCTTCTGAACCGATGCCGGAAGCCCTGATTTCATCTCCTGACGTGCGGTCTTCGTGGACAAGGCTGGCGGATCAGACGTGACAGCGGCTTCCCGATCGCCACTTGCCAGCCAGCCCGTGAGAACCCCTGCCGCCAAGGCGAGCAGGCCGAGGGATGATGTTCGGGAGGCTTTCATCGCCAGATCATGAAATGATCGAATTTGTCCAGTTCAGACTCCGATAGCTCCGCACCATCGATCCATGCATCGGCAGCAGCAGGTTCAGCATTTTTCCAATCGATCAAGATCTCCACCCGGAGGCTCGTCCGCGAATCCTCGTCCTCGATCTGCCCTGCCGACTGCAGCGCGTCGGCATACCTGGAGGCGCTGGAAAGTCGTCTGGCGACTGCGGTCTTGCCGCGATCGCGAAGCGGTCCGGGTGGCTGCTCTGAGAGCCAGCCGGAGAAATCCTCCAGATTTTCAGAGGCCCACTTGCCCCCCACACGCGCCATGACCTCCACGCCATGGCGGCTGGCGACGTCCATGGTGGCCCGAGGATCGGCAGCGACCAATCCTTCAATAAAGTCGCCCACCCCGGCGATTGCATCCACGGTTTCGGTGTCCGTGCCACCATCTGAATAGCGGATTTGTGAGATCCGATTCAGCGCGTCCGGGAGCGTCTGGAAAACTTCATCGAAGCGTGCCAAGGCCTGCCGCGGATCTCCGGCAATCATTTCATGGCCTAGCAGCGCAAGTCGCTCGGCCTTGATCCGTGGTGAGTCCGTTGACCTGGCCATCTCCAGCGCGGCAGCGGGATCACTCTTCGAGAGATGGGCGAAGGCCGCGCGCTCCAACTGCCACTTCAGCATCCCCGAACGGCTCCTCGCAGCCAATTCGGCAAGCAGCTCGGGATGCGCCTCCTCAAGGGTCTCGATGAACTCTTCCTCGAAGTCTCCCCCGGTCCGGTCCGGATGCTCCTCCAGCCACGCCAGTGCTGAGTGAGGATCTTCCCGGGTCCATCTCTCAATGACCTCGGTCTCCCCGGACCCGCCACGTTTCCGCAGGAACAGCAAGGCCCCGGCGGGATCGGTGGCGGCCAGGTCCATCGCGATCTGCTCGAAATCCATGTGGTAATCGCCATGCTCCGGATGCGCCTCAATCGCCCACTTCACCCGCTGCGGGTGAAAGCGAGCGAGCGACTGCATGACATCATCAAAGAATTCGCCGGGCACCTCGCGGACAGCCGTTTCGGGGTCATTCATTGCCCATGCCCACCAACAAGCCGATAGCTTGGTGTCATCGGACTTCGCCGCGTCGAGAGCACCTTGGGGATTCAGCTTCGTCCAACGGGCAAATAGCAGCTTCAGCACCTCATCGTCCGCTTCACTCCGTTCATCGTAGCCCTGGAGAAATGCCTGCATCTGGCGTTCATCCGCATCCAGCAGCCAGAGCGCGAGGTGCCGGTAGAGCGAGGCGTCATCCAGCGCCAGCAGGCTCTCCACGGTATCGGTGGACTTCAGCTTTGGCAGGGCAGCTCCCGCACCGGACTCCATCCCGCCAAGGTCATGCCTCGACTGCACGGAGGCTTCCCCGGCCGGAGTCTCCTGCTCCCCGCCAAGATGCCGCGACCCGAAGCCGATGGCGAAGCCCGCGGTCAATGCCAACGGCACGAGAAGATATGCCTTTCGGATCACTTGCCGTGACTTATCCGGCAGGCTGCGCGCGGACAAGCCAAAGCGAGGACCATCGTTCCTTGCGCCACGGCGGGGGTGGACCTAACATGGCAGACCCGATCCACCCATGCCCGATCCCGAAACCATCCCCGGCACCCTGGAGCTGCTGAAGTCGCTCGGCACCGCGCTGGGGCTGGGCCTGCTCGTGGGCCTGCAGCGCGAGTGGACGCGCGACCGCATCGCGGGCATCCGCACCTTCGCGCTCGTCAGTCTCTTCGGCGCGCTGAGCGGGCTGATCTCACTGACCTTCGGCGGCTGGGTCTTCGCCGCCTCCCTGCTCGCGTGCGTGGCAGTCCTTATCGTGGGGAATGTCACCGCGATGCGCGAGGGCAAGGCGGATGCCGGGCTCACCACGGAGATCGCCGTGCTGGTGATGTTCGTCACCGGTGCGGCGACCATGACCGGCTACCTCGTCGAGGCGGTGGTCTGCGCGGGCACGGTGATGGTGCTGCTGCAAAGCAAGGCACCGCTGCACGGCATGGTGCGGAAGATCGGCGAGGACGACCTGCGCGAGATCGCCCGGCTGGTGCTCGCCGGACTCGTGATCCTGCCGCTGCTGCCGAACAAGGAGATGGGCTACCTCGGCGTGCTGAATCCCTTCAAGATCTGGCTGATGGTCGTGCTCATCATCGGCATGAGCCTCGCCGCCTATCTCATCGGGAAATTCATGAGCGGGGCGAAGGGCGCGGCTGTCGCAGGCATTCTCGGCGGACTCATCTCCAGCACCGCCACTACCGCGAGCGTGTCACGTCGTAGCCGCGATGCAGGAGCAGGCAGCGTGATGATGGCGGCCATCATCATGACCGCGTCATCCGTCGTCTTCGTCCGCGTGATCGCCGAGGTCGTGGTGGTCGCCCCGAGCCAATACAAGGCACTGCTTCCACCTCTGCTCGCCATGATGGGATGGACGGCCATCGTCGCCGTGGTCACGCATCGGCTTGCGTCAAAGGAAGGTGCCCCACCGAAAGAGGAAAGCGCTCCCTCCGAACTGAAGGGAGCGATCGTCTTCGGCCTGCTCTACGTGCTCGTGCTCTACGGCGTGGCACTGGCGAAACAGCACTTCGGCAATGCCGGCCTCTACGTGGTGGCTGCCGTCTCCGGCCTCACCGACATGGACGCAATCACGCTTTCAACGGCAGGCATGGTGAACTCCGGCCACGTCGATCCGAAGACCGGCTGGCGCGTCATCCTTCTCGGAGGCCTCGCCAACCTCATTTTCAAGGCGGGGATGGCGGTGAGCCTCGGCGGGAAAGGATTCCGCGTGCCGGTGATCTCCGGATTCGCCGCCTCCTTTGCAGGAGGCCTGGCGATCTTCTTTCTCTGGCCGTGAACGTGGCCCGCGTCAGCTCGCCGTGTCTTCGTGCGGGTGCTTCATTTCATGAAGCTCGTGAAGGCGCTGCTGCTGGCGCTGGACATGTTCGGCCTTGAGCTTCTTTTGCAACTGCTGCTGCTCGTGAAGCTTCCGTAGTGCTTTTGGATTCTTGTCGCCCATGGTTTTGGAAATGGGGGTTCAAGGATACCATGAACCCTTTTCCATGATCCGCAAGCGACGGGGAATCCGCTAGCCCTTTGCCTTTGCGAGTGCCCGCACGTACTTGCCGGGGTTCTTGTTGAACTTCTTCAAGCACGGCTTGCAGCAAAACTCGAAGGTCTGCCCTTCGTACACGGTCGAGACTCGCTCGTCCATGTCATCGAGGCCGTCGTCCGTGACCAGACAGGTCTTCAGCGGATAGGGCTTCGGCTTCGCGGCCACCTTCTTCTTCGCCACCTTGGCAGTGGAGGAAGCGGGTGCCGCATCGGTGGTGGCGGCAGGCACCGGCGCGGCGCAGGACGCCAGGCCGAGTGCCAGCACGGTGAGGATCAGGGTCGCCTTCATCTTCACGGGATCTTCGCGAGGTTGGCATCGAGGTTCTTCTCGAACTTCGCGATGCAGGGCTTGCAGCAGAACTTCACTTCCTGGTCGCCATAGACCTTCGTCACCGGCGTGCCCATCGAGCCGAGCTTGTTATCCGTGAGCGCGCACATGTCGCTGGTGTAGCGCTTCACGTTTGCGGAGGAGGTGCCGCCGGTGCCTGCACAGGAAGCGAGGAGGGCGGTGGTGATCAGGGTCAGTATCGTTTTCATGTTCGTATCGTATGTTATCGTGTTTGTCGGAAAGTGGCGGGTTGGGAAAAAGTAGCGGGGTGTTGGTAGCCGTGGCGTTGATCGTAGCTGGGGCATCCTGCCCCAGTCCGTTACAGGGGCGTCCCGCCCCTGCTCTTGCTGGCTCTCAGAACCGGAAGCGGATGCCGCCGCCGAAGCCGTGGTCGGAGTGGTACTGGGTGGTCAGCGAGAATTGCTTGTTCAGCAGCCAATCGGCACCGGCGCTCCACTCCCACTCGCTGCCGGTGTCGTAGTCGATCTCCGCGAAGACCCCGAGGCGGTCCGTCACCTGGATCGACTTGCCGAGGCCGACGCGCACGTCGCCCTCGCTGTCGAGCTGCGCGAAGCTGTCCACGAGGTAGGGCAGCCGGTAGTTCACCCCGGCGAATGCGCGGTTCTCCTCGTCGTCCTTGTCCGTGAAGCGTCCGCCGAGCACGGTGGAGAAGTTCGGATTGAAGTAGCGGCTCCACGCGACATCGACCTCGTATTCATCCTCGTCATCGCCGTAGCCGATGAACCAGTCCGCGTAGAAATCGTTCCTCGCATTCCGCAGCGTCAGCCGCCCGTCGCTGAGGTGGCTCTGCACGCTGCCATCGAGGAAGAAGTAGAGCGGATCGTGATCGTGATCCCCGCCATGCGGCACGTGGCCGAGCTGGCGCGGGTCCACGGTGCCGGTCTTCGCATCCGGATCTCCCGGCAGGCAGCAGATGTCATTGCAGACGATATTGCTGCCTTCCTTCAGCTTGCCCGGCGGCTGCCACGAGGGATCCTGGTAGGAGAAGATCCGCGTCATGCCCGCGTGCATGTGGTAGAGCAGGTGGCAGTGGAAGAGCCAGTCGCCGGCGTCATTCGCCTCGAACTCGATCGTGCGGCGGGCCATGGGCGGCAGGTCGATGGTGTGCTTCAGCGGCGAGTATTTCCCCTGCCCCATGAGCACGCGGAAGAAGTGCCCGTGCAGGTGCAGCGGATGATGCATCATCGTGTCATTGATCAGCTCCAGCCGCAGCACCTCGCCCTTCTTGATCGGGATGATGCCGTCCTCGGCGAAGGTCTTGCCATTGAAGGACCAGACGTAGCGCTCCATGTCCCCGGTCGCGCGCATCGTCAGCGTGCGGCGAGGCAGGCCCGCGGGCAGCTCGGTGGAGTGCGGCGAGCGCAGGCGGGCATAGGGAGGAAGCGGGCGCTCGGGTTCGCTCGCCAGCGCCTCGGCCTCGCTCACCGGCTTCGCATCCATCTCGTCCATGGCCGCCATGAGGTGGGAGTCCATGCTGTAGTTGTCCGGCTTCGGGACATCCGGCGCGGGATGTTCCTCCCCGCTGCCGATCCACACCGAGGCATGGCCGGAGCCATCCTGCGAGGTCGCGCGGACCTCCCACTTCCCGCTCGCGGGCACGGTGACAAGCACGTCGTACGTCTCCGCCATGCCGGTGAGCAGCCGCTTCACGCGGATGGGCTGCACCGCCGGGCCATCCGCCGCGACGATCTTCAGCGGGCCGGTGGCGGACTGCAGGTAGAAGTAGGTGGATGCCGCCGCATTGATGAAACGCAGCCGCAGCGTCTCGCCCGGCTGGCCCGGCAGCTCGATCGACTCGTGGCCGTTCGCAAGGAAGGCATCGTAGCCCACGTCGGAAATATCCATCGCAGGCATGCGGCCCTTTTCGCGCTCGAAGAAATCCTTCAGCGCACCGGCCTTCGCCGCGCCGGTCAGGCTCTGGGTGGTGCCCTTCTTGAAGGCATACCACTCGCTGCCGCGGGCCAGCGTCCGCATCACCTCGTCGGCGTGCTCGCGCGTCCAGTCGGACAGCACCACCACGTGGTCGCGGTCGGCCTTCACCGGCTCGCCATTCTTTGGCAAGATGACGATGGAGCCTAAGACGCCCATCTGCTCCTGGAGCCCCGTGTGGCTGTGATACCAGTAGGTGCCGGCGTGGGTGATGGGGAACTCGAAGGTGTGCGTGGTGCCGGGCAGGATCGAGGGCGTGGTCACGCCGGGCACGCCGTCCTGCGCATTTGGCAAAAGCAGGCCGTGCCAATGGATCGAGGTGTCCTCGTCCTTGAGCTGGTTGTGGACGCGGATGCGCGCGGTATCGCCCACGCGGAAGCGGATGGTGGGGCCGGGGACGCCGCCATTGATGGTGATGGCCCGGGCTTCGCGGTGGCCGGGCGGGGACCACTTTTGTTCGGAGATATGGAGGTCGTACTCGACCACGCGCGACTGCGCGACTGTGAGGGATAGCAGTAGGAATAGGATGATCGTTTTCATGACGTGATGATGGGAGTTCGGGTGCGGACACGAGGGTGCCGGGCAAACACACGGAACATCGCCGCGGCAAAAGGGCCGCGGACGGGGCATCACATCATCATCAGATCAGGAACCTCTGGAACATCACGAGCCGCAGGCGCGGCGGCCCCGTATCGTGATGGAAGTCCGGCTGCGGAAGCTCGCTCACCGGCACCGGCGGCACCGGGATCTCGGCGAGGGACATCAGCACCGGCGGCAGCTCGATCGCGGTGAAGACCGGCAGCACCGGCGGATCTTCCACCTGCTTCGGGCTCTTCATCGCGCAGATGCACGGGCCGTCCTGATGCGGGTGCTTCTTCCCGTCGCTGTCCTTTTTCTTCGACCCGCCACCGCAGCAGTGGCTCGTCTTCGCCGTCTCATGCACCGGGTCCAGAGCACAGCAGCAGGCCGGGTTCGCGATGACGATCGCGAACAAGACTGCCAGGATGCTGCGGAGCAGTTTCATGATACGGGGTATCCGTGGGACGCTTTGTATTAAGGACTATTCCTTCACTGGTTCAAGAGCTAAGCCGGACTGACATGGAGGCAATCTTGCTCCAGCCAGCCATTCCTGATAAGTCTGTATCCCGGATGAAAGCCCTCCTTCTTTTTCTGGCGCTCTGCCTGCCTGCGGTTCCCGCGAAAGCGGATCCCTTCGAAGGCTTGGAAACGACCGACCTGTGCATCGCCGTCGTCCAGCGGATCGAATCCGGAGGGCTTACGGAAAAGCAAGCGACGGAGATCCTCCAAAAGACCATCGACCGGGCGAAGAAAGAAGTCGAAGCCTACAAGCCGCCGGACGCCAAGGTGGTGGAGCGGTTGCTGGCTGCGGAAGACCTGAGCGCTTCGATGACCCTCATCTATTCCGACGGCTGCACCCATGGGGAAGCAGAGGAAATCCGGTTCACCCGCAAGGATGATCTCCTCACCGTGGAAGCCGGAGAGACCCGGCGGCTTGGCTTCTCTTTTTCCAGCGTGGCTGAGAACGACAAGGCACTGCGCGAACGCTTTCAAAATTGGCAGGAGCTGGTTCGTCAAGTGGTGGCAGCCGGGCCCGACTCCAAATGGTTGGCCGAAACCACCCCCGAAGAGCTGCTCAAACGTGGTCGGCAATTTGAAAACCTGATCGGTGGAGCAGGTTTTCAAAAGGTCGCGATCACTCTCAAGAGCGGGAAAGACCAGCTCGTGATCAAGCAGGAGAACGGGAACCATTTTCATCAGGCAATGAAGTGGCACTCGGAGCTCGTCAAAGCGCTCCCTGATTCAAAAGCCAAGCCAATACTAAAACCTGCGGCACGGTGAGCAGGGGCAGGACGAAGGCGGCCTTCCACGACTTGGTCGTCTCGCGCAGCACCATGATCTCCGTATAGTCGGTGGCGGCACCAGCCATCAGGAAGGTGAAGGCATTCCCCGGGGCGGCGGCACGCGTGAGCAGGTCGGCGGCGACCGGGCTGGAGCCTTCCGAGCAGACCTCGATGGCCGTGGTGGCGATGAGCGTGAGCGCGAGGCCGAGCAAGGAGGGGCCGAAGTATTGCGAGAAGATCTCGGTCGGCACGAAGGCCCGGATCGCCGCGGCGAGGACCACGCCGAAGAAAATCCAGCGCAGGATCATCCGCGACTCGCGCAGGCCATCGATGGCGATCGCCTTGAGGTTCGTGCGGGTCGGCTTGATCTGCGTGAATGCCTCGCGGAATGCCGGACGGAAGCGGAAGTCTTCCGGAAGGTCGCGGTGGTTCGGATTCGCGGGCAAGACCCCGCGCTTTACCAGCCGGTCGGCGAGCCAGCCGGTGGCAACACCGATGACCATGGAGAGCGCGATGAAAAGCAGCATCCACTTCCACCCGACAAGCGCGGCGAGGATGAGCGTGAGCGACAGCGAATTCCACGGGCTGGCCACGAGGAAGGCGAGCGTCTGCCCGAGCGAGGCACCTTTCTTGTAAAGCTGCGCGCCCACCATGAGGATGCCGTGATTGCACAGGTCCAGCAGCGTCCCGGCGAGCACGGCGCGGAGGATGCCGCCGAAGCTCCCGGCGCGACCAAGCAGACCGGAGATCAGCTCCTGCGGCATGCGGCCGATCACGCCGACCGCGACGATGCCCGCGAGCAGACCCCACCAGGCCTTTGACATGAACTCCCAACTGCCGTGGGCAAAGGTGTGCCACCAGGCGGGGCCGCCCCCGATGAAGTGCCCCGCGATGCCCGCGGTGACGAGCACGAGCGAGCCCCACAAGATCCAGTCGGTCTTGCGGGTCGGCGCGCAGCATGAGGAGACCTGCTCCTCTTCACCTCCCCCGCCGCAGCAGGAGGGCTTGGCCTGGCTTTCCTCCACCTGAGGTACGCAGCATGACGGGACGGGCGACTTCCGCTCCATCGACCCGAGCCCAAGCCCGGGCAGGCGGCGGATGGCCGGAACTCCCGAAGCGGCAGCAGCAGCCGAGGCATCGGGTTCCTTCTCCGGCGAGTCGGGATGACAGCAGGATTTCATGGCGGTCGGGTCAGGCGAGGCGGCGCTTGTAGAGCGCGACGAGTTCTTCCAAGCGGCGGTCGAGCTGCTTCGGGTCCGAGGCTGCCTCGGTCACGCAATGCGTCACGTGATCCTCCAGCAGCTTCGCCTCCAGCGCCCGTAGCGCCGCGTGGACTGCCGAGATGGTGTGAAGGATTTCCGGGCAATCGCGGTTCTCCTCGATCATCCGGCCTATCCCCTGCACCTGCCCGGCAATGCGGTTCACCCGCCCGAGCAGGGGCTTCGTCTGGCAGCAGTCGCGGTCCATGCAGATACCCATAGGGGGTATGGGTAAAACTGCAAATGGATTTTTTCCGACCGACTCCCCTCAATGACTCACGAGCACCGAATAGCGGTAGGTCACGGTCTTCTGCTCGCCCGGTGCCAGCTTCAGCGTCCACAGCAGCTCGCGGCGCGGATTCACGCTGGTGACGCCTTCCGTGCGCAGGCGGGCGACGGGCTTGTCCTGTGCCTCGATCATCTCGCCGGAGAACTCCGCCCGGATATCGAGCGTCACTTCCTTCCCGCGGAAATTGTGCAGCTCCAGCGTGCCCCTCACCGTGGTCCGCCGATAGTTGTTGCCGCCCACCCATACGAGCTCGCGCTGGCCTTCCTCCTCGACTTCCGAGGAGCGCGTCTGGAGGCTGAGTGCCTTTGTCATCCGGAGGCAGGTCGATTGCCCCGGGTTCACCCACTGGCTGAGTCCCTGGCTGCGGAAGCGGCCGCCCTCCGTGATGACGACCGGCGCGGTGGTCAGCGGGAAATCGAAGGGATTGACGAACTTCAGCGCGTCCCATGCCTCATTCTCATCCCGCTGCATGCCCGACGAGAGATAGCGGCCATAGGCATCGCGAGGGTCCTTCACCACCCACTCGACCACTCGCTCGCAAGTCGTCTCCGCGGCCGGGAGCTCCATGGAAAGCGAGTCGCCCGGTGCCAGGCTGCGCTTGCCGATGGACTCGTAGTTCAGGTCATCTCCGGCACCGCCTTCCTGGAAGTCCGGCAGTGCATTCGCGGGAGCAGCGGACACCGAGTTATACATCACCATCTGCTGCGTGGCGGCACCGCGTGCGCCGGAGACGCGGCTGGTATCCTGCCCGAGCTGCTGGAAGAAAGCCGTGAGCGTGGCGCCGCCCCACAGCGCGGAATCGACATGCGCGAACTCGATGTTCGGAAACCCGGAGATGAGCTGCACCTCGGTATCGCGGAGGCCGATGAGTTCATTGCGGACCACGGTGCTGCGGCGGATCGAGAGCTTGCCGCCCTCGCCCATGTCCATGCGATAGGAAGGTGCCCACGCCAGCCCCCGGGCGAGATACGTGATGCGTACCCGGCCACCGTCGCGCGGGGGCTGGCTGACATCGAAAACCATCACCGGCTTCTCCGACTCCCGCTTGGCCACGACTGCCGGGCCATCGACGGAGATGGAGGCGATCGAGTAGAGTTCGATGAACTGCCGGCCGCTCGCACTTTCCAGAACAAGGAAGTTCCCCGTGCTGGCCGGGGTCTCGGTGCGCGGCGGGGAGATTCCGCGCCACGAACTCGATGCGTCGAAAAAGCCGCTGTCCCACGACTTCGTCACGGGCTGCTCCGGCAGCGCCCACACCTTGCCCGACACGACCGGCGCTTCACCCCCCTCGCTGCCTTTCTTCAGGCGCAGCGTCACCGATTGCCCCGCCAGGTCGCGCTGCAGGATGCCGGTGGGCACCGCGACCGCTTCATCAACCATCCGTGTAGTTGCCCGCACGCTCACCACGCCATCGCTTTCGATCCAGAAGCCGCCGTGGATGCTGCGCGGCAGCTCGTCCCACACATAGCTGCCAGCCTCCTTTGCCTCGAAGGACGCACGCACGACCGCCACGCCGTTCTTGAACAAGCCGACCGACTCGACCTGTGGCACCGCCGGGATTTCCCCGGAGGCATGAAAGGAGACCGCGAACAGGAAGCCGGTGGCGAGAACGAGTTTCATCATCCTCCCGGCATAGCGGAAGCGGGGCATCCTGTCCGTAAACGCTCGGTAAAAGCGCAGGCTACGCACCCCGCTGCCCGCCACAACACTCCTTGACTCCCCACCCCCGTGCCCGCACCTTCCGCCCACCTTATGGCTGAACCTCAAACCGCCGACCTCTCGGCGCTGGATACGGACGCTCTGAAGAGCCGTCTGACCCAGCTCGGGAGGTATCTTTGACGTCCCTACCTTGCAGCGCGAAATCGCCTCGCTGGAGGCCGCGATGGGTGACCCCGATTTCTGGAACAATCAGGAGAAGGCCCGCGCCACCAACACGCGGATCGCCGGACTGAAGAAGAAGATGGGAGCCTTCGAAAAGCTGAGCGGCCGCTACGACGACCTGCTCGCAGGCATCGAGCTCGCGAAGGAATTCGACGATCACGATGCCGCCGTGGAGGCCGTCAATGGCGCTGCGGAACTCGACAAGGACATCGCGTCCTTCGAACTGCTGACACTCCTCGACCGGCCGAACGATTCCGCCTCCTGCTATCTCATCGTCCAGGCGGGCGCGGGCGGCACCGAGGCCTGCGACTGGGCACAGATGCTCTTCCGCATGTACACCCGCTGGGCGGAGCGCAAGGGCTTCACCTGCGAGACGATCTACTGGGAAGACGGCGACGAGGCCGGCCTGCGCGGCGCGACCATGAAGGTCACCGGCGAGTATGCCTACGGCTACCTGAAGAACGAGCGCGGCGTGCACCGTCTGGTCCGCATCTCGCCCTTCGACTCCGCTGCCAAGCGTCACACCTCCTTCGCCTCCGTCGATGCGACGCCGGAGATCAACGACGAGATCAAGATCGACATCAACGAGAAGGACATCGAGATCACCACCATGCGGTCCGGCGGCAAGGGCGGCCAGAACGTGAACAAGGTGGAGACGGGCGTGCTGCTGCGCCACCTTCCCACCGGCATCCTGATCCGCTCCACGAATGCCCGCTCGCAGGGCGCCAACAAGGAACTCGCCTACGAGATCCTGAAGGCAAAGCTCTTCCAGCTCGAGGAAGACAAGCGCAAGGCCGAGGCCGAGCGCGCCTACGGCGAAAAGGGCGACATCGGCTGG
Source organism: Luteolibacter flavescens (assembly GCF_025950085.1). NCBI lineage: Bacteria > Pseudomonadati > Verrucomicrobiota > Verrucomicrobiia > Verrucomicrobiales > Verrucomicrobiaceae > Neoluteolibacter > Neoluteolibacter flavescens. The sequence continues at coordinate 96,439 of NZ_JAPDDS010000002.1, forward strand.
GGCAACCAGATCCGCTCCTATGTCTTCCAGCCCTACCAGAAGGTGCTCGACCTGCGCACCGGCGAGGAAACGGGCAACATCCAGCACGTGATGGACGGCGACATCGACGCCTTCATCGAGGCCAAGCTCCGCGGCAAGGTCCGCGTGAAGGGCGGCAGCAACGACGACGACTAACCGCGGCCGCGGCATCCTGCCGCCAGCCTCCCCCCCCGGGCAACGTAGCTGGAGCGTCCCGCTCCAGTCCGTTGCCGAGGCGTCCCGCCTCGGTACGAAATCCAGAGCTGTAGCCGGTCCGCACAACGGACCGGCCCACCTCCTCAATGCTTTGGCAGCAGCGGCAGCAGCAGCTCCCGCCACACCGCATAGCCCGCATCGCTCATGTGCAGGCCGTCTTCCACGAAAAGCTCCGGGATCGTCTTGCCGTCCTTGTCCAGGAAGCGGTCCCAGGATCCGGCGACGTAGGTGATGCGCTTGTCCGCCTCGGCCGTCTTCTTGAAGCGCGCATTCATGTCCGCTTCCTTGTCGCGGATCGATACGCGCGAGGGGCTGGGCCGCACGCCCATGATGATCAGCTTAGCCTCCGGGACCTTTTCGAACAAACGGCGGCGGAACTCCGTGAAATCCTCCTCCACCTGCTCGGGCGATTTCTTGTCCCACAGGTCATTTCCCCCGCAGTAGAAGACGACCAGCGAGGGCTCGTAGCGCAGCACGCAGCGGTCGAGGTAGTGATTCACCTCGGAGATGTGCGCGCCGCCGAAGCCGCGGTTCAACGCCTTCAGGCCGGGGAAGACCTTGCCCAAGTCCATGAGCCGGATGCTGGAACTGCCGGTGAAAACGATGCCGCCTTTCTCAAACGGAGCCTTCTCGTCCGCCGCATCAAAGGCCGCGATCTCCTTGGCAAAGCGGTCCGGATTCGGATCGGGCGTGGCGAAAGCGATCAGCGGAAGGAACAGCAGCAGGTGGAGCAAGCGCTTCATGCCTCCCCGTTACCGCAATTGCCCCTGCGTTTCATCAACCGAAACGGACATTCGTGCGATGCCGCCACCCGTACACGAAAAGGGGCCGCGCACTCACGCAGCCCCAATGAATTTCGTCATGAAATTTTCATTCCCTGAGGGCCGGAGCCCCTTCGGATGAGTAGAAGCTGCCAGAAAACGCCGGGCCTGTCATGTCCCCAAGATTTGGGACACGCTCATGGCCCGCTCTGGCCACCCGATCCGGGCATCCGGGCAAAAGAAAAGGGGCCGCGCACTCACGCGGCCCCAATAAATTTCGTCATGAAATTTTTCATCCCCGGAGGCCGGAGCCCCTTCGGATGTGAAGACCCTGCCTGAAATCGACCGGTTTGTCATGTCCCCAAGATTTGGGACACGATCAGGACAGGTCGAGCAGGCCGCGACGGATCGCCTCGCTGACCGCGGCGGGCAGGTTCCGCACGTGGAGCTTGTCGAAGCAGCGCTTGATGTACTCCGTCACCGAATGCTGGCTAAGACCGAGCTGGTCAGCGACTTCCTGCCGGGTCAGGCCCTTCGCGGAAAGCTGGAGCACCTCGGCCTCGCGGGCGGAAAGCGTCTCACCGCCCTGGATCGGACTGAGCTGGCGGAAGGTCTGGAGGATCATGCCGGCGATCTTCGGGTCCAGCGGCGTCCCACCGGCCAGCACCTCCTCGAGGGTGGCGATGAGCCGCGTGGCGCTGCCCGCTTTCACCAGATAGCCATGCGCGCCGGCCTCCAGCGCGGCGAAGACCTTTGCCTTGTCCGTGAAGGCGGTGAGCACCAGCACCTGCACTCGCGGCAGCAGCTCGCGGACCTTCTTGATGCCGTCCACCCCGCTCATACCCGGCAGGCCGAGGTCCGACAGCACCAGATCCGCATCGAGACCGCCACGGATCGCCTCGATGGCGTCCTCCATCGTGGAAAACTCGCCGACGCAGTCGTAGCCGCGCTCGGTGAGCACCATCGACACCGACTCGCGGAAGTCGGCGTGGTCCTCGATGAGGATCAGTCGGATCGGCTTGGATTCGTCGGATTTGCTGGCAGCCACGGGAGCATTGAACGCTCGGGATCAGGCGGAGGCAATGCCGGGCTTCCCCCCGGCAGGCTGCTTTTTCTTCCGCTTCGCGTGCAACGGGATGCCGAGCTCCAGGCGCGTGCCCTCTCCCGGCTGGCTCTCCACCTTGAACTCCGCACCCAGCGCCTCCACCCGCTGCCGCAGCGCCCGCAGCGTGGACGGCCGCGCCAGCTTCTCCGGCGGGATGCCGCTGCCATCGTCCGCCACGGTCAGGTGAAAGCGCGCATCATCGCACTCCACACGGATCGTCGCCCGCTTGGCACCCGAGTGCCGCAGGAGATTGTGCAGCGCCTCGCGGAAGAAGAGGAACAGGTGGCGGTTCGCCTCGTCCGTCATCTCGCACTGCCAAGCCGCCTCGTTCGCGGTGAATTCCCACTCCAGCGGCTCCAGCATGATCGAGCTGGTCTCGCGCAAATGCTCCACCGTCCCGATGCGGTGGTCGCCCTGCGGCCGCAACAGCCAAACGATATCCCGCACCGCGCTGACCGTCTCCGCGGCGATCCGCTGGATACGCTTCAGCTCCCTCGTCGGCCCCGTCGCCCCGGCATGCCCCTCGGCGAGGTCCGCCAGCATCTGGATACTCCCGAGATTGCTGCCCACCTCGTCATGCAGGTCCCCGGCGATGCGCTCGCGGACGCGGGAGAGCTCCCTCTTTTCCCTCATGCGATAGCGGATCGGCAGATAGACGAGGACGAAGGCCCCCGCCAGACCGAGCAGGGAGACGCCCGCCAAGCCCGCGCGCCGCCACTTCGCGACGATCATCTCCGACTCGCGCTGGAGCTGATACAGGCGCATCTCCAGGCCCAGCCGCTTGTCGAGTGCCAGCAGCCATTCGCGCTGGGAGACGAGTTTGCCATCCGGGCCGTAGCCGTCGCTGAGGCTGGAGGCGATCCAATACTGCACCCCCGAGCCGACCACCGCGCCCATCCCTCCGGAGGACCGCACCGCGGCTCCGAGAGCGACATTCTTCTCGCCATCCAGCACCTCGACCTCGCTGAGGGCGACGAAGGCCGGGAAATTCTCATACGCCTTCCAGAGTTCGGTCGCCTCGATCTTCACGCTGCGGCCTCGCGTGCGCTCCAGCGGCACGAAGACCGGATTGTGGCCCGGATTCGTCATTTCCACTTCCTTTTTGACCGGAGAGCCGCCCGGCTGCGGGATGGAGACCGTGAACTTCCGCGGGAAGCCGAAGCCACTCGGTAGATCCGAGGTGGGCCGCTTCGCCGGGAACAGGCGGATGGCATCGAAGTCCCGCTCCTCTCCCAGATCCAGCTCCACCCACACGGCATCGCTTGCCTTCGGCTTCCCCTCGGACATCCAGCCGACATTCATGTGCGGCTCGCCCGGGGCCTCCGGCAGCCCGAGCGGCGTCAGACCGTCCACGACGAAGGCATTTGCCCACTGCCAGGGTGCCGCAGGTGCCGAGCCCCCCGCAGCGGTCACCGTGGACTGGTAGGCGACATTCTGCTGGCCGGAAAAGGCGAAGATCTCGGCCCAAGCGTGGACGTAGCTGTCGGAGACATCCGGGTCCAATCTCAAGCGGCTCGCCGAGATCCGCACACCCGCCGCCTCGACGGGCGGGTCCACGGGGTAAACGAAAGGTTGCCCTGCCCGCACGGGATTTGCCCACAGGCCATCCTCCCTCACCACGGACCGGATGACCGCGCCTGACGCATCCAGCAGCTCCACGGAAAATCCATCCGGCAGACCGAACTGCGACTCTAGACCCTCCACCCCGTATCGTCGCGCTGGAACGAGCGCCACCAGGTCCACCGGCTTTGCCTCCGGGAAATCCAGCACCAGCGAGAAGCCTCCCGCGGCAGCAGGCTCCGCCGCCGGGTGCAGGCTCGCGAAGCCTCCTGTGCCCCCTTGGTCCGCCACCGGCACGGCGGGCAGCCGCGGCAGTTCCTCGCGGATCTCACCCGCTTCCTTCCCGATCGCTGCCCATCGCGGCGAAAACCGCCGGGCAAGCTGATGCTCCCAGCTCGCCTCGACCCCCATCGCCGCAGGAGCGGCCAGAAGCAACAGCAACCCAGAGCAAGCGCGGAACAGATTCATGAGATGGCGGAAGCTAGGTGATCCAGACGGCTCACACCAGCTTTCGCCTCGCGGTCCTCGACCCGGACATGATCACCCGCCGGGAGGCGGTGTCGGCTGCTGGGGGATGCCTGGCGGCAGCAACTCCGGCGGCAGGCCTGGCACACCCGCCGGACGGCGCGGCATCGGTGCCGTCTCAAGTGTGAGAAGGAACGACCACTCGTAAACTCCCTCTGCCGGAATGCGATACTTCTCCAACGGCAGCTCACCCCAGGAATTCGTGCCGCCGAGCCCCATCTGGCGGTGGTCGATATTCACGTGGATCGAGTCGGTCGCACGGATGTCGGCACCGTGGCGGGCGAGTTCCAGGACATCTTGCGACACCGGGTAGGCGGAAATTGAAAGGAGGGATTCACCCGTCGCATCCACCTTGAAGCCCGCACCGCCGGAAGCAGGGAGGAAACGAGCCCAGCGGACTTCACCGCGGTTTCCGCTCTCCTGCGGATCCAGATACCGGTTGAAGAGTTGTGAGATGGTCCCCGAATGAACCGAGGTCCAGGCACCCTCCCGGCGGTCCGCGTAGTTCTCGTGGGGACCCTTGCCCAACCAGCTAAGACGGTCGATCGCCACCGGCATCTCGCACTGCATGCCGATCCTCGGGATCATCGGAAGCTGACCCTGCGGGGTGAATTTCACCGCCACCGAAAGCTGCCCCGACGCATGCATGCGCCACTCGATCTCCGCCTGGCTTTCGCCTGCGGGTATCGCCAGCTTTGACAAGGCGACCGCGTCAGCCCCCTCCTGCCTCGCTTCGACGGAGGTGGCGGTGGCATCGATCCCGGCCCGACGCCACACGGCGAGCTGCCGCGGGAGCTTCGCGCCCTCGTCATTGTTCGTCGGCGGACGCCAGAAATTCAGATGAAGGGGAGCCAACAGGAGTTCCTTGTCCTCTTGCTTCCAGGAAACGAGGACTCCGGACTTCTTGTCGATCACCGCGACGGCCTTGCCACCGCTCAGGGTGACTCGGTCGGCACCGTCCTCGATCTTCGCCAGACCGTCGGCAGCCGAGGGTGCCGGCGGCGTGCGCTTGCTCCATGGCAGCGCTAGCTCATCCCAAGCCACCGGCATACCGGCGGGATGCCACTCGGTCGCCTGATTCTGATCGAAGCGGAAACGGATCGTGTATTCCGAGCCCGGCTCTGGTGCGACGCCGGTGGGAATGGGGACTTCCACCGACGCACCCGGCGCGATCTCTGGCAAGCTGAGCTTTCCGGCGGCGGCCTGGACTCCGTCCTTCAGCACCCTCCACGATCCGGCGATGTCCCGCGTGCTGGTGAAAGACCGTTCGTTGGTGATAGAGACCTTCAGGTTCGGCGTGGCCAAATCGACGCCGGACACGTGGATGTCCTGCAGGGCCTTCTTCACCTCCTCGAATTGCGTGCCCGGCTGCCCGGTCGGAAGAACGATACCATTCAAAGAGAATGACTTCTGGTTCGGCCGATCATTGAAGTCCCCACCATAGACAAAGGCAGGAGCAGTGGCGGGCTTCGCGGCATCCTGAACGAAGTCGAGGGAAACCAGCGCCTCCGGTGCATCGAACCCGATCTCGGACTCGCCCAGCGCACGACCGTAGATCGCCGCGCGGCGGATGGAGCCATCGAATTTCCGATCCGGCTTCTCCGTGTCCAAGCCGATTGCCACCGGCCATTGATTGACTGTGATCGGGCCGCTGCACGGACGTGCCGCCGCCTGTTTGCCATTGATGAAAAGCGCAAGCTGCTTGCCATCATACGATCCGGCGATCGTGTGGAAGGACGAGCGCCAGCCGTCCGGAAGATCCGCGAAGACCGCCTCCCATTTATCAGCGATGAAAACGAAGAACTCCGCCTTGGTCGCGTCGGCGTTCACCTTGAGCATGTAGGAGCTGTCGCCCTTCGAGATCATCGGGTAGCCATCCGACTCGTTGCGGTTGTTGTCACCACCGCCCTGCGAGCTGGCTCCGCCGAAGTTTCCGCGGGCTTCCACGATCAGGGTGACGCTCTCGGCGAGATCGAGGTCCGCAGACTCTTCGAATACCACGCCACCGCCATATAGCCCCTCCGTCGCGGAGAGCGATCCGTAGAGTAGGGACTTGTGGCCTTTACCCGAGCGATCTTCCACGGTGTCCAAGCCATGGATCCGCTTGAAGATCCCCTGATCCTTCCAGTCCCAAATGAAGCCGCCCTGAAGGAGGCGCTCCTTCCGATAAATCTCCCAATACTCCGCCAGATTGCCGGAGCTGTTCCCCATCGCATGGTTGTACTCGCACTGGATGAGCGGGCGCTGTGATTCCAAGGGCTTCTTCTCCTCTGCCCTGCAGTACTCCAGACAGCTCTGGATGGAGGCGTACATCGGGGCGAAGATATCCACATGTGCCCGCTGCTGCGCCTGCTCGTAGTGGACCGGGCGGGAGGGATCGCGCTGCTTGATCCACTTGGACATCTCCTGGAAATTGATGCCATCGCCGGACTCATTGCCCATCGACCACATCACGATGGACGGGTGATTCTTGTCCCGCTCAAGGCAGTTCTGCATCCGGTCCATGTGCGCTGGGCCCCATGCGGGATCCTTCGCAAGCGGATTGGCATCCGGGCCCCAGCCCATGCCGTGCGATTCGATATTGGCCTCATCGATCACATAGAAGCCGAGCTTGTCCGCCAGCTCGTAGAAGGCGGGATCATTCGGGTAGTGCGAACAGCGGATCGCGTTGATGTTCGTCCGCTTCATCTGGAGCAGGTCCGCCTCGATGTCCGCCTCGGTGACGTAGTGGCCATTGCGGGGATTGTGATCATGGCGATTCACGCCCTTGAAGAGGATCGGCTTTCCATTGTGCAGGAACTGCCCGTTCTTCACCTCATTGTGCCGGAAGCCGGTCTTGCCCGCGTAGTGCGCCAGAGGCTTGCCCGTCTCATCCGAGATCGTGATGACATAGGGGTAGAGCGTGGGCGCTTCCGCCGACCATCCCGTGATGCCATCCAGCACCCCGCCGTCGATGGCCACTTCCCCGCTGGCACCTGCTTCCACCTTCACTTCCGACTCGCCGGTATAGAGTGAGGCCGCTCCGTCGGGCTGAAGGATCTCCAGCTTCACCTTTGCCAAACCCGCGGTTTCGCCCTCATTGGCCACGGTCGCGGAGAACTTCACGGTGCCCTGGCGATAGTCCGACGTCAGGCCGGCCTGGAGCCAGTGATCCCGCACATCGAGCGTGGGAGAAGTCCACAGATAGACGTCGCGGAAGATCCCGCTCATCCGCCACATGTCCTGATCCTCCAGGTAGGAGCCGTCGCTGTGCTGATAGACCTCGACGGCCACCACATTTTCGCCGTCCTTCAAATACTTCGTGACGTCAAACTCGGCGGGCGTGCGGGAATCCTCGGAGTAACCGACCTTCTCACCATTGATCCACAGGTAGAAGGCGGAGTCCACTCCTTGGAACACGATGTGGACCGGCTGCCCGTTCCATTCCGGAGGCACCGTGAAAGAGCGACGATAGGAGCCGACGGGATTCCGCTGATCAGCGGGGAAATTGGTAAAATGTGCCGGCGGCTCGCCCATCACCGTCGGCGGCTTCGCAGCAAAGGGATACTCCGAGTTCGTGTAAATCGGCACCCCATGGCCATGCATCTGCCAATTCGAAGGCACCGGGATCTCTTTCCATCCGGATACGTCGAACCTGGGCTTGTAGAAGTCCACCGGCCGAGCATCCGGGCTCCCCACATGATGGAATTTCCAAGGGCCATTCAGCAATTGGCACCACGGAGACTCCTTCCGCGGCTTCGCCAACGCCATCGCGCGGTCCGGGAAAGGCATCGAAGTCGCCCGCGGAGCTTCCTTGTTCACTCGGAAAACCGCCGGATTCTCCCAGTCCGGGACTTGGGCATGCGCTCCGATCACCAAAAATAAACTCAAATACGATGCTCTCATCATGCTGGGCTGACTAACCAGAATCTGATGAACGCACAGGTTTTGGCCAAGTCGAAAGCTCTGCAAACAACTACACAGCCAGAGGAGAATGGTCTTCGCCCAGGAAGACGATATTCACTACCAACGCGAACCGAAATAGATAAATTTCCAAACCGTTTCAGCAACAAAAGGAGCAGACGGAATCATTATGATTCACACTCTAAATAATCCAAGACCACAGCATATTCAATAATATCATATACCAAAATCCAGCGCTGAGTCCAAACTTCAGAAACTCATTTCAGTTGATGGGAATCATCAATGCCCCAACAACGCTAAAGACATTCCATTGAACAAACGATCATTCGAAAAATAAAAGAGCCGAGCTGAATTAACAGCTCGGCTCTAAAATTGGAAACAAGAAGTCTATATTAGCGGCGACGGCGAACCAAGCCGAAGACTCCGAGAGCACCAAGCAGAGCGATCGAAGGCTCAGGAACGGCGGTGATCATTTCGACACCGGAAACGAAGGCTGCATTCGCCAGGTTGTCCGGTTGTGTTGTCACTTGTCGGACAGTTCCGAAAACGACGTTTGCAGCGGAAAGAGCATCGAGAGTCTGCGCGCTGTTACCGAAGCCGTCAGGACCGGTGAATGCAACGTTAGCGGCGACGACCGCAAAGTGCGTTGCCAAGCTGAAATCAGCATTGTTTGCGATCACAACGTAAGCCTGCGATCCCGCGAAACCAGCAGGCAGGGTTCCGTTGAAAGTCTGTCCCGTGAACAAACCGCTGCGGGTTCCACCATTGATCGGAGAAGTGTCGATACCGACAAATGCCGACTTGATGATTTCTGCAGTAGCGGTGCTCCAGTTGATCGTCGTGTTGAAGTAACCTGCATTCGCGTGGAAGCTGTTTACTGCCACAGCAGCACCTTCTGAGTTGACGATCGGCAAGCCAACGGAGACGCCTGAGAAGTTCCGGAGGTTCAGTGTGGAAGCCGCGAAGGAACTCGAAATCAAGCCTACGGAGGCAAACAATAGCGCATTAATTTTCATGCTTTTTTAGGGGAATTTATTATTATTACAAATCGCCGTAGAAGCTCGGCGCCGAAAGCTTCAGAGAAAGCGGGGTGTTTTCATTGGAGAAAATCACGCCACTGTCCAGACTGATGGAAGCACCATTCACTGCGACTCCATTGACATCCGCCCAGCTCGTTTCCAAGTCGTCGTAGTAGTATTGATTGTATCCGCCGGTACCATTCGCGACGAAGAAAACGTCAGCTCCAGCGATACTTCCGAAACCACGATCCAATTGGGGAATCGCAGCATCGAAGGTCGAACTAAGAGTCGCACCAGCAGGATAGACGGAGCTGATGTAGTTGAAACCGCTGCTTGTCACAGTTGCGGTCGGGGTAAGCTTGACTTCTCCCGACACCACCAGATTGACTGGAGCGGTTGCAGAAACGATCAAGCTATCGGTGTAGATGATCGGCACAGAAGCGCCATTCACTGCAGCACCATTGACGTCTGCCCAGCTACCTTCGAGATCGTCGTAGTAGTATTGGTTGAAGCCGCCGCTGCCATTCGACACGAAGATGACATCAGCACCGCTGATACCGCCGAAACCACCGGTAAGTCCGGCAGAATTGGTAGCTCCGAAGATGCTGGTCAACGTCGCAGCTTCACGGATGGAGTAAGAAGCACCATTGGCGACGCCTGCAGCGAGAAGGTTGTCGGTGGTATTGATCGTGCTGCCAGAAACGGCGCTACCCAGGACGTCGGTGAGGATACCGGAACCGTTGTTGATCTCGATGATGTAGGTCTTCGTGGCCGTCAGCGCGAAAGTGGCACCTGTGTCGGTGACAGAGTTCGCTGTGATGGTTTCGAAGGTGCCAGCATGCACCACCGGCTGCTGGAGACGAAGGCCGGTGTAATTGAAGCCAGGAGCAAGCGAGAGAGTCTCGTAACCCACCGGGGTGGTTTCGGCAGCATTCACTGCCCCGACAGCGAGAAGCGCTCCGAGAAGCGCGAAGGGAATGATTGGTTTCATGACGAGTCTGGGTTTAGGTCTGATTTTCGGTTCCGTCGAGGAAAAAAGCGGTGGACAGCCGTGACGCATTCGTCATCGGGCACGGTTATCCGGCTGATTTATCCTCATCAGTGACATTCATCGTCGTTTACTCGGGCAAGGCAAGAAAGTTTTGAGATGCTACTTTGATTATTTAAAATCAGCATGTTGCGAAGCCCCCTAATACTGCCTGGCTAATGCGAAAATCGGGATTGGCCCGGTAAATGCGCGGAAGGGCCATCTGTCACCAAGGAGAAGCTCCAGATTTTTTCCAATTCCGTCACCAGATCGACCGATTATCGTGGTTTCCGTATCAATAAGTGCGGTACGAAAAATCGCGTTGTCCCGCTTTTGAGGGACAACGCGATCTGAGAATCTGCCAAGGGGGAATTTCGGCGCAGGAGTCCGTGAAGACCGCCGCGAACGTCCTCACCAAGTGGTGACGGCGCGGAAGCGGTCCATGCGGGCTTGGAGACCTGCGGCGTCGAGTGCTTCGAGGCCGCGGGTCGAGAAGGACTCGCAGGTGAAGGAGGCGACCACGGAGCCGTAGACGACCGCCTGGCGCAGGGTATCGAAGTCTGGCTTGGTGGAGCCCTTGGCCGCCAGATAGCCGGCGAGGCCGCCGAGGAAGCAGTCGCCGGCCCCGGTCGGGTCGGTGAGTTCCTCGATCGGGTAGGCGTGGCTGCGGAAGAATTGTTCCTGGCCGCCCTCGTTCGAGAAGAGCATCGCGCCGTATTCACCGAGCTTGATGACGACGTGGCGCGGGCCCTTGGCAAGGAGCTGGCGACCGGCCTGGAGGAGATTCGACGTGCGGGTGAACTCGCGGGCCTCGCTGTCATTGATGACGAAGAGGTCGAGCTGCTTCAGGACATCGTGGAGGCGGTCGTTTGCGATCTCGATCCACAGGTCCATGGTGTCGGCGATGACGAAGCGGTCGGCCGCTTGGCACTGCGAGAGCATCTGGAGCTGATTGTCCGGCGACATGTTTGCCAGCACGACGAAGGCGGACGAGGCGGCACTGGCAGGGACCTTCACTTCCCAGCTCTCCAGCACGTTGAGGCCGACGCGGTGGGTCGTGCGCTCGTTCATGTTGTTGAAATACTCGCCGGACCAGGTGAAGGAGTCGCCTTCCGAGCGCTCGACGCCATCGAGGGAAATGCCGCGGCCCTCCAGCATCGCGAGGTGCGGGGCGGGGAAATCCTTGCCGACGATGCCGACGAGATTGACCGGCACGCCGGAGAAGGAGGCGGCCAAGGCAGCGTAGGCGGCGGAGCCACCGAGGAGATTGGTTTCGTCGGCGAAGGGCGTCTTGACGTTGTCGATGGCGATGGTGCCGCCGACCACGATTGAGGATTGCGGATTGCGGACTTCGGATTGATTCTCGGCGGACATGATGGGTGGGGTCAGGCGCGTTTGCGTTTGGCGGTGGTAATGGAAGAGATCACCATGGCGACGATCTCGTTCGCCTCGGCGATCAAGGGTTCCAAACGCTTGGCAGGCAAGAGTTTCGCGCGGACGATCACCTCAAGCCAGTAAGCAGACTCATCCGCCTCTTCTTCGACAATGGCCATCTTGTGGATGAAGTCAGCGCTGCTCTTCGCACGACATGCGGCGCGGTAATTGGCTCCGACGGACGTGCCGGAGCGACAAAGCTGTCCGGCGACGGTCTTCCCCTTGGTGGACTTGGGGAGGGCATCGACCACATCGATGACCCTGAGGCCGAACAACATCGTGCGTTCTTTGAACTCCGCGGCATTCATCACGCCGCCATCTTCTCAATCCACAGTCCGCAATCCGCAATCCGCGATCGCCCGCTTCACCATGGCGGTCGCCCCTACGACATCCTCAGCCGTGAGCAGATCTGAAACGATCACCACGTTCCTCGCGCCGGCCTCGAGGACTTGCGGGAGGTTGTCGCGCTTGATGCCGCCGATGCAGAAGACGGGGATCTGCGAGCCGACTTCGGCCTGGACGGCAGCGACATTTTCGATGCCGATGCCTGGACGGCCGAGCTTGGTGGGTGTCGGGAAAAGCGGGCCGAAGCCGATGTAGTCAAAGCCTTCGGCCAAGGCGGCGCGGGCTTGATCCGGCGAATGCGTCGAGCGGCCGACGAGCATGTCCGGCCCGACGATCTCCTGGACGGCGGCGAGTGTGCCGTCGTCCTGGCCGATGTGGATGCCATCCGCGCCGACAGCAGCGGCGATGGCCGGGTAGTCATTCACGATGAAGGGCACGCCGGCCTCGCGGCAGAGCGGCAGGAGCAGGCGGGCAAGGCGCTCGATCTCCCCGGGCTCGTGGCCCTTTGCCCGGAGCTGGAGCAAGTCGGCACCCCCGGCAAGAAGGTCCCCGGTGACGGTCTCCGCATTCTCCGCGGAGACGTAGCCGAGATCGAGGATGGCGTAGAGCTGGCCGGAGAGCTTCATGGGATGACGACGGAGCGCCCATCACCGGACCGGCGCAGCCGTTCCGTTGCACAGGATCCGCTGCATGGGTTCAGCCCTTCCGCTCCTCGAGGTAGCGGGCCACCCAGCCGATGTCGTAGGTGCCGTTGGCGAAGTCCGGATGGTCGATGATCTCCTGTTGGAAGGGGATCGTCGTCTTGATGCCGCGGATCATGAATTCGCCGAGCGCGCGCTTCATGCGGGCGATGGCGATCTCGCGGGTGGCGCCGGTCACGATGAGCTTGGCGATCATCGAGTCGTAGTTCGGCGGGACGGAGTAGCCGGAGTAGACGTGGGTGTCCACGCGCACGCCCTTGCCGCCCGGGGCATACCACATGTCGATCTTGCCGGGGCTGGGGCAGAAGTTGTTGAAGGGGTCCTCGGCATTGATGCGGCACTCGATGGAGTGGCCGCGCGGGGATGCATTCAGGACGTGGCCGGAGAGCGGCTCGCCGGCGGCGATGCGGATCTGCTCCTTGATGAGCTCGCAGCCCATCACCTCTTCCGTCACGGGATGCTCCACCTGGATGCGGGTGTTCATCTCCATGAAGTAGAAGTTCTCACCCTTCTCATCGACGAGGTACTCGATGGTGCCGGCGTTCTCGTAGCCGATGTTCTTGATGAGATTCACGGATGCCTCCGCCATGCGGGCGCGCAGCTCGGGGCCGAGCAGCGGGGAGGGGCACTCCTCGATGATCTTCTGGTTCCGGCGCTGCATGGAGCAGTCGCGCTCGCCAAGCTGGATGAAATTCCCGTGGCTGTCGGCGATGACCTGGAATTCCACGTGGTGGGGATTCAGCACCAGCTTCTCCAGATAGCATTCGCCATTGCCGAAAGCCGCGAGGGCTTCGCCGGAGGCCGCCTTGAAGAGGGACTCGAATTCCTCCTCCTTGAAGCACGGGCGCATGCCGCGGCCACCACCGCCGGCGGTCGCCTTGATCATGACGGGCAGTCCGATGCGCTTCGCCTCGGCCAGACCGTGCTTCGCATCGGTGAGAATGCCGGAGCCCGGGGTGACGGGCACGCCGTTTGCCAGCGCGGTGGCGCGGGCGGTGGCCTTGTCGCCCATGGTCGAGATGACCTTCGCGGACGGGCCGATGAACTTGAGATTGCAGCTTTCGCAGATCTCGGCGAAGCGCGCGTTTTCCGAGAGGAAGCCGTAGCCGGGGTGAATCGCTTCCGCCTCGGTGATCTCGGCGGCGGCGATGATGCGGTCGGGCTTCAGGTAGCTCTCCTTGCTCGGCGCGGGCCCGATACAGACCGCGTGGTCGGCGAGGTGGACGTGCATCGAATCGACGTCTGCCTCGGAGTAGACGGCGACGGATTCGACGCCGAGCTCGCGGCAGGCGCGGATGATGCGCAGGGCGATTTCACCGCGGTTGGCGACCAGGACGCGCTTGAACATGGATGAGTGGGTAGATGCTGGATGGGAGATGGTGGATGGTAGATCCCTAGGACGAGCCCGGTGACAAAGGCGGCACCGGCTTCTATCTGCCATCCGCCATCTACCATCGCGGAGCCGTCACTTGATGCGGAAGAGGGCGTCGCCGAATTGCACCGGCGTGGCGTCGTCCACGAGGATCGCGGTGATCGTGCCCGACTTCTCGGCCTTGATCTCGTTCATCACCTTCATCGCCTCGATGATGCAGAGCGTCTGGCCCTCGCTGATCACGTCGCCGACATTCGTGAAATTCGGAGAATCCGGGCCGGGCTTGCGGTAAAAGGTGCCGACCATCGGCGAGGTGATCGCCTCGCCATCGGCGGAGGGAGCAGCAGCCGGCGTGGCAGCGGCAGGGCCAGCCACGGGAGCTGCGGCGACCGGTGCGGGCGCGTAGGCCGGGGCCGCGGCAGGCAGGCTGCCGAGGAGGCCGCGCAGCGACTCAAGGTCCTGACCCTTGCGGAGCTTCAGGTGGAAGCCCTCCTTCGACATGTCGAAGAGGGTGAGCCCGTGCTCGTTCATGAGCTCGACGATCTTGCGGATTTCCTTGAGGTCCACGGCGGTGAGAAAGCGGTTAGGTGGTGGAGAGCCGGGGCGGCATGGGTGCCAGCGCCACGGTTGCGGAGGGTAGGGAATGGCAGGAAAGAGCGTCAAGCGGGAACCCGGAGCGGAGAAGCGCGAAGTAAGAAGTTCCAAGCACCAAGAAAGCCTTGAAAACGTGCGAGGGACGGGCTGGAAACACTGCGCGATGGAAGCACAGCGCCCTGCCCGCATCCCCGAGCCCCAGGAATTCGTGCCCGCCGACTACTTCCGGCGGCTGGAGAAACACGAGCTCGTCCGCGAGGGACGGCCGCTGGAGATCGACCTCGGCTGCGGCGACGGGAAGTTCCTGCTGGAAATGGCGGCGCAGTATCCGGAGCGCGACTTCATCGGCGTGGAGCGCCTGCTCGGCCGGGTGAGAAAGGTCTGCAAGCGCATCGGCAAGCAGCGGCTGGAGAATGCCCGTGTGCTGCGGCTGGAGAGCCGCTACACGGCGGAGTGGCTGCTGCCGCGCGAGTCGGTCTCCCGGCTGCACCTGCTGTGTCCGGACCCGTGGCCGAAGCTGCGCCACCACCGGCGGCGGCTGATTCAGGAGGATTTCCTGCAGGCCATCTGGGACCTGCTGGAGCCCGGCGGCGAGTTCCTCTTCAAGACGGACCACCCGGAGTACTTCGAGTGGGCGGAGGAGAAGGTGGTGGCCTTCGGAAAGTTCGAGCGGCTGGACTGGCCGGAGGATGCCTTCTTCTACCCGAAGACGGACTTCCAGCTCCTCTGGGAGAGCGAGGGCAAGACCCTGCAGGGCCTGCGGCTGAGGAAATCCGCCTCACCTGCGTAGCCTCAGCTCCGCGCCATCGAGGAAGCCGCGGATGACCAGCGAGCCGTCTTCCTCCGCGACCAGTGTCACTGCTCCGGTGTGTCCCTGATGGAAGACGCGGATCCCGCGGCTCTCGCAGGCGGCCATCCAGTCCTCCGGCACGCGCTGCGCCTCGGGGAAATCGGCGTGACCGGCGACGATCGCGCGCGGCTGCACCGCCGCGAGGAAGTCGTCCCCGAGCGAGTCATCCTGCGAATGCCGGCCCGCCACGATGACGTCCGCCTGGAGATCCCCGCCCGCCCGCAGCATTGCCCGCTCGGTGGCAAGCCCCGCATCGCTGGTGAATAGCACGCGCCAGCCCCGCCAGTGCAGCCGCGTGACCATGACCCGCTCGTCGGCCAGCACGTTCTGGTTGTGAGCGTCCGGCCGGTGAATCACCTCGAACCACGCGTCCGATGAAACGGGGTAGTGCACCTGCGGCAGCCCGACGGTGGTGACGACCCCGCGGTCCTGGGAAAGCGCCTCGATTTCCCGGAAGACGGGGCTTCGCGCACGCTCGACGGGCATCAGCACCTGGCGGATGGGCAGCGCGTCAAAGGCCTCCGCGGTGCCGCCGAGGTGCCCGGCATCCGGGTGACTCAGCACCACGCTCTGCGGGCGCAGGGCCATATAGCGCAGCGATGGCAGGACGGTGCGGCGAAAGCCTGCCCGATGCGCGGTGTCGAAGAGCACGGACGTCCCGCCATCATGCAGGCAGGCTGAGCCGCCACCATGGCCGGTATCGTAGATCACGAGGAAGTTTTCCCCCGGTCGCCCGCGCGCGATCGTCGTGCTGCCCGCGGGGATGGCGGCGAAGGCGGTGGCCATTTTCGTGCAGACGGTGGCGACGCGGCCATTGATGCGGTTCACCTGCTCGCGGACGGCGGGAAAGGGGGCGAGCGCGGTGGCGGCGAGCGCCAGCGCCATCAGCACGAAGACCGGTATCCCGATCAGCGGGCTGGCCAGGATGGAGACCCAGGAGGCAAAACCGAAGTGCCAGAAGGTGAGTGGCAGCGAGCCGAAGCTGGCCGCAGAGGACGCGCCCATGGCCGAGGCGGACTTCTGCCGGATGCGCAGCCACACCGTTCGCCAGAAGCCATAGAGCTGCCTCGGCAAGTAGGGCTCCCGCGTTTCCATCCACTCGAAGTGCTTCCGCAGCAGCCCGGCGGCGATGCCGATGGCAGCCACCACGCCGAAGGAAAGCTGCACGCCCACTTGGAAGATCAGGTGTCCGTCACCGATCAATGCCGCGACGAGTGCCAGCCCCAGAGCATTCAGCAAATCTGGCCGCAGCCTCAGCAGGAAGGCCCCGAGCACGACTCCCGCCATGACCAGCGAGCGCACGGAGGGAGGCTTCGCGCCGGTGATCCAGACGTAGCCAATCATCGCCAGGATAATCACGAAGATCGCCGGGCGTCGGGACACCCGGCACATTTTCAGCACCCACCAGACGATCACCCCGACCATCGCCACGTGCATGCCGCTCACCGAGAAGACATGGAGCGTGCCGCTCGCCCGGTAGGCCTCGATCAGCACGTCCTCGTCCTGCGGCATCTCGCCCAGCACCATCGCGCGGATCACCGCGGCATCCTGCCCCAGCGGATCGAGCCCCGCCGTGACCGCGTCGCGGAACCACGCCTGCGCCCGCGCGGCGGCCTGCTCCTGCCATGATGGCGGCTCCAGCGTCCGCGCCAGCCCGTTGGCCTCGAACCTGCCCCACGCTCCCTGACGGAAGAGCCAGCCCGCCATGTCGAATTCCCCGGGATTCCTCCGCACGGGGAATGGCAGGAAACGTCCCCGCGCCCCGATCAGCGCCCCCTTTCCCGGTGCCGGGCCAAATCCCAGCCACCACACCTTCCCCGCAGGGCCCCCGCTTTCGATCTCCACCAAGGCGGACCACCCTCCGCCCGTCCCCTTCGGCTGGGTCGCCACCCTGGCCGTGACATTTGCCAGCACCCCGTCGGCGGCCTGCACCATCCGCTGCGCCTCGCGCTGCGGGATCACCCGGCTGGCGTGAAGTCCACCAGCCAGCGCCGCGCAGGCGACTGCCGTGAACAAGACATCCGTCCGCCGGACATGGAGGAGGATGGCCAGGATGACCACCCCCATCCCCGCTCCCACCACCACGTGACCATCGGCCACCGCCACGGCTGCGACCGCGAGCAATGCGGTCCACAGCAGCGGGTGGCGCTCCACCGGGTGGCGGAGCGTCACGGACATGGCATCAGACGAGGCCCCACTCGTGGAGCTTGTGGCGGGCGTTGGCCGAGTGACGCGTCTCGGGGAATTGCTCCATCACCTGCTGCATGGTGGTGGCCGCCGAGCCGCGGTCTCCGAGCTTGGTATCGTAAACTTCCGCAAGGCGGAACATGAGGTAGGCGGCGTCGTTTTCCTGCCACTCCTGGTCCTCGATGGCGTGGCGCAGGGTCTGGACCGCGGCGTGCGGGTCCTCGAGCTGCTCGAGCTGGATCTTGGAAATTTCCACCCATGGCAGGCGGTTGAGCGGCTCTGCGGCGGCGGCCTGGCGGAAGCACTCGATGGCTCCCTCCCAGTCGCCCTGGGCCACCTTCGAGCGGGCGTCGTGCATCGGATCCGCCTCGACTTCCTCGCCGCTGTCGTAAACGGCGTGGGTGACGCGGTGCGCCAGCATCGGCAGCACGTGCCCGACCACCACGATGCCGATCAGGCCGGTGCTCATGAAGGCGAGCAGGACTCCCATCATGGTGCGGTCGTTCTCCGCGGAACGGACCTCGCCCTTCAGCTTGTTGGCCTGATCCGGGTCCTCGCCGCTGTTATGGACTTCCTCCCACTTCTTCTGGGTCTCCTCGATCCTCGATCCGGCGGCGGCAAACTTGCCCCAGGCGAAAACGACTCCGATAATCAGGACGACATACAAACCCCACTTCATATGTCGGCAGACTAAGAAAGGGCCCTCACCCGCCGGGAAGCACAAAAATGCGCGACTTTCAGAGGATCAGAGGCGGCGCGCGGCCCGGCCCTCGTCGATGAGCTTCCAGAAGTGCTTCGACTTCGCCAGCTCCTCGTCTTCCAGAAGCGGGATCTTCGAGCGGAAGGCGAAGTCGGACAGGGTGCCCTTGTGCAGCACACGGTGGACAATCACCTGGCCGTCCCGCACCTCGAAGTAGAAGCGCCAGTCCTTTGCGCGGAAGCGATAGAGCGTCTTGCCGTCCCGCTCGATCTTGCCGAAGCGGTCGCCGTCCAGATTCTCCAGATCCTTTTCGGTCACCTTGAACTCGTCGAGCAGGTCGAGCTGCTCGAGCGTGTCGAGACGGGAAATCTCGGCCGCGCTGATCTCATTGAAGACAATCTGGAACACCGCAGGAAGCTGGAATCCCGTCGTGTAATTTCAAACCCGAATTTCGACCGCGCCTTTTTCATCGCGTCCTACCGGATGTGCGCCGATGCTGCGCGGCGTGAAATCCGGTCTCGCCGCCCTCTTCGCCTGCTTGCTCGCCGCGTCCTGCGCGGGCCCCTCCACCAGTGGCTCGAACAATGGCCGCCCCGACGAATGGGGCCACCGCCCCGGGCCGCAGGGCTTTGACACCGTGATCATCGACGCCGGCCACGGCGGGAAGGACCCCGGGGCGATCTCCCGGACCACCGGCCAGCGGGAAAAGGACCTGGCGCTGGATACCGCCCAGCGGCTGAAGCGCCACCTCGGCGGGCGGGTGAAGGTGCGAATGATGCGCGACGACGACCGCTTCATCGAGCTGGACGACCGCGCCTCGCGTGCCAGCGGGAAGGGCAATACCATCCTCCTCAGCCTCCACTACAACTCCAGCGGCGCCGGCGTCCGTGGCCCGGAGACCTACTACTGGCGCGTGGACAGCCACGGGCTGGCCACCCGCATCCAGCGCGCCATGGCCTCCGTCTCGCCCGCCGAGTCCGGCAACCGCGGCATGGTCCGCCGCCGCCTGCGCCTGACGCGGAATCCGGACATCCCGTGCGTGCTCGCCGAGATCGGCTACCTGAGCAATCCCGCCGAGGCCCGCCTGTGCGCCGACCCGGCCTACCGGGAAAAGATGGCCGCCGCGCTGGCCCGCGCCATCCTCGACCAGCAGTCGAAAGGCGACGCCGGCACCGGTGCCCTGCCCCGCCCGATCTACGCACCGCCGAGCCGCCCGACCGACCCGGCGGGATCCTGATCCCGGGTGCAGCAGCTTCGCAAAATCAGGGAAACGCCTCGCGAATCGGGAAAGACACCCGCACCCGCCTCTCCCACGCTGGCCCCATGCGCCCCGGTCTTCTCATCGCTGCCGCCTTCGCCTGCACCCTGCCGGCGTCCGCCCTCAATGTGGTCTTCATCATCGCCGACGACCTCGGCTACGGGGAGCTCGGCAGCTTCGGCCAGGAGAAGATCCACACGCCAAACCTCGACCGGCTGGCGAAGGAAGGCACCAGGCTGACCCGCCACTACAGCGGTGCCCCGGTGTGCGCCCCGGCCCGCTGCACGCTGATGACGGGCAAGCACCTCGGCCACGCCGAGATCCGCGGCAACCGGCCGGCGAAGGTTTCCTTCCCCGAGTTCAGCGAGGGCCAGCACCCGATCTCGGCGGATGCGGTCACGATCGCGTCCGTCTTCCGGAAAGCGGGCTACGCCACCGGGGCGATCGGGAAGTGGGGGCTCGGGCCCGCGGGCTCGACCGGCGACCCGAACAAGCACGGCTTCGACCTTTTCTACGGCTACAATTGCCAGTCCATCGCGCACTCCTACTACCCGCGCTTCCTGTGGCGGAATGACAAGCAGGAGGAGATCAATCCCACCCCCATCCCCGGCCACGCGAAGCAGCCCGAGGGTGACGTGACCGCGGGCAAATGGATCGGCCAGGCCTACGCGCCGGACCTGATGGTGAAGGAGACGCGGGAATTCATCGCCTCGCACAAGGCGAAGCCCTTCTTCCTCTACCTCGCCTTCATCGAGCCGCACGTGGCGATGCATCCGCCGCAGGACCGGCTGGATGAATATCCCGCGGAATGGGACCGCGAACCCTATCGCAGCGAAAAGGGCTACCTCCCCCACCCTCGCCCCCGCGCGGCCTATGCCACGATGATCAGCGACCTGGACCGCCACGTCGGCGCGGTACGCGAGGCGCTGGAGCAGGCGGGCGTGCTGGATGAGACGCTAATCGTCTTCACCTCCGACAATGGCGCGACCCACGACGCGGGCGGTGCGGACACGGAATTCTTCCGGAGCGTCGGCGGACTGCGCGGGAGGAAAGGCTCGCTCTACGAGGGCGGGCTGCGCGTGCCGACCATCGTGCGCCTGCCCGGGAAGGTGAAGGCGGACGCGGAAGACCTCACGCCCGGGTATTTCCCCGACTGGTTCCCCACGCTGTGCAGCGCCGCGGGACTGAAGGCGCCCGGCGATCTCGACGGCATCGACCTTTGGCCCACCCTCACGGGCGATGCCCCGGTCAAGCGGACCAAGCCGATGCTGTGGGTCTTCCCCGAATACGGCGGCCAGGTCGCCGTGCGCCTCGGCGACCACAAGGTGATCCGCCGCGACCTCCACACGAAGAAGCCCGGCCCGTGGCAGGTCTTCGACCTCGCGGCAGATCCCGCGGAGTCCAAGGACATTGCAGCCAGCCAACCCGGACTGATCAAGGAAGCCATCGACGTGCTGAAGCGCGAGACCTCGCCGAACGGGATCTTCCCGGTGAAGGTGCCGGTGGACTGAGCGGTCGCTCTAGGCCGATTTCCCGGGACAGTCCGCCCGGCGGCGAAATCGTCACGTAGCGGGAAGTGTTTCCACCGGACGAGCGCGAAGGCTTTCCGGGAATGACGCACGCCCGCGCCTAACAGAATTCGCCCTTTCCATGCACGATCGCCGCCACTTCATCACCCTGCTCGGAGCCACCCTCGCCCCGCTGTCGCTGCGCGGCGCGGAAAAGGACGCCGCGGCGAAGCTCCGCTGGACCGATGCCACCGCGATGCACTTGGAAGGCCGCGGGTGGGAGGGCCAGGAGCGGCTGCGTCACTACGACCGGCTCCCGGCAAAGGCCGAGAAGACGGTGCGCAAGGTCGTGTGGGACCTCAGCCGCCACAGCACCGGCATGGCGGTGCGCTTCCGGACGGATGCCCGGGAGATCCACGTGCGCTACAGCCTGATGAGCAGCCGCCTCGCGATGCCGCACATGCCCGCGACCAGTGTCAGCGGCATCGATCTCTACGCCCGCGATGCGAAAGGAACCTGGCGCTGGGTGGCGGTGACGAAGCCCGCCGCGCAGACGGTGAATGCCCGCCTGATCGAGGGGATGGAACCGGGCGAACGCGAATACATGGCCTACCTGCCGCTCTACAATGGCGTGGAGAAGCTGGAGATCGGCGTGCCTTCCGCCGCGCGCTTCACGGCGCTGCCCGCACGGGAAAAGCCCGTCGTCTTCTACGGCACCTCCATCACCCACGGCGCGTCCGCCTCGCGACCCGGCATGACCCACGTGGCCATCCTCGGCCGCCGTCTGGACCGGCCGGTGATGAATCTCGGCTTCTCCGGAAATGGACGCATGGAAATGGAGATAGCGGACCTGATGACCGAGCTGGATCCCGCCGTCTTCGTCATCGATTGCCTGCCGAATATCGCCCGGGCCCGCGAAGTGACGGAGCGCACGGAACCGCTGGTGCGCCGCCTGCGCGCAGCCCGCCCGGACACGCCGATCATCCTCATCGAGGACCGCAGCTACGCGCACTCGTGGGTCCACGAGCGCTCGCGCCGCCGCAGCGAGCTGACCCGCGCAGCCCTGCGAGCCACCTACGACAAGCTCGTCGCCAGCGGAGTGAAGCACCTGCACTACCTGGAAGGCGGCAACCTCCTCGGCAGCGATGGCGACGCCACGACAGACGGCTCGCATCCGAATGACCTCGGCTTCACGAGACAGGCGGACGCGATCGAGCCCGTCTTGCGCAAGGCGCTCTCCTGAAATCCGGCCATGAAATCACGACACACGCTCCAGCGGGCATCCGCGGCATTCGTGCGACTGCTCATCGGCTGCCTGCTGCTCTCACCACTCGCCGCGAAGGAATTCAAGGTGATCTCGTGGAATGTCCTCTACGGCTTCAATCGCGGGAAGAAGATCGAGGCGGGCTCCGAGTGGATCCGCAAGCAGCAGCCGGACGTGGTCGCGCTGCAGGAGCTGAATGGCTTCACCGAGAAGTCGCTGGCAAAGGCCGCGGCAAGCTGGGGCCACCCGCACAGCGCGATCCTGAAGAAGGACGGCTTCCCCGTCGGCATCACGTCGAAGACGCCCATCGAAGTCGTCGCGAAGCTCCGCAAGGGCCTCTGGCACGGCTGCCTGCATGCGCGCACGGCGGACACGGATTTCATGGTCATCCACCTGTGCCCGGGCGTGCGGGAGACGCGCGAGAAGGAGATGAAGCTGCTCGCCCCGCGGGTCTCGAAGTTGCTCGGGGAAAAGCGCCGCCTCTTCTTGCTCGGGGACTTCAATGACAAGTCGCCCGCCGACATCGCCTTCACGAATTCGAACAAGGCCATCGTGGAGCGCGCGAAACCGGGCAACCTGCTGGACGGGAAATTCGACGCCGGCGTCGTGGGCGGCTTCCTCGATGCCGGGCTGGTCGACTCCGCCAAGCCGCTGCCGTCGAACTTCTCCACGCCCACACGGATGAAGCCCTTCGCCGACGATCCCTCGGAGCAGTACCGCTACCTCCAGCGCATCGATCTGGTGCTGACCGACGCGGTCACGGCGGCGGAAGTCAGGACCGTGCACACCAGCCAGGATGCCGTGCTGGACACCGTGTCCGACCACTATCCGGTGATCCATTCCAGCGAGAGAAAGTGAGCATTTCCGGGGCAAAATGAGCGAAACGGAGGCCGGGACTGCACGCATTTGACATCGCGGCGCATCCCGCCGCGAGGAATCGGTCAATTTTCCGGGCGTTCTTGCCGCCATCCGCTCGATCCCCCAAGCTGACCGACGGCACATGACACTCTCCGCTCTCGACCTTTTCACCATCGGCGTTGGCCCGTCGTCATCCCACACCGTGGGACCGATGCGTGCGGCCTGCCGTTTCGTCGGGCAGCTACAGGCGGAGGGCTTCGCCCCGCGGGTCGCACGGCTGCGCTGCGATCTCTACGGCTCGCTGGCCGCGACGGGGAAAGGCCACGGTACGGACACGGCGATCCTGATGGGCTTCCTCGGCGAGGAGCCGGAAACCGTGGTGATCGACTCGATGCCCGCGAAGCTCGCCGCGATCCGCGCGGGCAAGCTGCTCACGCCGTGGGGCGTGGAGCTGGCCTTCGACGAAAAGCGCGACCTGGACTTCAAGCGGCTGAAGCCGCTGCCGCTGCATCCGAATGGCATGCACTTCACCGCGCTGGATGCGGACGGTGCGCCCGTGGCGGACGAGGTGGTCTATTCGCTCGGCGGTGGCTTCATCGCCACGGAGACGGAGATGAAGATGCCGCCCGCCGCGGAGATCCCGCAGCCCTACCCCTTTACGAATGCGGCCGAGCTGATGACCCACTGCGAGCAGCCCGGCATGACCATCGCCTCGCTGCTGCTGGCGAATGAAGCTGCCCTGCGCCCCGAGGAGGAGACCCGCTCTCGCCTCGATGACATCTGGCGCGCCATGCAGGACTGCGTGAAGCGCGGCTGCTCGCTGGACGGCACGCTGCCCGGCGGCCTGAAGGTGAAGCGCCGCGCGAAGGCGATCTACGAGAACCTTCGTAGCAACTCGGAGGCCTCGCTGACCGACCCGCTGACCATCCTCGACTGGGTGAATCTCTACGCGCTCGCCGTGAACGAGGAGAATGCCGCAGGCGGCCGCGTGGTCACCGCGCCGACGAACGGTGCCGCGGGCATCATCCCCGCGGTGCTGCACTACGCGGTGCGCTTCCGCCACTCGCCCCACCGCGACGGCGTGCACCGTTTCCTGCTGACCGCCGCGGCGATCGGCATGCTTTACAAGCGGAATGCCTCGATCTCCGGCGCGGAAGCCGGTTGCCAAGGCGAGGTCGGCGTGGCCTGCTCAATGGCGGCGGCGGGCCTCGTGGAATATCTCGGCGGCACGCCGAAGCAGGTGGAAAACGCCGCGGAAATCGGCATGGAGCACAATCTCGGCCTGACCTGCGATCCCGTGGGCGGCCTCGTGCAGATCCCCTGCATCGAGCGCAATGCGATGGCGTCCGTGAAGGCGATCAATGCCGCGCGCCTCGCGATGGCGGGCGATGGCTCGCACTTCGTCTCGCTCGACAAGGTCATCAAGACCATGCGCGACACCGGCCGCGACATGAAGAGCAAGTACAAGGAAACCTCCCGCGGCGGCCTCGCGGTGAACGTGGTGGAATGTTAACTTGATCGCCCTGCGATCTCGACAGGCAACTCCCGATGCCCGAGCCTCGACAGAGGCATGATCGCACGATTCGACACATGGGAGCGGGCGTCCTTCTTCGCGCTGGAGATGCAGGCGGAGGGCAGGCATGCCGTCATCCTCGACCAGGCCATGGGGCTGATGTGGGGGCCGCTGGCAGTCGGCGGCGTGCGGGTCGCGGTGTCGGACATCGTCCTGAATGACGATGGGGAATGGCCGGAGATCGAGGCCGGAAACAGCGAGGCCGCGAATCTCGCGCGCGGGCTCATCACGGCACTCGCCCTCATGGGTCCGCTGCTCCTGCTCGTGAAATTCGCGATGGAGAACGAACGCCCCACCCGTTCACGGTCGGGCGAAATGGACTTGCAGTCATTGCTCACAGCCATGGCCGGGTGCGGCGTGATCATCGTGTTGCTCAGTCCGCTGATGCCCGCATTCACCCGCTTCCTCCGCGACGACTCCCGGGAAGCGAGCTGGTGGACACGCGCAATCGTGGCAGCCCACGTGATCTTGATGGAATTCTGTATGACCCGATCTTAACAGTCCCACACGCCCTGCGCCACGAGCTGCTTCGTCGCGGCCTCCGCCCAGCCACGGTTCGCGGCCGGGGATGCGGGTGACGGATGGAGCACCCGGCCAAGGATGGCCTGCGATCCGGTACGCGCCGCGGCAGCCTTCAGGCGCTCTTCCGCATAAGCGCCCACGCCGATCAAGTACTGCGGATCCAGTACTTCCAGCGAGGCGGCCAGGTGGTCGAGGCAGGCGCTTTCCACGGCCTCCATCTCGGAGGCCGGGAGCTTGTCCGGCGTGAGGTTCGCACCCGTGGCGCTCATCCACACGAGCGGGCAGTAGTTCAGGACGAAGTGGTCCTTGAAAAACTCCTCCGCGCTGCCGAAGCGCTCCGCAAAGAGCCCCCACAGACGGCGGCCGCTCACCTCGGACTTCGGACAGGCGAAGCCCTGCACCGGCCGCTTCGGGTGCTCCGGCACCGGCTTGCCCACCTCCGCCGAGATGCCCATCCAATCCCGCACCGCCGGGATCTCGCCGAATGGCACGCCGGTCTGAGCCATCCCGTAGGGCCCGGGATTCATCCCGAGGAAGACGACGCGCTTCTTCCCGCTGCCGAAGCGCTGCAGGTAGAGCTCGTGCGGCTCCCGCGCGTAGTCGAGCGGCAGATAGACGTGGCTGGCCGTGGAGAAGGTCAGCGGGCGCAGGCGGTCGGCCAGCGTGCGGGAAGCGGCGATCAGGGCGTCGGACACGTGGCGACTCAAGCGGGCCGGCAAGACCAGATCAATCCCCGCGGCGCGCCGTCTCACCTCACTGCGGCGCGAGCAGCCCGCGGGATGCTAGCCACTTCAGCGAACCGGTCTGCCACGCGTCCCACATCGGGCCGCTGTAGCCATTCAGGCCGTGGCCGCCGGAGGGCAGCTCGAGGTATTCGCAGGGGACGTGCTTCTTCTTCAGCGCCTCGTGGAATGCCTGGCTGTGGGAAACCGGCACGATCTCGTCATCCAGTGCATGGGTGATGTAGGTCGGCGAGGTCTTCGCGGTGACCTGGGTTTCCAGTGAATAGAGTTTGATGGCCTCCTCCGTCGGCGACTCGCCCAGCAATGCCTTGAACGATCCGCCATGGGTCTTTTCCCCCATCGTGATGACCGGATAGACCAGCACCGCGAAGTCCGGGCGGCTGCCCTGTTGCTCGACGGGGTCCTCCGATTTCCGGTCCCCGTCATCGAAATGCGTGGCGGCGGTCGCCGCGAGGTGCCCGCCCGCGGAGAAGCCGATGATGCCCACCTTCTTCGGATCGCAGTCCCACTCCTTCGCATGTGCCCGCACGGTGCGGATGGCGCGCTGGGCATCCAGCAGCGGCACCTTTGACCTGCCTGCCGGGAGGCGGTACTCCAGCACCACGCCGGTGATGCCGTAGCGGGTCAGCCAGCGGGCGATGCCGTGGCCTTCCGGTCCGGTGACCAGGGTGCCGTAGCCGCCGCCCGGGCAGATCACCATGGAGGTGCCATTCGGCTTTTCCGGGCGGTGCACGGTCAGCTTCGCCTCCGCCTTCTCGGATGTCCCGTCTCCGATAGGAGCCTCCGCCGGCCACAACGGGATGGGCTGCGGCTCGGCAGCCGCCGCGATGGAAACGAGGGCGATGAGTGAGAAAAGAAAAGAGCGCATGCGGGTGATCCAACAGGACGTATGCCGCGATGCGATCCTTTCCCCGCCGCGTCATTCCTCCCCGATTGGCGGGGAACTGCCGCCTTGATCTCCGCTGGTCCGCTGGTCACGGGACTGCTGGAAGATTTTCCGTGCCACCACCCTGAGGCCATTCTATTTAATCCTCATTAAATATGTCCGCGCAAGAGGAGCAGGCTTGGTACTACGGGTCGAAAGACGGTGAACGCCGGGGACCGGTGACGATCGGGGAGCTGAGCGAGCTGGCCAGCCGCGGAGAAGTGGGGCCGAAGACCCTAGTCTGGAGCTACGGCTACGCGGATTGGTTCCCCGCCGAGCAGATCGCCAACCAGCTCATGTCCGCGCGTCCCGCCGGACCGGTGCCAGTCGCCCCACCGCCGGTGCCTGCGGAGAAGCCGGTCGAAGCGAAGGAAGCCGCACCCGTTCCCACGGTCGAGCCGGCCCCGAAGAAAGTTGAGCCGACACTTGGTGAGTATCCCATTCTTCCGCAGGACCTTGCACCCGATAAGCCCGCCGAGCCTGCCGGACCCGCCATCGAGCTGAAGCCCCGGAAAGGCTCCTTCGTTTTCCCGCGGGTCGTGGGTTGGACGATCTTCTTCGCGGCAATCGCGGCAGGGACGCTGTCGGTCCTCATCGGCACGGAGAATCCGACCTGGCCTGCGGGCGCGGTCCTCGCAGGGGGCTTCCTGCTCGGCCTCGTCTCCAGCCTCGCGGCCTACCGGAAGGAGCGCTACCAGATCCTCGATTCGCGGGTGCTCTGCCACCGCGGCGGCCTGGTGAGCGACCAGACGACCGAGCTGGAGATCCGCAACATCACCCACGTGAAGCTGAAGCTGCCGTGGCTGCGCTACAAACTCTATGGCGTGGGAAATGTGATCGTGGAGACCGCGGGCAATGCCCAGCCGGTGGTGATGCGCGCCATCCGCGAGCCGGAGAAGGTCTATGCCGACCTGCAGGAGCGGATGAAAAAGAACGGCTACGATCTCACCCGCGGGCAGCTCTTCCACGAGGAGAGCCCGGCGCTGATCGGCATCATCGGTGAATGCATCGGCCTCATCGGCGGCACCATCGGGCTCTGCCTTTTCCTGCTGCCAAATCTCATGGGCCTCGGACTGGCGATCGGGGAGTCGAATCTCCAGACGGCGCTGCCGGTGGCGGGGGGAGTCGTCGCCGTCATCCTGATCGCCGCGATCATCGTGCGCTTCCTCGACCTGAAGCGGCGGACGTATCGCGTGTACAATGACGTGGTGGTCTATGAGGAAGGCTTCCTCACGCGCGAGAACGCAATCATCCCGTACGAAAACATCGCCGACTCGAATACGAAGAGCTCCTTCTACGACCGCATCTTCGGCCTCTACGACGTGCAGGTGAGCTGCCAAGGCAGCGGGGCCGACATCAAGTTCCGTCGGCTGGCGAATGGCATCGCCCTCTCCGCGGCCATCGACCAGCTCGTGGTGCTGGCGCGCCAAAAGGTGAAGCCTTCCGCAGCGAAGTCCTCCACCGCCGCTCACGACCGCCCGCGCCGCGTGGAGCCCGAGCTGGTGCCACTGGGCGAGGCGATGGTGGCCGAGCTGCGCATGCACTCCGGGCGGACGCTGGTGCCGCTGATGCTGCTCTTCCCGCTCCTCCCCATCTGGCTGGCAGCCTTCATCCAGGCCATCATCAGAATCGGCTCCACGCGATACTCCGTGCGGCCAGGATCGGTGCGGCACTCCTACCGCTTCCTCACGCTGCACGACCGCGAATTCGCCCACGACAAGATCACCGGCCTGGTGGTGAAGCGGAACCTGTGGGACCGCATGTTCGGCACGCTGACGCTGAAATTCTGGTCCATCGGCTCCGGCCAGCCAATCGAGTTCGCGCACATCAGCGCCAGCCAGCTCGATTTCACCGCGCTGATGCGGCAGGTGGGGATCCCGTCATCCACGGACACGCCTTATCAGGCGGAGACTTCTTTCGGCCTCTTCACGTGGCTGCGCGCACAGCTCAAGTTCCTGCCGTTCACGCTGCTTTTCATCGGCGGACTGGTCTATGCGGCGATGATGATCGATCCGCAGTTCAATCAAGCCAACGGGCTGCCGCCGGAGATCGACCTGCGGCTCTGGCTCCTCTACGCGACCGGCCTTCCGGTGGCGATCGCGCTCATCGCCGTGATCCGCTCGGCGATCTACCACTCGAACCAACGCCTCAGCTTCCACGCCCACTACGTGGAGGCCGAGCAGGGCATCATCGCGAAGCGCTACTACTACGCCCGCTATGGGAATATCAAGCGGGTGAAGGTGACGCGCTACCCCGGCGGCGCGACGGGAGATCTACAGATCTTCGTGGCGGGGGAGGAAGCGATCCAGCAGGCCGCCCAGAAGAACCAGGGACAAAAGGGCCTCATGAAGCAGTGCTCTTTCACCTCCGGCTTCCTGTCCAAAGCCGACAAGCAGGGCCTGCTGCTGGATGACATCCTCTGCGGCCGCGTGGACCCGCGGCCGGAAGCCCTCCCGGCCAAGGTGCTGCCGACACTGCTCGAAGCCCGGCGCTCGGCGGGGAATGCGATCTTCTCGCTGATCTTCCTCAGCATCCTGCTGGTACCGCTGGTGGTGCTGCTCCCCATCACCCTGCCGCTGACCGTGATGCGCGTGAAGCGCTGGCGCTACCGCATCGAGACCGCCCGCATCGTGAAGAGCTGGGGCATGCTCTACCGCAGCGAGGAGAGCACCCTGCTGGACCGCGTGGACAGCCTCCAGCAGAGCCAGGGGATGGTGAACAAGATCTTCAAAAACGGCAACGTGACCATCATGACCGCGGGCAGCAGCAAACCCGACCTCCACATCATCGACTCGCCGGATTTCTTGGCGATCTACCAGATGATCCGGGAGCGCTCGGAGTGAGGGTTCCCGACGCTTGGCACAGATAGATTGCCGTTTGCACGATCTGGCGCAATTTGCGCGGAAAACGCTCGGTTCTTGTCGCTCGCCCTCATGGTGTTAGACGGGGGGTCTCTCTACCCGGAATGGGGCGAGACCCCCGGCACATGAAGCGATTTGACCAAACGAACCCGCCTGTCGTCGTTTACGGCGTCCCGCTGCTGATGGTCGCCATTTACATTGGCGACTACTTTGCCCCGCTGGGTTTCGGCGCGTTCATTTTTTACATGGTCCCGGTGGTGATGACGCTGTTCGCGTGGCGGACCATCGTCCCGGTGATCACGGCGCTCTGCGCCACCTTCCTGATCATTGCGGACTCCGCGATGACGCCGGAGGGAGACTTCACGAGCATCTCCCACCTGAACCGCTTCTTCGGAACGCTGACGATCTGGATGATCGCGGGCATCGGTGCCCAATTCATCCGCAACCGTCTGGAAGTGCGGAAGGAAGTGTGGATGCGCGACGGCCAGGCGAAGCTGGTCCACCGGCTGGAGGGCGACCCGATGATCGACGAGCTGGGATCAAAGGCGATCGGCTTCCTCTGCGAGCATCTCGGGGCAAAGACGGCCGCCTTTTTCGTCCGTCATGATGCCGGTCACTTCCAGCGCTGTGCGACCTATGCGGCGGCGAAGGACAGCGTGCCCGAGCGCTTTCACCCCGGGGAGGGCCTGCTGGGCCAAGCGGTGCGGGACGGGAAGATCCACACGATCGAGGACATCCCCGCGGGCTACCTCGCGGCCGGCTCCAGCTTTGGCGAGTCGCCGCCGCGCCACCTGATCGTAATCCCGGTGAGCTTCGAGGACGAGGTGATCGCGGTGATGGAGATCGGCTATTTCAATACGATCCAGGACAGCGACCGCGATTTCCTGGAGCGCGCCGAAGACACGCTGGCCGTGGCCATCCGCTCCGCGAACTACCGCACCCGGCTGCGCGAGCTGCTGGAGGAGACTCAGCAGCAATCCGAGGAAGTACAGGCGCAGGCCGAGGAGCTGCGCGTGTCGAACGAGGAGCTGGAGGAACAAAGCCGCGTGCTCCGCGAGTCCCAGTCGCGGCTGGAGCAGCAGCAGGCGGAGCTGGAGCAGATCAATACCCGCCTCGAGGAGCAGACGCAGGCGCTGGAAGGCCAGCGCAACGACCTGGTGCGCGCGAAGCAATCGCTGGAAAGCCAGGCCCGCCTGGTGGAGCAGGCCAGCCGCTACAAGTCCGACTTCCTCGCAAACATGTCGCACGAGCTGCGGACGCCGCTGAATTCATCGCTCATCCTCGCGCGGCTGCTGGCGGAGAACCGGCCGGGCAATCTTTCCGACGAGCAGATGAAATTTGCCCGGACGATCGAGACCGCCGGCAAGGACCTGCTGAACCTGATCAACGACGTGCTCGATCTGTCGAAGATCGAGGCCGGTCACCTGGAGATCCACACCGAGACGCTGCAGCTCGGGGAAATGGCTTCGAAGCTCCACGCGATCTTCGACCCCATCGCCGGGCAGAAGAACCTCGGCCTGCACATCGAGCTGGATGACGACCTGCCGGACTCGATCGAGACCGACACTCAGCGCCTGATGCAGGTGCTGAAGAACCTGCTCTCGAACGCGCTGAAATTCACCGAAAAGGGCGAGGTGCGGGTCCGGGTGACGCGCGCGACGAAGGATCACATCCGCATCGCCGTGAAGGACACCGGCATCGGGATCTCGGAGGAATTCCAGCGCTCGATCTTCGAGCCCTTCTATCAGGCAGATGCGGCGAGCAACCGGAAGTTCGGCGGCACGGGTCTGGGTCTCTCGATCTCGCGCCAGCTCGCTCTGCTGCTCGGCGGGGAGATCGAGCTGGAAAGCGAGCACGGCGTGGGCAGCACCTTCTCGCTCATCCTGCCGGTGAGCCACACCGGCCCGGCACACCCGCAGGCCCTGCCGATGGTGACGGCGGCCCCGCAGGTGATCGCCGCACTTCCTGCGGTGAAGCCGCTGCCACCCGCAGCCGCCGCCATGGACGCGCGCGCCGCCCATCACGTGCCGGACGACCGCGAAAAGCTGTCCGCGGGCAAACGCATCATCCTGATCGTGGAAGATGACGAGGCCTTCGCCAATATCCTGGTGGACCTCGCGCACGAGATGCACTTCCAGGCACTGGTGGCGACGACTGCGGACGAAGCGCTGGCACTGGCGCAGCAGCACCGCCCGAGCGCCATGGTCCTCGACATCGGCCTGCCGGACAATTCCGGGCTCTTCGTGCTGGAGCGCCTGAAGAGCGACTCCCGCACCCGCCACATCCCGGTGCACGTCGTATCCGGCAGCGACTACACCCAGACCGCCCTCGCGATGGGCGCGGTGGGCTACATGCTGAAGCCGGTGAAGCGCGAGCAGCTCGTGGAGGCCTTCGACAGCCTGGAGACCCGCCTGAACGAAAAGATGCGCAAGGTGCTGGTCGTGGAAGACGACCCGATCCAGCTCGAGGCGATGAAGGCGCTCTTCCACACACTGGACGTGGAGACGGTGTGCGCCGAGACCGCGGCGAGCTGCCTGACCCTGCTGAAGGAAGGCACCTTCGACTGCATGGTGCTGGACCTCAGCCTGCCGGATGCCTCGGGCTTCTCCCTGCTGGAGACGCTGAGCACGGAGGACACCTACTCCTTCCCGCCCGTGATCGTTTACACCGGCCGCGAGCTCGCCCCGGGCGAGGAGCAGCGGCTGCGGCGCTACTCGAAGTCCATCATCATCAAGGGCGCGAAGTCGCCGGAGCGCCTGCTCGACGAGGTGACGCTCTTCCTCCACCAGGTGGTGGCCGACCTGCCGCCCGAGCAGCAGCGCATGATCGAGCACGCGGGCAACCGCGACGCCGCGCTGGAGGGCAAGCGCATCCTCATCGCCGAGGACGACGTGCGGAATGTCTTCGCCCTCACCAGCCTGCTGGAAGGCCGCGGCGTGACGCTGCGGATCGCCCGCAACGGCCTGGAGGCCGTGGAGGCTCTGGAGCGTGCCAAGACCGACCCCTCGCAGGGCGTGGACCTCGTCCTGATGGACGTGATGATGCCGGAGATGGACGGCATCACCGCCATGCGCGAGATCCGCAAGCACCCGGAGTGGCGGAAGCTGCCCATCATCGCCCTGACCGCGAAGGCGATGAAGAACGACCAGGAGCAATGCCTGGCCGCCGGGGCGAACGACTACCTTGCCAAGCCGCTGGATGTGGACAAGTTGCTGTCCCTGATCCGGGTCTGGATGCCCCGCTGAAGAACCACCTCCCATGAAAAGCCTGCCCTCCCGGACCGAGGAGATCGAGCTGCACCTGCTGCTCGAGGCGATCTACTTGCGGTATCACCACGACTTCCGCGGCTACTCGGTGGCCTCGCTGAAGCGCCGGCTGACGCAGGCCCGCCAGCACTTCGGCTGCGAGACCTTTTCCCAGCTCCAGGACCGCGTGCTGCGGGACGAGGGCATGGTATCCCG
Organism: Luteolibacter flavescens; assembly: GCF_025950085.1. Classification (NCBI taxonomy): domain Bacteria; kingdom Pseudomonadati; phylum Verrucomicrobiota; class Verrucomicrobiia; order Verrucomicrobiales; family Verrucomicrobiaceae; genus Neoluteolibacter; species Neoluteolibacter flavescens. The sequence goes on from NZ_JAPDDS010000002.1 coordinate 129,729, forward strand.
GCTGCTGCCCTACCTGACGGTGCAGGTCAGCGAGATGTTCCGCGATCCTTCCTACTTCCGCGCGCTGCGGGAGAAGGTGATCCCGCACCTGCGCACCTACCCCTCGCTGAAGGTGTGGATCGCCGGCTGCAGCCAAGGCGAAGAGCTTTACTCGATGGTGATCCTTTTCCGCGAGGAGGGGCTGGAAAACCGCACGATCTTCTACGCCACGGACATCAATTCCACCGCGCTCGCGGCGGCGGAGGCCGGGGTCTATGACCTCGACCGCATCGCTCTCTTCACGGCGAATCACCAGAAATCCGGCGGCAAGGGCTCCCTGTCCGACCACTTCACCACAGGCTACGGCCGTGCGGTCATCGACAAGTCGCTGCGCCAGCGTGTGGTCTTCTCGGACCACAGCCTGGCCTCGGACGCCGTCTTCGCCGAGGCGCACCTCGTTTCCTGCCGGAACGTGCTGATCTACTTCACCCGGCCGCTGCAGGACCGGGCGGTGGGACTTTTCCAGGACTCGCTGGTCCGCCGCGGCTTCCTCGGCCTCGGGTCGAAGGAAAGCCTGCGGTTTTCCGAGCATGCGGGGGATTTCGAGGAATTCGACCGCAAGGAACGAATCTACCAGAGGAGCGCCGACCGATGATCGCGGAAGAATCCATCAACGAATCCGCAGTGGTGATCGGCGCATCGGTCGGGGCGATCGGCGCGCTGAGCGCCATCCTGCCCGCGCTGCCCGCCGGCTACCCGCTGCCGGTGCTGGTGGTGGTGCACATCCCGCCGGACCGGGACACCGGGCTGCCCGCGCTCTTCGCCGCACGCTGCGCGCTGCCGGTGAAGGAGGCGGAAGACAAGGAACCGGTGCGCCCGGGCACGATCTACTTCGCCCCGCCGAACTATCACCTGCTGGTGGAGCCCGACTTCACCTTTGCCCTCTCCGTCGATGACCCGGTGATGTATTCCCGCCCGGCGCTCGACGTCCTCTTCGAATCCGCCGCGGACGCCTACGGAAACGGCCTCTGCGGCGTGGTCCTCACCGGGGCCAGCGCCGACGGTGCCCGCGGCCTGCGCGCCGTGGCCGCCGCCGGGGGCCGCGCCCTCGTCCAGACGCCGGAAACGGCCGAGGGCGAGATCATGCCCCGCGCCGCCCTCGACGCTTGCCCACTTGCGCGAGCCCTTGACTTGGGCGACATCGCCCGTGAGTTAATCCAACTCCCCTCCTCCACCTGACATGACCGCTCCCGTCAAATTCCTGCTGGTCGATGACCTCGACGCGAATCTCATCGCGCTGGAAGGGCTGTTGAAACGCGAGGGACTGGAGTTGCTCAAGGCCGGTTCCGGTCGCGAGGCATTGGAATTGCTGCTGGTACACGATATCGCGCTGGCATTCCTGGACGTCCAGATGCCGGAGATGGGCGGCTTCGAGCTGGCGGAGATCATGCGCAGCACCGAGCGGACGCGGAACGTGCCCATCATCTTCCTCACCGCCGGGGTGGTGGACCAGGAGCACCGCTTCCGGGGATTTGAAACGGGAGCCGTGGATTTCCTGCCCAAGCCGATCGACTCGCAGGTGCTGCTGAACAAGGCGGCCGTCTTCTTCGACCTCGCCCGCCAGCGGCAGGAGCTGCAGGAAAGCAGGCTGCGGCTGCTCCAGGCAAACGACCAGCTCGCGCGCAGCAATGCCGAACTGGAAAAGGCGGACCGCTCGAAGGACGAATTCCTCGCCATGCTCGCCCACGAGCTGCGGAACCCGCTGGCACCTCTGCGGAATGCTGCGATGACCCTGCGCAAGCCGGACATCGACCGCCAGCATCACGAACGCGTGGTCTCCATGATCGAGCGCCAGGTGGGAAACCTGAGCCACATGATCGAGGACCTGCTGGATGTCTCCCGCATCACGCAGGGGAAGATCGAGCTGCGCTGCCAGCCCGTGGAGCTGCAGCCGGTGCTGCAATCCGCCGCGCTGACCGTGGCGGCGAGTTGCAAGGCCGCGGGCCAGGAGCTGCGCGTCAATCTGCCCTCGGAGCCCGTCTTCCTCGATGCCGACAGCACCCGGCTGGAGCAGATCGTGGGGAACCTGCTCACGAATGCCTCGCGCTACAGCGGGGAGCTGTCCCGCATCGAGCTGTCCTCGGAAACGGCGGGCACGCCGGAGAAGCCGGAAGTCATCATCCGCGTGACGGACAATGGCCGCGGCATCGACCCCGAGCTGCTGCCGCGCATCTTCGGACTCTTCGTCCAGGGCAGCCGCACGATCGACCGCTCGAACGAAGGCCTGGGCATCGGCCTGACGGTCGTCCACCGGCTGGTGCAGCTCCATGGCGGCACCATCGACGCGCACAGCGAAGGCATCGGGAAAGGTGCCGAATTCATCATCCGCCTGCCGCGCCTGGTCAGCCAGCAGCCCGAGGAGGCTGCTCCGGTGATCCTGGATGCGGACGAACCCGCCGCCCTGCGCATCCTGATCGTGGACGACAACTGCGACTCCGCGGACAGCATGGGCATGCTGCTGGAAATCGAGGGCCACGTCACCCGCGTGGCGCACGGTGCGGAGGAAGCGCTGGAGCTCGCCAATGAATTCCGCCCGCAGGTCGTGCTGCTCGATATCGGCCTGCCCGGCATGGACGGCTACGAGGTCGCACGGCACCTGCGCAAGCGCGAGGCGACCGAGGATGCCTTCCTCATCGCCGTCACCGGCTACGGCACCGAGGAAGACCGCGCCCGCACGAAGGCCGCCGGCTTCGACGAGCACCTCGTGAAACCCGCCGACCTGGGCCTGCTCCGCAAGTGGCTGGAAGCGCAGGGCAAGCTCCGGCTGGCCGGGGTGTGAGGGTCATTCCTGATCCTCACCCATCGACAGCCGGATTCTCACGAATCCCCGGTCACCGGTGGCCTCGGCCGGGACGGGGCAGATGACCGGCTCATCCGGGATGCTCGGCCCGCCGGGGATGCGATGGACCCGCTCCCAATGGACGAGGTCCGTCGAAAACTCGAGGTCGTAGTTCAGCCCGGTCGTATCGTGCTCCGGCAGGGTGAGGCAGAGCCGGATCTGGCCGTTCTCGATGCGCAGGTCCTGCGTGTAGGCGGACCTGGCGCTGAGGGGATTCGAGCCGAAGGCGAACTCCATCAGGTTGCTCTGGCCGTCGCCATCAGGGTCCGCATTCATGGGCGCGCGCTCACCCGCGCCGATCTTCGAGATTGCCCACGCGGTGTAGGTGTCGCTGACCGACTCGCGGAAAGCGACCTCGTCGAGGATCAGGCGGCCGGCCTCATAGCCAGCCGTGCGCCATTCCAAGCGGAAGGTCTGTCCCCACGGGATGACCACCTCGCGGCGCTCCCAGCCGAAGCTGCCGCTGCGGGCCGCGAGCACGGAGGCCTGTCCATTCGGGTAAGCGATTAGCCCCACATTCGCACCGGTGGAGACGCCCTCGCTCTTCCACCACCAGCTCACGGTGCCGGGCCCGGTGAAGAAGGTGGTGAGGCTGCCGTCGCCGCCGGACGATACCGCGGCCCCGTCGCCATGGGTGACCGCTGTCTGGCCATGCCAGCGGCCGCTGCCGGAGCTGAGGAAGACCTTCCCCGGCACCCCGAGCGCCTCGCCGAGCGGATGGGCGGGTTCTTCCAAGCTGACCTGGTCGAGGAACATCGCATCGAGCGTCCCCTGCCCGCTGGCCGTGGTGAATCGCAACAGATGGTCACTGCCCGGCGGGAGGTGCCAGACGGAATTCAACGTCTCCGCCGTCGTCCCGCCCACGCCGTGGATATTGTACCACAGGCCTCCGGCGTTAAAGAACATCCCGCCGACCCGGTTTGTGCGCAGGCCCGTCCAGCCGGTGCGGAAGGCGAGTTCGCGGTTGCCCGGGACGGTCATGTTCAGCCGCGATTGGATGGGGGAGCCCATGAGATCGACGGAAGACGAAACCGGCTGGCTCTCCGCACGGAAGCCCCCGCCGGGAGTGGGCTGCACGGTCCAAGGATGCCCCACCAGCTCCAAGTCCACCCCGGCGGGAAAGAGCGACGCGATCTCCGGGCGTCCGGTCGCCACTTCCACGCGGTCGATCATCAGGCGCTCCATCCGCGTGCTGCCAAGGGGCGTGCCACCGGGAGTCCACTCCCAGCGGATGGTGTGCGTCCCGGCGGGCAGCGGCCAGCGCACCGGGATCGCATCGTCCGGCCACGTCGCTCCAGCCAGCGGCATTACGGGCTCGCCATTCACGATCAGTTTGCCACTGCCGAGGCCGAAGGTGTCGTCCAGATAGACGAATGAGAGCACGGCGGGACCGGTCACATCGGTCTCGATCCACGTCGTCCCAGCCTCCGGAGCCGGGCTGATGGCAGCCAGCTCGTAGCCGCCACCGGGAAGGCCACGCCAGGCATGCTCCCATGGCGCGCTCGTGCTGGTCCGCCACGGCAGCGAAGGCGCCTTCAGTACCTCGGCGAGGGTCAGGCTGGTCGGCAGCGATTCGATGCGGAAGTCATCCACGTGAAGCGAAGGCCGCGGCTCGAAGTAGTGATTTTTGAAAGTGGCCCATCGCAGGATGTGGTCGCCCGGCGGGATGGCGAGGGTGACTTCCTGCCACTCGTCCTCCACGGTCAACTCGGCGATGTCTCGCTCGTCCATCTGGCAACGCGCGAAGCCGGGGCCGTCCTTGTGCCAGCGGAAGCGGACGAGCACGGGACCGGTCACTGTCGTCTGCAGGACGCTGCCGCTGCTGATGGTCTCGTCGTCATAGGTGGGCACGCCCGCGGCATCCTGCCCGTCATGCGTGACCCCGGTCTGTGCGGTCCACGAGGGAAGAGGTCCGCGGGTGATCCAGGTGCGGCCTGGGGATTCCAACGCATCGGCAAGGGTGAGCCCCGGCAGTGGCTGCACGCTCAATTGGTCGAGGCCGGCCGGTGAACCGGGACGATCCGCCGGACTGGAGAAGACCCAGCGGAAGGCGTGCGTGCCCGCGGGAATCTCCACGGCCACGTTTTCCCAAGGCTGATAGGCCGACGCGACGAGGATCTCCGTGCCGTCCATCTCCAGGCTGAGCCGGGTGCCATCGGGGCCTGCCCGCCACACGAACTCCACCCGCGCGGGCCCGGTGATTTCCGTGGCGATCCAGCCGGTGCCCTGCTCGCCTCCCGCAAAGAGCGAGTCCACCTCATCGCTGGCCTCCGGGGAATGAAGGCCCTGCCAGCGATCGCCGCCGGAGGTGAAGGTCAGCCCCGGAGCATCGACGGCCTCCGCAAAGGAAAGAGCTGGCTGGGGCGTGACCTCCACCATGTCCAGCGTGGCGGGATAGCGCGGATCACTGCCGGAAAGCCGCACGACGTGGTCGCCCGCAGGGATGGGCATGCGGAGCCTGCGCCACAGGGAATCCTCCGGGAGATAGTCATCCGTCACACCCCAGTTCGGGATGCCGCCATCGAGCGTGATGCCGGGGAGCGAGCGCGAATGGTGGACTGTAAAGATGGCCGGGCCGGTGACCGTCGTCTCGATCCATGAGGGCGCGCCTTCCGAATCCGGCGACAGCGCCACGGCATCGACACCGTCCAACGCCAACTGCCCGAGATTTCCCGAGGTAACGCCGACTTCCGAAGCCGTCCAGATGCGGCCCGGGGTATCGAGCGCTTCCGCGATCGGGACCGCCTCGACGCCATTGCCTGGCTCCACGGTGAAGCCATCGAGATAATAGCGTGAGCCCTGCGGCATGATCCCCTGCGCGTATGGCGAATGCCACACCAGCCGGTGCCTGCCATCCGGCACGGGCACGCTCACGGGCTGCCAGGTGAAGGGCCCGGGGTTGGAAGCGCTCATTACTCCGGGGAAGCCGAGGCTGGTGCCCGCAGGGACATCGGCGCGCCGCCAATAGGTCAGCACGGCGGGGCCATCGACCCACGCGCTGAGTTCCGGAAAAGCACCCGGGTTCAGGAGAAACGGGCGATTGCGGGCGGCGAGCCCTTCACGCGGATCGGCATCGGCCGTGTCCCAAAGCTCGGGATTCGAGGTGTAGAGCGAGACACCTGCGGGTGCGCCCAAGGCGTCACGCACCGCTTGAGGGATGACTTGGCGGACTTCCACATCGACGATGGATGCGCGGCGCAGCGGATCCGTGAGCGGACCGCTGGTCCATACGACCTCCACGGTCACCGGTCCGGCGGGGATCTCGAAGGTGGACATGCCGATGCCGCCGCCCTCGAAGCGGTCATACTTTAGCTCGCCATTCGCGACGATGCGGAAGGTGTCACCGGCCGGACCCTCGAATCTGGCGCTGAGCCGCACTTCCGCCGGGCCGTCGATCACGGTGGAAAGCCGGGCGTCTTGATTCGGCAGGGGGCGCTCGACCGAAAGGGCGGCCTGCTGGTCTTGGTTCAGTGAATTGTTATCGCGATCCGCCAGGGTGGGCACGAAGGGATTGCTGCCGGTGCTGGTCCAGGTGAGTCCTCCCGGAACGGTGGTGTCGAGCGTGAGTGGCGTGATGGCCAGCCCGGCAAGCGTCGCCACGTCGGTGGGTGCCGGATTCACGCTGCCGGGAAGCACCTGCGGGTGCGGGTCCTTTTCATCCTCGAGCTGAGCCCAGTAGAAATGGACCCACTCCACCCGGTGAATGCCGGGGCCCACGATGATGGGCGAGGCGTTCCAGGTATTGCCCGTCGAGGAGTTCACCCGGCGGATCGCTCCGACGCTGTCCAGATCGCGTCCGACGAAGGAGCCGCCTTTCACATTCACGCGCGGAACGAGCCGGGCCGGGCCCTGCACCAGACGCATGAGCGACGTGCGGCCCGAACCACCGGTGCCGCGCATGGTGGCCACCTGACCGTCATCGATGCCGGAAAGACTCGGCACCACCTCCGCGGCGACCTGGCTGGAGCCGGTGGCCACCCAGAGAGCGGCGGGGTCTTCATCCACGCCCGTGAGCCACGGCAGCCTGGCGCCTGCATTCACCACGAAGTGATCGACCTCCGCGGCGGCACCGGGGACACGTGCCATGCCATGCGCGCCGATGCGGAGCGTGTGACTGCCCGGCGGCAGATTGATGTCCACCCGCTGCCACGGAAGCCCGCGCCGCAGCGTGGCCATCTCGTGACCGCCGATCCTGAGTGACAGCCAGCCGCGGCCATCCGGACCCGAGAGCCGCCACGAGAATGATACCGTGGCAGGACCGCTGACAACCGTCTCCATGGTGGCATCGCCGGGCTGTCTCGCCCTCGCGACATCGCCGCCATTCACCGCCGAGGCGGAGGGAGCCGTTTCCCATGTAGAATTTCCGCTGACCGTCCAAGATAAGGTGGAGTCGAGTCCTTCCGCTGGGCTTCCACCCATGACACGGGCGGCAAGGATGATCAGCAATGCAAGCTGGCGGAGGAGGGAAATCATGGATTAAAAGGAAGTGAAGCCGCCGGAACTGGGATCGTGACGGCAAAGGAGAATCCGCGGCGACGCGGCGGTGGGTTTCGCAAACATGGCCGATGCCATGACTTTTTTGATACGCGAAGACTACACACCCCCATGCAATCCAAGTGTCATGGGATTGTAAAAACTTCCACCTATCTCTCCACGACAGGCGCGGAGACCTATGGGAGCACGAATTCCATGCGGTAGTTCACCAAGGTCTCGCCGCCGATGGCGACCTGCTGCTCGCACAGCACCACGAAGCCAAGCCGCCCGAACATTGGACGAGCGCCGATGGAAGCCTCGACGTACACGCGCGAAAGCCCCCCCTCCGCCGCGACTCCGACCGCATGCTTCACGAGCGCGCTCATGATCCCGCGCCGCTGGAAATCCGGATTCACATACGCGCAGTCGATGTGGCCATCCGGATCCAGCTCCAGGAACCCCGCGATCTCCCCGTCCACAATACTGACGAAGGGCTTCTTCCGCTCGCAGCGCTGCTCCCAGTGCCCGGGGTCCGGCTTCGTCCCCGACCACGCCTCGCATTGCGCCACCGTGTAGTGCCGGATGCCGATCTCGTGCACGGCCCGGCAGAAGATACTCGCGATGGCCACGTGGTCCCCGTGGCGATAGGGGCGGATCAATGCGGTGCTCATTTCCGGAAGATCATGACGCATCCGGTTCATTCCTAACAGCTCCGCGATCTTTCACAGGGGAAGATGACAATATCGCCGCAAAACAGGGGATGCCGGTCCAGCGCCGCAGCCTGTAGCTCCCCCTCCCATCATGAGCAACCGCATTGCCGCAATCCTGATAGCCGCCCTCTCGATCTCCCTGCCCCACATCGCCACCGCGGCGGAGGAAGGCATCATCCGCCTGGAAGGCGACCGCATCCAGAAGGAGCGCAAGCACCTGCGCATCCCGGCCGTGAACGGCATGCAGGCGATCAAGTGCGACTTCCACATGCACACCGTCTTCACCGACGGCCACGTGTGGCCGAACGTGCGCGTGCAGGAAGCCTGGCGCGACGGACTCGACGCCTTCGCCTTCACCGAGCACGCCGAATACGCGCCCTACCAGGCCGACGTGAAGCGCGATCCCGGCCGCTCCTACGAACTCGCGAAGGGTGGTGCCGCCGAGCACAACCTGACGCTGGTGAAGGGCATCGAGATCACCCGCAACACGCCGCCGGGCCACTTCAACGCGATCTTCATCAAGGACGCGTCGAAGTTCCCCGCCGACCGCAAGGAGGAGCTCGACCAGGTCTCCGTGGACGAGGCGATCGCCCAGGACGCCTTCCTCTTCTGGAATCACCCGGGCTGGAAGGCCAAGGAAATCCCCGGCTCCTACGAGTGGATCCCCTTCGTCGAAAAGCTCCATCAGGAGAAGAAGCTGCACGGCATCGAGGTCGCGAACGGCCACGGCATCCACACGAAGGCCATCGACTGGGCGCTGGAGCGCAATCTCACGATCATCGGCAACACCGACGTGCACAACCTGATCTCGCACGAGTACAAGGGTCACCGCACGATGACGCTCGTCTTTGCAAAGGACCGCTCCGCCGAGGCCATCCGCGAGGCGCTCGTCGCCGGCCGCACCGTCGCGTGGGCCGGAAAGTATCTGATCGGCCGCGAGGACAATGCGAAGGGACTCTTCGAGGCCGCGGTGAAGGTCGCCCCGGTGCATCACGAGGCCACCGACCGCAACAACGCGAAGCGGAAGTTCCGCGAGGTGACGAATGACAGCGACCTCGTCTTCGAGATGAAGGCGCGCGGCCTGCCGAAAATCGTCCTGAATCCCGGCAGCACGCAGCTTGTCTCCTTCCCCGCCGAATGGACGGAGGTGGAGTGGCAGGTGACGAACGTGTTCGTCGGCACCGAGAAGCGCCTCAAGGTGAAGGTCAGCCTGCCATGACGGCGGCGGTGCTCAGGTGGTGAGCTTCCTGCCGATGAAGCGGAAGGAGATCCCGCAGAGCACCACCACGAAGGCCAGCAAGAGACTGGAGTGCCAGAGGATGGCGCTCCAGTCCGCGCGGCCCCAGACGGTGTACTGGATCAGCTTCACGCCGTGATAGAAGGGCGAGAACTGCACCACCGTCCCGAGGGCCGAGCCCGACTGCACGGGGAAGAACACGCCGGACAGGTAGAAGATCGGGGCGATGAGGAAGGAGTAGACGGTCTGGAATTGATTGATATTCCGCACCCACGCCGAGGCGAGCAAGCCGATGGCCGCGCAGGGAAGGGCGAGCGTGCCCGCGATGAGGGGGCAGATCAGGATGGCCAGCGGATTTGGCAACAGGCCGAGTGCCAGCAGCACCAGCGCGACGCCGAGCCCCATGAGGCCAGCGCGGACGAAGACCCACATGAACTCGCCGGTCACCACTTCCTTCACGCCGATGGGTGTGGTCAGCATCGCCTTGAAGACCGACTCGAAGGTCATGCGGACGTAGAAGCCGTAGCTGCTCTCGAAGAACGCGGTGAAGAGCGCCGTGGTGGCGATCATCCCCGGCGCGAGGAATTGCGCGTAGCTCATCCCGTCGATCTGCCCGACGAAGCCCGACAGGCCCATGCCGAGCGAGCCGAGGATGAGCGCGGGGTCCGCCAGCGTCGGCGAGATATTCGCGAGGAAATCCTTACGGTAGACCGTCCAGTTCCGGACGACCACGTGCCAGCTCAGCCTGAGGCTCAGGAGCAGTTCATTCATCGTCGTTCAGCTCGCTGCCGGTGAGTTTCAGGTACACGTCCTCCAGGTTCGACGGACGCAGTTGCAGCGCGGTCACGCCGGAGGTGCGCTGGAGTTCCAGCAGGTCATCGAAGCGCGGTGCGCGCACGCAGCACTGCTGTCCCTGGTGGAAGAGTTCCCACGTCGCGGCCAGGTGCGGCTTAAGCGCCTCCTCGACGCCTGCGGGGAAGATGCCGACGAAGCCGGGTGCCTCGCGCTCTATCAGCTCGCGCGGCGCGCCCGTGCCCACCACCTTGCCGCGGTCGAGGATCACGATCTGGTCACACAGCACCTCCGCCTCGTGCATGTAGTGGGTGGTGACGAGGATGGTCTTCCCGCGCGAGCGGAGCTCGATGACCTTTTCCCACAGGAGGTGTCGCACCGAGGGATCGAGGCCGGTGGTCGGCTCGTCGAGGATGAGCAATTCCGGATCTGCCAGCAGCGCGCGGACGAAGGTGAGGCGGCGCTTCATGCCGCCGGAGAGCGTCTTGATCGTCGCGTCCTTCTTGTTCTCCAGCAGCATGTAGGAGAGCAGCTCGGCGATGCGCGGGTCGGCCACCTTTCTGGAAAGCCCGCCGAAGCTCGCGTAGATCCGCATGTTCTCCAGCACCGTCAGGCCGTCATCGAGGGCATTCTCCTGAGGCACCACGCCGATGCGGCGCTTGATGTCGCGGGCCTGCGTCGCGGGGTCGAGGCCGAAGACATTCAGCTCGCCGCCGCTGCGCACAACGACGCCGTAGAGGCAGCCGATGAAGGTGGACTTGCCCGCACCATTCGGCCCCAGCAGACCGACACACTGGCCCTTCTTCACCTCGAGATCCAAGGCGGCCAGCGCCTCGAAATCATCGAAGCGCTTCGCCACGCCACGAGCCTGGATGATGGGAGAGTCGGTCATGGTGGGATGCGGCGGAGCGCAGGCAAGGAACGCAGCCCTACCCCGCGCGCAAAGAAAAAAGCGCGGCGCGGCGGGTCACTTCTTCTCCGGTGGCGATACGAACTGTTTCCTGATCTTTTCCGCTTCCTCCGCCTTGAGCTTGAAGGCGCTGCCGTGGCGCGCGTCCGGCGGGAAGCTCACGTCTTCCAGCACCTTCCAGTTCTTCAGGTCCGGCGATGAAGAAGCGCCGAAGCGGTTCGTCATGCAGTAGTCGTAGAGCAGCAGCCAACCGGAGCTCTGCGGATCCGGCATCACGGAGCACCCCTCGGTGATGGTCGGCACGATCTGGCCGCCGTTCAGCGGACCCTTATGGATCTCGTAGGGACCCTCGATATTCTTCGAAGTGGCCAGACGGATGGCGCGGCGCTCGCCGGTGCGCTCGCCGAATTCCTCCTCCTTGTGGAAGAGGTAGTACGTGCCATCCACGAGCTGCAAGGTGCCGTCGATGACCGAGTAGTCTGGATCGAAGAGCACCTTCGCGGGCGTGAAGGTCTTCCAATCCTTCGTCCGCGAAAACCACAGCCGGCTGTCCTTCCAGCCCGCATCCTCGAAGCTGGAGGACCAGAAGACGAAGTACTCGCCAGTCTTGTCATCGTGGAACCACTCCGGAGCCCAGATATTGCCCGGCACTTTTCCCTCGGGGCCTTTCACTCCATCCATCAGCGGCAGCGACTCCACGGTGTCCCACGTGATGAGATCGCGCGATGTCGCGTGGAGGCAGACCGGGTGCTGCTTGTTCCGCGGGTCACCCGGCGCGCGGCCGGTGCCCATGAGATGCCACAGGCCATCGGGCCCGCGCTGGATGAAGGGATCGCGGAGCTGCTGTGTCCACACCGGCTTGTTGTCCGCGAGCGGTGTCCAGTTCCGGCCATCCGTGCTCAGTGCGAGGTGGAGCTGCTCCACGCTCATCGGGTCCGGCAGCGGGACATCGCGGATTTTTCCATCCGCATCGATCTCCACGCGCGTGGGGTAGCGCTGGCGGAAGTAGGCGAGTGCCCAGCCTCCGTCCTCCGCCTCTGCTTCGGCATGCACTTCACCGGCTAACAGGGCCGCCGTCAGGAAAAGGAACTTGGGCATCCATTTCATCGCGGGAAGCTTCTACGGGCGGATGTCCATAATGCAAATGGCATTCTCTAACGCCACAAGTGGATACTATGAAAAACAGCAGGTAGGCACCCATGGGTTTTCTTTGCTAACGAGGATATGACTTGTTCTATCAGGTGTTCCAAAGGGCCATTTGTTAGACGAGCGATCAGAAGCCCGATTCCGACGCCGATCCGACAAGACACGGCCTATCAGAAAGCCGTTTCTAACAGCGGATAGCTCACGCCCGTGTGAGCATGGGGGAAGAATCGGACAAGTGGTGTCCGAGGGCCGGGGGGCCCGGAGACATTTCACCAAAATCCAATAAAACCTATGTCATCGCTGTTTGTAACTTTGCGCCGGTTGCTATGGCCGGCCCTTATCCTTGCGGTTTGCATCGGCACAGTCCTATGGAAGCAGCAAGCCCCTGCTCCATCGCAGGCCACCGGCAGCGCTCCGGAGCCCGCACGACCCGCGGCGGACCGGAAAGCGCCGCCAGCCACCCCCGCGCCCGCGGCTGCCCATGAGGTGGCTGCGTCGGCTGCACCGTCCCCCGCATCCCCAGCCACCGCCACCACCGCTCCTACCCCCGGGGACGTCGTGGCAGGGCCGCCATCCCGCGAGATGGATGTCACCCTCAATCCCTATGCCGTGGGGCTGACCCTCCCGGGCACCTCGAAGCGAGCGTGGGATGCCGGATACATCCAGACCTTCCGCGACGTGAGGCAAGACTCGCCGGTCCGCTTCGAGCTGACCGACGGGGCCATGGCCGAGGGCGTCGTGAAGATCCTCCAGGCCGAGGACGGCATCGTCTCCTACGTCTCCGGCGTGCTCACGGCACCTGAGAAAGGGACCTTCTTCCTCATCAATCCGCCCGAGGGCGGGATGGCCGGCAAGGCCGTCGCCGTGGTGGAATTCCCCGGAAGCAAGACCGCCTACCGCGTGGAGCCCACCGGCACCGGCGGCGAGCCGGAGCTGTGGAAGCGCCGTCTGGACGAAGTGGTCTGCATGCGCATGGAAGAGGCCGATCCGGAGTGGCTGGCCGAGCACTCGGGCTGCTCCTGCGGCAAGCCCCACGAGATCGCCCCGCTGCGTCCGGACCTGGCACCGAACCACGTGCCGGAGCACAATGACGAGATCATCTCGCTGCAGAGCTACCCGGGCTCGCCCGCGGTGCTGCTGCTGGATTTCGCCGGTGGCTACACGAATGGCTGGGGCGGCGTGGCCTATGCACGGCCGAACGTCAGCAACGACGTCATCAAGGACATCTGGAAGCGCGTCGCGGAGGACTACATGCCCTTCAACATCAACGTGACGACGGACATCAACGTCTACCTCGCGGCACCGCCCGCCAGCCGCCAGCGCTGCTGCTACACCACCACCCCCGTCACCCCGGCAGGCGTGGCCTACTATGGCTCCTGGAACTGGGGCAACGACACGGTCTGCTGGTCGGTCTACAACGTGGGCAAGTCGGCCGCGGAAGTCGGCTCGCATGAAATCGGCCACACGCTCGGCCTGCACCACCAGGGTCAGACGGGCGGCGGCGAATACTACGGCGGCCACGGCAGCGGCGAGACCGGCTGGGCACCCATCATGGGCGTCGGCTACTACCAGCCCGTCACCACCTGGGCGAAAGGCGAGTTTGCCAATGCCAACCAGCCGCAGGACCAGCTCCTGACCATCACCACGGCGAACAACAACGTCACCTATCGGACGGACGACACCGGCGACACGCTGGCGACCTCGCGCTATCTGGAGGTGAACCCCGACAACACGGTCTCGGCCGAAGGCGTGATCGAGCGCACGGCGGACACGGATGCCTTCCAATTCACCACCAGCGGCGGCGCGGTGAACCTGCGGGTGGACCCCGTGGCACCCGGCGACTGGGGAAACCTCGCCACCATGGCGACCCTCGCGGATGCCTCGGGAACGATCATCGCCACCCACAATTCGGCGACCTCCGTTTCGTCCACAATCGCGACCACCCTGACCGCGGGCACCTACACCTTCCGCGTCACCGGCACCGGCAAGGGCGACCCGCTGACGAACGGCTTCACCAGCTACGGCAGCCTCGGCTACTACGCCATCTCCGGCACCGTCGCAGGCGCACGCCAGCCCTCGCGCCTGAGCGTGCTGGAGCGCGCCGCGAACAGCACCGTGGTCGGCACGGTAGCCGCCACGAACCCGAACAGCAGCCCGCTGGTCTACACGATCACCGGGGGCAACACGGGCGGCACCTTCAGCATCAGCAATACCGGCGTGGTGACCGTGGCGAACAACGCGCTGCTGGACTACCACGCGCTGGCTTCGAATCCGGCGCTCTACGCCGCGCAGTTCGAGCTCTTCGTGAACATCACGAACGTCAACAACTCCGCCTACAACGAGACGGCCCGGCGCGTGGTCGTGGCCGTGCAGCAACGCTACGCCCCTGCACCGGGATCGCTCTCCGCGGTGCTGGACAGCAGCCTGCGCGTGCGCCTCGCATGGTCCGGCAGCCTCGGTGCCACGGGCTATAGCCTCAAGCGCTCCACCACTCCCGGCGGACCCTACACGACGGTGGCTACCACCACCGCGACGACCTACTCCGACGGCGGACTCAGCCACGGCGTGACCTACTACTACGTGGTCACGGCAGTGAATGCGAATGGCGAGAGCAACCGCTCCCCTGAAGCACGCGCTCTCGCGATGTCCGCTTCCGGTGGCTTCGAGACTCCCGTGCTGAGCGCGAACACCCATCGCTACCGTCCGGAAGGCAACACCGGTGGATGGACATTCGGCGGCCTCGCGGGCAATGGCAGCGGCATCCTCTCGAATGGCAGCGCCTTCGGCAATCCGGTCGCTCCGGAAGGGACGCAGGTGGCCTTCATCCAGGGCACCGGCTCGATCACGCAGACCTTCTCCGGCTTCACACCCGGCACCACCTACACGCTCTCCTACTTGTCGGCGCAACGCTCCGGCAACCAGCAGACCTGGGACGTGCGGCTGGACAATACGGTGATCCAGTCCGGCTCCGGCGGTGGCTCCAGCTACACGGTCCGCTCCGTCACCTTCACCGCCACGGCGGGGAATCACACGGTCTCCTTCGTGGGAACGAACACGAACGGCGGGGACAATACCGTCTTCCTCGAGAACGTGCGCATTCTGATCGCCTCGCCCGCGATCCCGAACTTCAGCTTCGAGACCCCGAGCGTCGGCAGCGGCTCCGGAGCCTACACCTACACGCCCGCGGGCGGCTCATGGACCTTTGGCGGCTCGCCGGGGAATGGCTCCGGCATCGCGGCGAATGGCAGCGGCTTCTCCAGCCCGGCAGCGCCGCACGGCAGCCAGGTCGCCTTCATCCAGAGCCTGGGGACCCTGTCCCAGACACTCTCCGGATTCACCACGGGCAAGACCTACACGCTGAGCTACCACGCCGCGCAGAGGCCGGGCAGCTTCGGCGGGCAGACGTGGGACGTGAAGATCGGCAGCACGGTGATCCAGTCGAACGGCGTGGGCAGCAATGCCTTCATGGTCTACACGGTGAACTTCACCGCATCCGCCGCCACCCAGACGCTGACCTTTGCAGGCACGAATCTCCTGGGAGGTGACCGCACCGTCTTCATCGACAACGTGACGCTCACACCGAGCGATGCCTTGCAGCCGGTAGCCCCGGTGGTCGCGATGACCAGCCCGGCGAACCAGTCGTCCTTCGCGGCGAATGCCCCGGTGAGCTTCACGGCATCCGTCACCGCGAACGGGAACACCATCAATGCGGTGCAGTTCTTCGTCGGCAAGACGCTGATCGGCCAGGACTCCAGCTCGCCCTACAACTGCGCGTGGACGGAGCCGGTGGCAGGAGCGCACACGGTATATGCCCGCGTGCTCTACAACAACGGGAGCACGGCGGACTCCGCACCACGGGCCTTTGCGGTCTCGCGGCCGAACCAGAACCTGGGCTTCGAGACTCCCGCGCTGGGCGGATCGCAGCACCAGTACACGCCGTCCGGCGCCTCGTGGGAGTTCACCAATTCGGGCATCGCTTCGAATGGCAGCGCCTTCGGCAACGCGGCGGCACCGGAAGGGTCGCAGGCGGGCTTCGTGCAGTTCAAGGGCACGGCCTCGCAGCTCATCACCGGCTTCACGCCGGGCACCAGCTACACCATCTCCTACTCGGCGGCCCAGCGACCGGGCAACGTGCAGACGTGGGACCTGAAGATCGATGGCGCGGTGATCCAGTCATACTCGGGCGGCAGCTCCAGCTATGGCTCGCGCACGGCGACCTTCACCGCGACGGCGGGCTATCACCGGCTGACCTTCGAGGGGACGAACACGAATGGCGGGGACAATACCGTCTTCATCGACAACATCACCTTCTCGCCGCCGCTGGGGACGAATCCCGGCCCGGCGCTGGCGGTGACTTCCTCGCCTGCCACCGCGACCGACGTGACGGGCAGCGATGTCACCTTCGTGGCAGGCTTCGTCACCAGCGTGCCGACCACCTACCAGTGGCAAAAGATCGTGGACGGCCAGGTGACGGACATCTCAGGGGCGACGTCGGCGAGCCTGACGCTGGGCAATCTCCAGCTCACCGATGCCGGGGCCTACCGGCTGCGGGCGACCACCGCGGCGGGCGTATCCGTCAGCGGCGTGAGCAAGCTGACCGTCACCACTCCTCCGGCAGCGGTCGGCGGCGTGGTCACCCACCATGCGGCGCAGACCGGTCTGGGCAATGCCGCCCGGATCTTCTCCGCGACGTGGGACGTGCAGCCCGGCAGCCTGATCGCGACCAAGGCACCCTCGACCACGGGCAGCGGGAACTTCACCAACAGCACCAACGTCCTGACCGATGGCAGCACGGGCCGCTCGACCTACCTGTCCGGCGGGGCCACCCCCACGCAGGTCTCGGCCGGTGGCAGCGCGGGCCAATCGGTGACCTACAACCTGGGTGCAGCCGCCGGCGGCTATGATCTCTCGAAGATCGTGGTCCACGGCAGTTGGCCGGATGCCGGTCGCGACCAGCAGGCCTACACGGTGACGTATGCCACCGCGGCGAATCCGACGACCTTCCTGCCGCTCGCCAGCGTGAACTACAATCCGGAGAACCCGGCAGCGGTCCAGTGCGCGACGCGGACCACACTGGTCCCATCAGGCGCGTCCCCGCTGGCCACCGGCGTGGCATTCGTGAAGTTCGACTTCACCACGCCCTCGCCGGAAAACGGCTGGTGCGGCTACACGGAGATCGCGGTGTATGGCGCGCCGCTGGCACCCGCCATCACGATGCAGACCACGCCCGCCACGGCGGCGGATGTGGTCGGCGGCCAGGTGACCTTCTCCGCCTCCATCACCGGAGCGGCCCCGCTGGCCTACCAGTGGCAGAAGGTGGTGAGCGGAGTGCCGACAGACATCTCCGGAGCGACCGGAGCCACGCTGACGCTCACGAACCTGCAAACCAGCGACACCGCCAGCTACCGGCTGAAGGCGACGAATTCGCACGGCACCATCACCAGCAACTCGGCGGCCCTCACGGTCACCGCCGCACCGGCAGCGGTGGGCAACGTGGTCGCGTCCATCGCCGCACAGACCGGACTCGGGGGGAACACCACCTTCACCCCGAGCTGGAAGCTGGCCGCGGATGGCAGCATCATCAATGGCACGGTGCCCACCAGCGCGGCGGGCAACTTCAGCCTGAACCCGAACGGCAAGACCGCCGCGGACCTCACCATGGTCCGCAGCCTCGCCATCAGCCCGACCATCGGCACCGAGAACAGCTTCAACTACCTCAGCGCCGGCAACGGCAACGGGGCCGGCTCCTCGGTGACCTACACGCTGCCCGCGAGCGCCAACGGCCACACGCTGACGAAGATCGTGGTCCACGGCGGCTGGGCGGATGCCGGTCGCGACCAACAGGCCTACACCGTCTCGTACTCGCTGGTGTCCTCGCCGGGCACCTTCGTCACGCTGCGGTCGGTCAATCACAACCCCGCCAATCCCTCGGGAGTCCAGTCGGCCACGCGCTCGACCTTGACCCCGGCGACCGGCGCGCTGGCGACCAACGTGGCGGCGGTGAAGTTCGACTTCACCACGCCGGGCTCGGAGAACGGCTGGGTGGGCTACGCGCAGCTCGCGGTGCATGGCACGCCAACGGCACCGGCAGCGGTGAACATGGGCCTCACGGCCATCCCCGGCGACTCCCGGGCGATGCTCGCGTGGTCCTCCGTGGCTACCGCCGAGTCCTACAGCGTGAAGCGTTCGACGGTGAGCGGCGGCCCCTACACCACCGTGGGGAGCATCACGGGCACGGAGTACATCGACACCGGCCTGAGCAATGGCACGACCTACCACTACGTGGTGGCGGCGATGACGGGTGGCTTTGAAACCGCCATCTCCGGTGAAGCCACCGTGACCCCGGTGCAGGCTGGCTACGATGCGTGGCTCTCCGCCCATCCGTCGCTGGCCGGAGCCGACCGCTCGCCCGATGCGGATCCCGATCACGACGGCATGCCGAATGGCATCGAGTTCCTGACGGGCACCTCACCGGCCAGCCCATCGGGCACGTCGGCCATTGCCAGCAGCGTGGATGCCTCCGGCAACCTCGTGATCCGCTTCCAGCGGGTGGATGCGGCAAAGGCGTATCCGGTGACAGTGGAGACCACCACGGACTTCGTGGAGCCATGGGCATCCATCCTCATTCCAAACGAGGCCAGCGCCGACCCGGCCGTGACCGTCGTCGAAAACGGGGACGATCCCGATGACATCACCGTGGTCATCCCGGCGAACGGTGCAACGCGGAAATTCGCCCGCGTGCGCATCGCGATCCCGGCGACGCCCTGAATGAACGTAAAGGCACGGAGCCGTGATGGCTCCGTGCCTCACCGCCGCGCCGACCGGTGCGGCGCGACTCAGTAAACGTATTCCATCTCGTCCCCGGATCCGCGGATTTCCGTTCCGTGGGTCCGGGCGGCGGCGGCACCGGGCAAGGCGGAGTGGAAGTCGCCGAAGGCTTTCTGGAATGAGCGGTCCGCAATCTTGTCCCGGCCGATCATCGGCATGCCGGACCCGCGGCCATAGCCCTCGGCCAACACCGTGCGGCCCTCGCTCAGGCGGATGGTGGTGTCGGTATTGATCGGCCCCTCGGCGATGCGGAAGTCGAGCTTCAGCTCGCCCGCGCCGTGGCGCACCGGCTGGTAGCCCTCGCTGCGCAGCGCATTGTCCAGCTCCATCACATGGGTGCGCTCGCGCTCCGAGAGTTGGGCGGGCATTCCCACCGTCACCGGACCGCCTTCCGGCGTGAACTCCGTCCGCCCCGCGCATCCGATGAGCAGGAGCAGCGGCGACGACACGGCGAGCAAGCGGGTGATGAGCTTCATGCCGCCACACTACGAAGCACTCCGGCGCAGACAAGTCCGTGAATTCTCCGCGGATTGCGGGAGCAGGTGGAGGAGGGCTGACCGGCCCGCTCCCCCACCTGCCCTTCGCACCTGGAAATCCTGCGCTCAGCGCTCCACCACCACCCGCAGGAAGCCCTTGCCGGTGAGGCCGTCCGAGCCGCCGAGGCTGAAGCTGCGGTACTCGTAGCCGGTGCCGGCCCCGGGCAAGGTCCCGGTGATCGGTGTGACAGGATGCACCGAGGTGAGGAAGCCGGTGAGATCCTGGCTGCCCTGGATGGTGTAGGTGGTGCCATCGATGGTGGCGGAAACCGACGTGGTGCCGGTGAAGGCGGGCGTGTCCGCAAGCACCGCGATGGTGAGGATGAGCTCGCTCGCAGCGGACGGATCGCCGGGCGCATCGCTGTCCGCGGTCATCACGTGGATTCGACCGTTGTCCGATGGATCGAGCGGGTCGCCATTGAGCGCGAATTCGATGACGTTCGCCTGGCCATCGCCATCCGGATCATCGTTGAGTCCGCTTTCCTTCCCCGGCGTGCCGTCGAGTCCCTTCGCCGCCGCCCACGTCTGGAAGGGATCGCCGGAAGAGCCGCCCACCTGGAGCGTGCCGGAGCCAAAGGTGTAGGGGCCGGGTGCCTGCGCCACGCCACCGACGACCAGACCGGCGACCGTCTCCGTGCCACCATGGGCAAGCACGAGCGACTCCATGGTCTCCAGCCTGACGGTGGAGGCATCATTGAGCACGCCGACCTGTGTGAGGATGAGCACGCCTTCCTCAACGATGGTATCCCCGGCGTAGGAGCCGACGCCCGAGAGCGTCAGCGCGCCCTCGCCCAGCTTCGTCACGGAGCCAACGCCGCTCAAGCCCTGCACGATGGCGACGTCGAAGCCATTGCTGTCGAACTTGAAGCCACCCGCGAGGACGTGCAGGTCGGAGTCGGCAAATGCGGAGAGGTAGCTGGTGCCGCTCTCCTGCGCGATGAGGGTGCCGCCATTGAAATTGATCGTGGTGGTGCCGCCCTGTTTGCCGATCCAGTTCGACTTGAAGGCACCGCCGTCGAGATTGAGCGTGGCGGTGTTTCCCCCGCCGCCCATGAAGCTCCAGAGGCCGGGATTTTCCACGAGGGCGGAGTCCTTGATGGTCAGCACGCCGGTCGTGTTCGTGCCCACGCCGATCTCGGTGACGCCGTTGATGGTGACTCTGCCGGAGCCCTCGATGGTCGCGGTGCCTTGGGAACCCGTGTCGCCCGCGATCTTGAAGTTGCCGCCGTTGCTCTTGTTGATGATGGCATTGTCCTTCACGACCAGCTCGCCGGTCCCGCCCTCGCGACCGACCGCGAACCAACTGGTGCCATTGATCTGCGCGTCGCCGGAAAGCGTGAGCGTGCCATCGCTGCCCGCGCCCTGGCCGACCCAGAATTCATTCGTGTGCGAAATGGTGCCGCCGGAGATGGTTGCGACGCCCACGGAATTCTGGTCGAAGCCGATGGCGATGCGGCCGTCGTAGGCATTCAGAGTGCCACCCGACATCGTGAAGGAGCCTTGGGCGCTGTCGAAGTCGCCGATGGCGAGGAAGACATTGTAGTAGGCATCGCCCATGAGATCCAGCCAGCCACCGGTCATCACGAGGCCGCCGCTGTCGCGCACGATCAAGGCACCGGTGGTCGCATCGATCCCGTCCTGGATGGTGACGACCTGCTCCTCGATGTAGGCGTGGTCGCCATTCGCGCCGAGGGGAGCCTGCGGACTCCAAGTATTGTCCGACCACAGGCCGGCGGCACCGCTCCAGTAGATATCTTCCGCGCGGGACACGAGCGTCATGGACAGCGCCGCACATAACAGCCCGGCGGCATTCAGGGCGTGGGATCCTTGTGTTCTTTTCATGGGTTCGGGGTCGGTTCTTGTCGGGAGGGGTGGGAGTGCAGGACCGCCGGGCAGGCCTGCGACGCGGCCACGGGCCAGCGCCGGAGAGGCCCGCAAACAGGGCTGTCCGTGGGGAAGTGGACGCCACCGCCGGGACCTGACGAAAAATCCCGCGAAAATTTTCCCGCACCCCGTCCCCTGCCACGCCGACGCTTCAGCGCCCGATGACTTCCAGGCTCAAGTCATCCAGGAAGAGCTCGCCATTCTCCGAATAGTTATCCAGCGAGAGGGTCAGGGACTTGCCCTGGAGATCGATCGCGGGCGGCTTCGTATCGAGCCCGGCGGCGAGCACCGTGGGGCCGGTCCATAGCTTTTCGGGAAGCACCATCTCCGCCTCGAAGGAATGCCATCCACCGTCCTCCAGCGGGACCACGATGCCCGCAGCCTCGTACTGCACCATCGCCGGATAGCCCCCCGCGACGAAACGCAGGCTGCAGCGCAGCGTGGGATACACCGCGCCATCGCTGAGGTACCAGCCCCTCACCCTGACCCGCAGCCCGGGTGTCGCGGGCAGCTCCTTGCCCCGGCCATCGAGCAGGAGCTGGTTCAGGAATGCCTGGGGCCTCAGCAGGACGACATTCCTGCCGGACTTCGCGAAGAACTGGCCGCTCGTCATGCGGTTCAGGTCGCAGAGCTGCGAGCCATCGGTGGAAAAGGGGTCCTGCCAGAAAAGGATGGAGTGGCTCACCGGCGAGACGCTCTGGCTGAGGTCCATGTTCTCGAAGTCGCCATTCCGGATGCCATACGCCTTTCCCGCCCGCGCATTCATCCACCAGGCCCCGGCCACGCCGAGCAGCAGGAGGGCGAGCAGCGCGGTCAGCCACGGGGGAAAGAAACGCGACGGCGGCGGCGCGTCCCCGATGCGGATGCGGCGGCTGAGCGTGACCAGCGGATTCCCCGTGCGCGGGTCGAAGGAGACTCGGCGGATCTCCTCCAGCTCCATCGGCTGCGGGTCAAGCGCGTCGCGCATCAGGGCATCGAAGCGCATCGACTCCACGCAGTGGTCGAGCGCGGCGGGATCTCCCTGCAAGCGCTCGTCCAGCCGCCGGCTTTCCTCCGGCGTGATGGTCTGGTCGATGAAGCGCGAAACGAGCAGGCGGAGTTCCGCGTCCGGCTCCTGGTTACTCGGCATCATTCCCGGGGCCCTTGAGCTTGGAGGTGACGCAGACCTTGAGAAGCGCGCGCAGCCGCTCCAGCTTCTTGTAGATCGCGTCCATGGATGAGCCGGTCTTCCGCGCCTCTCCCTTGAGGACGGAAGGATCGCCCTGCGAGGCGTAGCGCAGCTCCAGCAGGCGGCGCGCGGGCGGCTCCAGCGATGCCATGCAGGATCGCAGGGCAGACACGCGGTCGCGCGGCGAATGCGCGTCCCGCAGCTCGAATTCCATCGCGCGGGTGGCGAGTGCGGCGTGGGTCTCCAGGCTGAGCAGCTTCTTCTTCGTGCGGTACTTTTTCCTCACCTCCGCCATTGCGAGGCGCTTCGCACACTCCAGCGAGAAGGCGAGGAATTGCTCGGGTGATCCATCGCGCGGACCCTTCTTCCAGGCGATGAGGGCGACCTCCTGCAGACAGTCATCCACCACGGAGCGATCGCTGAGGAATCCCAGCAGGAAATGCCGGACCGGCGCGTGGGTCTCCATCCAGCGCAGGGAAAACTCGCGCTCCGCCAAGGCACCCGCGCGCTCCGCCAATGCCTCCTCCACCACGCGCATCGCGGCGAAGTCATCGGGTCGTGAGAGCGAAACGGGGTCGGCCATCGCGAGGTCAGGATAAAGCAGGATTTGCACCCCGTCTCCAGTCCGTTCCGACATGGAGATGTGGGAAAGCGCGAAATGTGATGGATGTGAAAATCCGTGTCAGGTTTCCACGTCCCGTGACACTACTCTATTCGGGCCGTCTATCTTGCGCCGTCACCGCGGCACGATCTTCGTCCGGAGAATGAGGTCCGCCACGGTGCGGCGCGGGGGCGCTCGTGCGACGTCTCGGCGATCCCCCATCGCCCGCCGGGCAGTTGCCGGGCGAATCGTGGAAAAGGAGCCGGAAGACCTTAATTGGTTCACGCCCCTGATTCCCCGGGGGAGCGGCCTCCCCCGGTCTGATCGCCCTGCTCGTCGAAGGCGGCGAACTACCCCTGCTTCACATCCGGCTCGAAGGCCAGGGGGGGCTTCTCCGAGGAGTCCACGCTTTCGATGCTGCCGCGGTCGTCCTGCACGGGCACGACTTTGATGTCCACCTGCACGGGGACCGCACGGAGGCCCTCGATGATCGTGCGGAGCTGGCCGATGGTCTGATCGGCCAGCGACTGCGGCGCGGCGTAGCGCTCGCCCGCGCGGGAGATGCCATCCTTGATCGCCTCAAGGCCGTCATTAAACTGCGTGAGCTGCGCGACGACACGGGCGACGGGATCGCTCTCGCCACCGGCCCCGAGCAGCTTGCGCTTGTTGAACTCCTTCTTGATCTGGTCCCAACGCGCGGTCTGGGCCTCGTCTAACAGACCCTCCATTTCGTAGAACTTCAGCAGGTTTGCCTCGGCGGCGGTGGTGAGGTTCTGCGACTCGCCGCGGTAGTGGTCGATCACGATCTGCCGGACTTCCTCGGTCGTCATGAGCGGCAGCACCTTCTCGGTGATGCGGTTCATGTTCCGGTAGGAGCCCTGGAGCTTGAAGGGCGGCTCGGTACGGTAGGCGTCTTCCTGCGCGGCGCTGGCGATGTATTGCAGATTCACCCGCAGGATGGTGTCGCGCACGGAAAGCAGGTGCTTCACCACGGCGAGCATCTCCTCGATCTCGGCGGGCGTGTAATTCCCCTCGAAGTCCGCGCCGTCGCGGCTGCCGGTCTCCGCCACGCGGATGAGCATCAGCACGTCCTTTTGCGAGCGGCTGGCGAGCTTCGACAGCGTAGCATTCGAGGTGAGCGAGTTTTCGATGTAGCTCGCCTTGAAGGCTGCGGCGTGTCCGCCGAGGATGTCACCGAGATTGTAGGTGTCGGCTCGGTTCGCGAGCATGTCCGGGATCTGGAACTTGCCGCCGCTCTCGGTGTAGGGATTGCCCGCCATGACCACGGCGACCTTCCGGCCACGCAGGTCATAGGTGCGCGCCTGCCCCTTCCACACGCCCTCGATCTTCCGCTGGGCATCGCAAAGGCTGATGAACTTCTGCAGGAACTCGGGGTCGGTGTGCTGGATGTCGTCGAGGTAGAGCATCACGTTGTCACCCATTTCCAGCGCCAGGTTCGCGCGCTCGACTTCCATGCGCGCGGAGGCATTCGGCGCCTCGGCGGGGTCGAGCGAGAGCACGCGGTGGCCGAGCGCGGGGCCATTGATCTTCACGAAGGTGAGGCCGAGGCGATTCGCCACGTACTCCATGATGGTCGTCTTGCCATAGCCGGGCGGCGAGATGAGCAGCAGCAGGCCCATGCGGTCGGTGCGGGTATTCGCACCCGCGGTGCCGAGCTGCTTCGCGAGATTGTCGCCGATGAGTGGCAGATAGACCTCGTCGATGAGGCGGTTCCGGACGAAGGCGCTCATCACCTTTGGCTTGAATTCATCGAGCCGCATCTGCTGGCGCTTCGCCCCGGTGAGCTGGGACTTCCGCTCGGCGAGCGCGCGGAAGGCAGCCGCATCGGTACGCTCGTGGCGCTCCAGGCGATCAAGGAATTCGCTGTAGTGGATCTCCAGCGCGCCATCCGCGATCCGCGGGTGGCTGGAGCGCAGGCCCTCCGCACGGAAAGACAGCGGCACGGACTTCACCGCGCGCTGCTCGTAGCCACCGCGCGCGAACTGCACCGCGGCTTCGTCGATCACCGCGGGCAGCAGCTCGGCGGGAGTGTCCGCCAGCGACTCCGGATGGTTCGCGACGAAGCCCGCCAGCCAGTCGCGGGCGATCTCGTAGCGGACAAATGCGGGCGTCTCCTGGTCGCCCAGCAGTTCCTTGAAGACACTCTCCGCGCGCTTGGCCACCAGGACGTGGTGGAACTGGCGGCTCAGCTCGGAAGCCGCGGCGGACACCAGAAAGGCCCCGCCGCCCGCGAGTTCCTCAGAGAGATAGTCCGCCACCTTCGCGGCGATGACATCCGCGAAGAGCCCGTGATCGGCGCTCCATTTCGCGAAGGCATCCGCGAGACGGGACTTCCACGACTCCGTCTCGTCGCCACCGGCGAACAAACTACGACGCTTCCCGTAGGAGGCGAATTGTCCCGCGAGACGCGTCTTCGCAGGATCCTCCCACGATTCCCAGAAGAGCACGGCTGCCGCGCGATCCCGCGGGCCGAAGCGCAGCAGCCCGGCCTCCGCATGGATGGGCAGGAGCTTCTCCAAAATCTTCGCCGCATCCTCGTCGTGGATGCCCTTCGTGTAGCCCTCGGC
Organism: Luteolibacter flavescens; assembly: GCF_025950085.1. Classification (NCBI taxonomy): domain Bacteria; kingdom Pseudomonadati; phylum Verrucomicrobiota; class Verrucomicrobiia; order Verrucomicrobiales; family Verrucomicrobiaceae; genus Neoluteolibacter; species Neoluteolibacter flavescens. The sequence goes on from NZ_JAPDDS010000002.1 coordinate 155,480, forward strand.
ATAGCGCGGCTGCATGAAGGCCTGCACGGCCGCGAGGAGATTGTCCGTGGTGCTGCCATGGCGGAGGAATTGCCAGACGAGGTACTCCACGCGCGCGACACGCGGGCTCTCGCTCGGCACCTCCAGATCCCACGCATCGCGCGTGGCGAGGAACTCCGCATCGGTGATGGGCTCGAAGAACTTCGTGCCGGTGAGATGGAAGGCCATCGCGTCGTCGTGAGGCACGATGGTCATCTCCAGCGGCTGCGTGTTCACATTGAAGGAATTCTTGCCGAAGCGGATGACATTCTCGCCATCGACGTAGAGGTCCTTCTTGTCCTTGAGCTGGCGCACGCCGTCTTCGCGCAGCGTCTTGAGGCGCGTCTGGAGATCGTCCGCCTTCACCGTGTCGCCGAGCTGCTGGAGCTGGGCGATGAGGTCGCGGACCTTCTCGATCATCGGATCGGTCGCGAAGTACGAATGGATCTCCTCCACCTCGCCAAAGGACGCGACGCGATTCCGGATGCCCGCGAGGATGCGCTCGGCGGACTTGAAGAAGGCACCGGCACGCTTGCCCCGTGCCTCCACGAGCTGCGTGCGGCGACCCTCGAAGGCATCGTAGATCTCCTCGCGGCGCGTGGCGATCTGCTCGATGTATTCGTCGAACTCCGCGAACTTCCCTTCCAGCTCCTCCACCTGCACCATCAGGCGGGTCAGCGATTCGTCGCACTTCTCCGGCGTGTCGCAGAGGTCGAGGTAGTTCGCGAGCGCCTGCGAGAGAAGCTTCATCTGCGCGGCGAATTGCGCCTCGCCCTCGCCGCGAGCGAGCTCCCGGCGCTTGTTCCGCAGCGAACCGCGTGTGCCATTCAGCCGTGCATAGAGGGCCGAGATGCGCTCGATGATGGCGGTGGTCTGCGTCGCGTCGGCGATCTTCAGGCCGCCCACGATCTCGATGAGCATTTCCAGCTCGGTCGCGGCCTGGTCGAGGGCGGTGGCGACCTCGTCGGCTTCCGTGACCTTCGCGATCTTCGCCAGCGCGGCCTCCTGCGTGTCGATGGATGCGGCGTAGGACTTCAGCGAATCCTCGCCTAACAGGAAATCGACGGTGCGCGCGGACACGGCGTCGGTGGTCTCGACCACTTCCTTCTCGAAGCCCGCGATGACCGCCGCATCGGTGTAGCGGACGTCGCGCAGCGAGATGATCTCGCCGCGCAGCTTCCGCAGTCCCGCGAGCTGATGGACGAAGCCATTCAGCGCATCCGGCGGCGAGGTCTTCGTCTCGCGCACGAGCTTTTCCACCGCGGTGCGGACGGCGGTGGTGCGCTCGGTGGCGACGGAGCGGAGCTTCTGGACTTTCTCGAATTCACCGATGGCAGTCTCGCCCGCCTTCTTGATCTCGCGGACCGGTGCGGCGAGCGACTGGCACTCGGCGCGGTCGAGCCAGAAGTAGGCATCGAGCAGGTCGCCCGAGCGCTTCACCACATCGAGGTAGAGGCCGGCGAAGGAGTCGTCCTTGGCCAGCAGCGTCAGTAGCTCGCGCGCCTCGGCCATGCCACGGACCAGCTCGGGATTGCCGATCTTGTAGAGGAAGGAGTCCTTGTTCGTCGCGGCGGCCGTGCTGGTCTCGTCGTCCAAGTACGGCGTCTGCCATATTTGCAGCGCGTGGTGCTTCTGCGGCTGGCCATCCCCGCGGAAGAGCACGAGCTGGCCGCTGCCGAAGAGCGAGTAGCCCGAGCAGACGATGGGCGTCGCCACCGATTGCTGGATGCGGTTGTAGGAAAGCAGGACGTAATCGCCCGCCGCGCGGTTGTAGAAGGAGTAGAGGACGTCCTCACCATTCGAGCTGGCGACCTTGCGCTCGAAGCGCATGTCCATGAGGCCGTGGTCGAAAGTCTTCACCTCCCCGCTCTGCAGCAGGTAGCCATTCGCGAAGATGAGGCCATGGTCATCCGGCAGCAGCACGCAGGAGTCGCCGATGGCATCAATGCGGTGCACCGTCTTCGTCTTCTCGTTGAAGACGAGGTGGCGGTGCATGCTCTCGCGGTAGGGCAGAATCTTCAGCAGGATGAGCGAGCCGACGGTGGCGTAGAAGATCTCCGCGTCATCGAGCGTCTGGTCGCTCTCCGTCACCGGCTCGGAATAGATGCCCTGGCCCGAAGCGGTATTGTCCTCGATCTTCACGGTGAGGTCGCCGCCGACGGTCTCGACGAAAACGCGGTCCTCGATGGAGATGTGCGGGTGGGTGCCAGCGCGGTGCATGCCGCGGTGGGCACGCTGCCACTGGAACTCCTGCTGCGCGGGGAAGACGCACTCGTGGTCGAAGCGATTCCCGATGTACTCGAGCGTCCCATCGCCCTCCAGCCGCCACTTGAAGGCCTTGATGTCATCGACCGTCTTGCCCGCCCGCATCACGAGATACAGGTGCGGGCCGATGATCATGAACTTCTGGAAGACGGCCTCGCGGTAGTACTTGAAAAGGTACGCGAAGTCCTCGGCGAAGCGCGGTCCGGCCAGCACGTCCTCAACCGGCAAGGCGGTGAAGGCACGCGACTCGGTATCGAACTCATACGCGGCGAAGACGTCCTTGATGTCCGTCGTCTGCTTCAGGCCGAACTGGATATTGTAACCGAAAAGGAAGCGCCGCTTGCCGATCGCGACGAGGTCGCGGGCCACGCAATTGTGCTCGGTGGACACGCGCTCGGTGGCGAGCAGCGCCGTCTCGATGCCGCCGAACACCTCGAGGCGCTCGGCATTCAATGCATCGAGTCCGCTCCGCAGCGTCGCGGCGTGCTTGTCCAGCCGGGCGCGGATGACTTCATACGCGCCACCTTCGAGCTGGTCGGGCTTGGGAGATTCTTCAGACATGGGATTAACCGCGAAAGAACGCGAAAATGCGCGAAATCTAAAAGGCAAGGAAAGTCAGTTGAGATCAGGGGGCTCGCTTCGCTCCCTGATCCAGTCGGTGAGAACGATCCGCTCCCACTCAAGTCCACCGAGACGACCGAAGTTCACGAGAAGACCGAGCTGGAAGCCTGTAGCCCTGAGATAATTGATCACTTGGGCACGATGCTCGTCGATGAGGCACTTCGCGACCTTCACTTCGAGCACGATCTTCGAGAACATCACGAAGTCAGCTTCATAGGACTGCTTCAGCGGCTCACCTTTGTAGACAAGGGCAAGACCGGGATGGTGGACGTAGGGCAGATTCCTCCAGCGAAACTCCTTCTCGAGGCACTCGTGGTAGATGGGTTCGTAGAAGCCGATTCCCATCTCCTTGTAGACCTCGAAGCAGGCACCCATGATCTCATAGCTCTCCTGCTTGTAGAGTAGCTCGCTCATTGGTTCGGGAGGAAGGAGGAGAGCCGCGAAGTCATACGAAGGGACGCGAAATTTGAAGAACTCCAGGAAGACGTCTCATCACTCTTCCTTTCCCTGCCTTTCAGATTTCGCGCATTTTCGCGTTCTTTCGCGGTTCAATCTTTGGTGCGAACCACGGGCCGGGCATCGCTACCCGACCCGTGGCAAATCCATTCATTCAGCCAAGCACCTTCGCGGCGTTCTGGTCGGCGAGGCCGAAGCGGTCGGCGGCACCGAGCAGGCTGATGAGCTTGCTGCGGGTTTCACCGTTCGCACTGCCGAGGAACTGCGCGATGGCCGCACCCACGGTGAGGTTCTTCACGTCCTCGCTGCTGATGCCGAACTGGCCGGCCCATTCGCGGAGCTGTGACTTGAAGTATTCCGGATCCCCGTTGAAGAAGGTCTCCTTCACATCGTGCAGCACCTCGCTGTGGGCGACCATGCGGTCCACCGACTTGCCGCGGGAGATGGCCCCGGCGATCTGGTCGAAGAACTTGCTCTCGCCACCGATGATCTCGATCTTGGCGGACTTCATCGCCTCGCCCATGACCTTGGCCTGCGCCTCGGCGATGTCCTTCTGGATATTGATCCCGGCAAGCTCGATGGCCTTTTCCTTCTCCAGCTTGAGCTTGAATTCCTCGTGGGCCTGTCCGGCTTCCTCGAGCAGCTTCATCGCCTCGGCCTTCTTGTTGATGCCCTCGGCCTCGGCCTCGAACTTCAGGCGGCTGACCTCCGCCTCGGCGGTGCCCTGCTTCTGCGCGGCATCGGCCTTCGCCAGCATGACCTCGGCTTCGCCAAGTCCGGGCGCGGCGGTTTCCTTCGCGGTGGCTTCGGCGAGCTGCTTCTTGGCAAATGCCAGCTTCTCGCTCGCGGACTGCTCGGCCTCGGCGGAGATGACGACCTGCTCGGCCTTCAGCTCGGCAGCCTTCTTGTCGGCCTCGGCGGCCTTCACGCGCTCGTAGAGATCCTGGTCGGCACGCAGCTTCGCGGCCTCCTGGCTGGCCTCAGCTTCCTTCACCTTGCGGATCATTTCCTCCTGCGCCACGGCCTCGGCCAGGGTGACGGTGACCTGCTTCTGACGGTCAGCGCCGGCAAAAGCCTCGGTGTCCTTGATGCGCTCCTGCTCGACCACGACGAGCTTCTCGACCGCGACGCGCTCCTTGATCACGTCCTGGATCGCCTTCTTCTCGATCTCGACGGCCTTCTCCTTTTCGATCGACTTGAGCGAGGTGACGCGCTCGCGCTCGATGGCCTCCAGCTCCTGGTCGCGCCTCACGCGCTCGATCTCGACCACGTCGGTGCGCTCCTTGTTGCGCAGGGCGACGAGGACCTGGCGTTCCTTGTTCTGGGTGGCGACGTCGATCTCCTCCTGCGCGGCGATGCGGGCGCGCTCGGCCTTCTGGCGCTCTTCTTCCTGCACCTTCATCGTCTCCGCCTGTTCGCGGGCACGCACGCTGTCCACCTCGCGCTTCTGCTTCGCCTCGGTCTCGGAAAGCTGGCGCTCCAGCTCGAGGATCGCCTCGCGGGCTTCCACGTCCTGCTGCTTGATGACCTTCTCCTTGTCGCGCTGGATGTGGTTCGCGAGCTTCGCCTGCGTGGCGGTGAGTTCGGTGATCTTCTTGATGCCCTGCGCGTCGAGGATGTTGTCCGGATCAAGCGCTTCGATCGGAGTCTGCTCGAGGTAATCGATCGCGGCGTCATCGAGGACGAAGCCGTTCAGGTTCGTGCCGATGATCTTGATGATCTCGTCGCGGAAGGTTTCGCGCTCTTCATACAGCTCGGTGAAATCGAAGCGCTTGCCGACGGTCTTCAATGCTTCGGAGAACTTCGCGTCAAAGAGCGAGCGGATCTCCTCGGTATTCGACGCGCGATCACAACCGACCGACTGAGCCACGCGCAGCACGTCTTCGTCGGTCTGATTCACACGAACGAAGAAGGCGACCTTGATGTCCGCGCGCATGTTGTCCTTGCAGATCAGGCCGTTCTTCGCGGTACGGTCGATCTCCACGCGCTTGAGGGAGATGTCCATGGTCTCCATCCTATGGAACACGGGGACCATCATCATGCCATTGAAGCTGACCTTGGTGCCACCTGCGCCCGTCCGAATCAGAGCCTGGCCTCTCTGGGCCTTGCGATAGAGCATCGAATAAACGAGGCCCAGCACCGCGAAGGCAGCGATTATCGCACCGAGCGCCAACGCGCCTATCGTTACGATTTGTTGGGTGGAGTTTTGTGCGAGCAGGGATGGCAGGTTCATAAGGATTGGGGTGGGATAGAGTCGGAGATTGAGCGGACGATGTAGATGCCGGTATCGGCATCATGCGCGATCACGATGACCTCGGTATTCTTCGGAAGGGAAAGGGTGCCGGTTGCGACCTTGGCATTCAGCAGCAGCGGTGCGCCCTGCATCTCGATCTCGACCTGTCCGGTGCGCTCATCGACCCATGCGGTGCGCACGAGGCCCGTGCGACCGACAACGGGAGGATGCTTCTCATCATCGGCGCGCAGCATGCGGAAGAATGGCTTGAGCGGTGCGACCACATACCGGGTCATGACCACCGATGCCACCAGCGAGACCCCCATGATCAAGCCTCCCGTGAGACCGGACTGGGAGGCATCGAACCACACATTCCCGATCATGGTGCAAGCCCAGAGCAGGATCACCAGCACCGTCAGGACGAACATGAGCGGAACATCCGTGGCGTTCACGAATCGCAGGGCTCCATGGAACCAATGTCCACCGGATGAGTCGCCGCCATCCGGGCCGTCGGCGTCGATATCGACATCGAGGAAATCCAGATCCAGCGTGCCCAGAAGATTCAGCAGCCAGTAGAGCGCGACCGGGACCAGCAGTAGGGTCAACGGCAGCACCTGAGGACTGATGGCGAGGTTCCAGATTTCCTTCACGACGCAAGCATTCCAGACAAAGCCTCTGAAATGCGCGACTATAAAACCGGCACCGGTTTCGAGGCGGTGTCGTAGTTAGATGATATCGGCTTGTAAGGGTATGACCTGACAAGCGTGCCGGACATACAAGTCGTGTCAGAGATTCCGCAATGACTTCGCCGCATCGCTGCGTGCCGCGAAGAAGGCAGGCACGAAGGCAGCGAACGAGCAGAGCAGGAACGATGAGATCGCCACCACGACGATCTCCTCCGGCTTGATCTGTGCGGGCAGCACGTCGAAGCCGAGGAAGGCACTGGAGAAGGGATCGAAGCCGAAATGCCGCAGGACCTCCTGCAGGTTGCCGCGGAAGCGGATGACCAGCAGCCCGAGGCCGCTGCCGAGCAGCGCGCCGACGAAGCCGAGGATCATGCCCTGATGAACGAACACCCGCACGATCTGTCCGGGCGCGGCACCCAGTGCCTTCATCACGCCGATCTCGCGGCGCTTCTGGATCGTGACGGTGAACATGACCGCCATCATCGAGAAGGCCGACACGAGGATGATGAAGGAGAGCGCGAAGTACATCATCATGCGCTGCTGCGCGATGAGCCGCGAGAAGTCACCCAGCTCCTCAGTCCACGTGATGCCACGCCAACCGGGGGGCAAGGCATTCACCAATGTCTGCGCCACTTGGTTCGCGTGATACGGATCGTGAAGGCGCACCGAGATGCCCTGCACCGCGCCCTTCATGCCCGCGAGCTCCTGGGCCAGCGGCAGCGGCATGAAGATGTCCGGCGTGAGAGCCATCTGCGATGCCTGATAGACGCCGATGACGGTCGCCTCCTTTGGCAGCACCAGTTCCTTGATGCCTTTCAGGATGGCAGCGTCCATTTCCTCGACGTTCGTCTCATCGAGCTCGGCGAGGATTGCCAGCATCTGTGCCTGAGTATCGGCGGCGAAGAGCAGTCCGCCTTCCGCTTCGCCGGCCTCGTCCATCATCTTCAGCACTCGCCCGATGATCTCCTTCTCGGGATCGCGCACGTCCTGCCGGTAGATCTCCTCGTAGAGCGGGATGTAGAGCGCATCCACGGCGTCATCCGCGAGGAAGAGTTGTTCGCCGCGCTTTTCCCACGGCTTGGCCAGCATCTCTTTTGCATTCGCGAGCAGCGGAGCGAATTCCTCGCGCAGCGGCGGGCGCGAGGTGATGTCATAGACGTGCTTCACCTGCTCGAAATTCCGCGCGGAGTAGAGGCTCATCTTGCCGCCGACTCCGATGTCGAATTGCTTCGCGATGATCGACGAGATCACGATGCGGTCGTCGAGTCCCATGTCGGCGCTGCTGCCCGGGTGCTCGGTCTGATCCAGCATGGCGGTGATGCCCTCGACCTGCGAGGTATCGTCGGTATCCACGCCGCGGAAGAAGGCCGGGCGCTGGCGCGAGTCCACATCGACCAGCGCGTAGTCCTGCATGAAGGCGGTGGCGCCCTGGACGCCCTCCACTTTCTTCACCGCCTCGGCGGTCTCGCGCCACTGCTCCAGCGGCTCGCGAAAGCCGCCGAAGGGCATGTACTCCAGCCGCACGTGCGGCGTGAAGCCGAGGAAGCGCTCCTTCACTTCCTTCTCCAGGCCTGCCATCACCGACATGACCACCACCAGCACCAGCACGCCGAGCAGCACGCCGGTCACGGAGATGAGCGTGACGGCGGAAAGCATGGCCCGGCGCGGATTGAGGTAGCGCCAGGCAAGCATCAGGCTGAAGGAACGTCGGGCCATGCGCTTGCCTAGCCGCGATACCCCTGCCGGGCAAGGAAGGCGTGCCGCCTTATTCTGCGCCGCGCCGGTAGCGGACCACCGGGGACTTCGCCCCCTCGGAGACGACGAAGATGGCCGAGCCATCCCGCGCGAAGCAGACCGACTCCGCCTGCCGCAGGCGATGCGGGACGAGCGGCATTGGCGGGCGCGCGAAGGCCGCCTCCCAGGTCTCGCCCTCGCCGCGGGGGAAAAGGAAGACTCGGAAGTACGTCACCACCGCCGCCGACCTCCCGTCCGCGCTGACGGCGAGCCCGGTCGGCTGCGTGCCAAAGGGAATCGGCGGCATCCCCGCGGAGAGCTTTTCCGTGATCTTTCCCACCTTCCGCGCGACCTGCGGGTCCTTGCCCGCGGGCTTCAGCGGCAGCTCGTAGAGGTAGGGCGGCGAGGTCCGCTTGCTGAGCAGCAGGATCTTCCCGGCCTTTTCATCCACCGCCACCGCCTCGCAATCCCGCGGCCCGTCCTCGTAGGTGAAGGTGATGGTCCAGGCGACCTGCGCTTCCTTGTCCGCCTCCTTCGGCTCGGCGACGATGTGGAGCCGGCATTGCGAGCGCTTGGAGATATTGTCCCCCGTATCCGCGATGAGCAGGTAGGGCTTTCCCTGATGGGTGAAGGACGAGAGGTCTTCCCAATCCACGTTCTTCACGCCTTTCACCGCCACCTTCCCGAGGTCGGCGCCGTCCGGGTCCGTGCGGTGCAGGTCCGCGGTGCCGCCGCTGTCATTGAGGATCCACATCCGGTCCGCCCGCGTCGGGGAGATCGCCAGGCCGCTGGCCTCCGTCACCCCGGGTGACTTGAGCGATGCCTGCGGCTTCTCGCGGAGGTAGGGCGGCGGGGCGTCCTTCGCCTGCGCGGCCGTCGCCGCGATCAGGGAGAGGAGGGCAAGGGCCGGACGCATGGGAACCGCGCGACCTTACCGGTGTCCGGGGATGCTTGCACGCCCGTATTGCAGCCAGCGGTAGGACACGTAGGACGCCAGATAGACGATGGGCAGCGCGGCGAAGAGACCCACCAGCAGCGCCAGCACCCCGGCCAGGACGATGAGCATGCTCACGATCGCGAGACCGAAGAGACTGAGGAGATTCCCCTGGGTGATCCGGGCGCTGTATTTCAGCGAATCCATCACCCCGAGATCCTTGTCCACGATGGCCGCCTGATATTGCCCGAAGCGCAGGGCCAGGTAGATGCCCGGGAAAATCAGCAGGATCAACCCAAGGGCCACCATGGAGTAGTAGAGAATGGCTGCGAGGACGCCCGTGACCAGCTTTCGCCCCTCGCCGAAGAGCATGCCGATCTCCGCGGGCTTTTCCGAAACCAGATTCAGCCCGATGCGGGTGAGGCCAAGGCCGAGGAAGATATCGAAGATGTGGCTGACGCAATTGGCCACAAAGATATACCCCTTCATGGCAGCCGAAGGCGTGTAGATCTGATGATCGCTCGTGCCTGCCTCCTGTAGAATAATCGGCAACTCGGTCAGGACGCCGAAACCGGCGCTGAGGGCACCGTAGATCAGGCCGACGGCGATCAGCATGCCGAAGTGCCGCTTCGTCAGGTCCCACGCGCGGGAAATGCAGAAGCCGATGTCGAGCGGCTGGCTGCCGGGCACGATTTCACCGGCCTCGGGCAATGTTGACTGCGGTTCATTCCAGGAAGCCGTTGGCGGCCGGTAGGGATTGAAAGCATCCGGAGCGCTCCCGGATACAGCGGCAGCCGGTGTCAGCGAGGCCGGGGTTTCCTCGTGGGCAGGATGCGCAGGTGCCAATTCCGGGACCTCGCCCGCTGGCTTCCAGTCCACCATGCCCTCGCGCCAGACCAGATCCCCCGGGCTGATGGAGCCCGTACCGAACAAGCGGACGATCTCATCGGTGGAAACCGGGCCATGCTGTTGGCCATCCTTTGCATAGTACCAGGCGCTCATGCTTCCGCGCTCCTAACAGAATACCCCGACGCGGGCAAATGCAGATCTTCGAGTCATCTTCCCTCGCCCCCCGCCCGATGCCCCGGAGCCGGTACCGCCCGGCGGATGGAGCACCAATGCCGTCACTTGGATTGGCTCGACAGCGCGGGGTCTCCGGGGGTTTCTCTTATGTGAACCCTCTGAAACCCATGAGAAAACTCATCCTTGCACTCGCCCTCCTTGCTTGTGTCCCCGCGCACGGTGAGGGGAAGTCGAAGTACGGCGAATATAAGACGACCGCGGAAGCCTGGGACAAGGCCGAGGCCGTGGATTGGCCGCGGGTCACGAAGGAACTCGGCGGCTACCTCACGAGCGTCATCGCCCACTTCAGCGCAGCCCATCCCGACGAGCCGATCTACGGGATCGTCATCGAGAGCGGCGAGAACTGGGATCTCTCGGTCTATCTCAATACCGAGAAGGGCTACGTCGATGGCGTGGCGGCATTCCGGAAAAACAGCACGGGCTTGGAGGACAAGACCGACGAGGAGGTCCGCAAGATCATGGGCCGCTGGCACTTCAACGCGTGGAAGTATCCGAGCTACCATCTGAAATGCCCGCCCGACACGAACCGGCTGAATGAGATCCACTACGAGGTCTTCGACGCGCTCTTCGAGCAGGAGTGGGAGAGCAAGAAGGCGGACCCGAATGCCCCGGGCGTGGCGGACCCCTTCAGATTCGCCGCTGCCGAGGCCATCGCCATGCTGGAGCAGAGTCCCGAGCTGAAGGCGCTCAAGAAGACCGACGACTTCAAGCTCCGCTACTTCGACGGCGACTCGCTGGAGTGGGGCACGGAGAAGCTGATGGAAAAGGCACGCGAGAAGGTGAAGAAGCAGCCGGAAAAGTAGCGCCTGCTCCCGGGAGCTTTCTATCCTCCGACAAAAGGAAAAAGCCGCCCCGGTTTTCCGGGACGGCTTTTGGGTAAGATGGTCTCTGGAGGCAGCGGGCCGCCTCGCAGGGATCAGAAGTGGATGGCGTGGCCGTCCGCGGCGAGGGTGGCCTCGTGGATCACCTCGCTCATGGTCGGGTGAGCGTGGATGGTGGAGTGGATCTCCTCGGCGGTGAGTTCCTGGTCAAGCGCCAGGCCCATCTCGGCGATGAGCTCGGTGGCATTCTCACCGATGATGTGCGCGCCGAGCAGCTCGCCGTGCTTCTTGCCGTAGAGGAGCTTTGCAAAGCCGTCCGGCTCGCCGGAGGCGATGGCCTTGCCGATGGCGACGAAGGGGATCTTGCCGACCTTGTACTCGATGCCTTCTTCCTTCAGCGCGCGCTCGGTCTTGCCGACGGAGGCGATCTGTGGGTGGCAGTAGGTGCAGCCGGGGAAATTCGTCACCTTCCGCGGGGTGTGGCCGTCCACATAGAGGCCCTCGACGCACTGGATGGCCTCGAAGGACGCGGTGTGCGCGAGCAGCGGCGGGCCGCTGACGTCACCGATGGCGTAGACGCCCGGGATGGAGGTCTCGTAGCGATCGCCGGTCTTCACGAAGCCGCGCTCGGTGAGCTCCGGCTGCTGGCCGCCGGGAAGCACCGGCTGCACGCCGATGGCGACGAGCACGACGTCCGCGGAAAGGACGCCGTTTTCCTTCGCGCCCTCGACCGTGACCTCGACATGGCTGCCCTTGTCCTCGGTCTTGGTGATCTTGTGATTCGAGAGGCAGCGGATGCCCTGCTTGGTGAAGGACTTCTCGAGCGCGTCGCCCACTTCGTCGTCTTCCACCGGCACGAGGCGCGGGGCCATTTCGACGAGGGTCACCTTCGTGCCGAAGGAATTGTAGATGTAGGCGAATTCCACGCCGATGGCGCCTGCGCCGATGATGATCATGCTCTTCGGCTGCTTCTCGAGGACCATGGCCTCCTTCGAGCCGATGACCGTGGTGCCATTGTACGGCAGCGGCGGCAGCGGGCGGGACTTCGCACCGGTGGCGATGATGATGTCCTTCGAATCGACCGTGGACTTCGTGCCATCGGCGGCGGTGACTTCCACCTTGCCCGGGGCGGTGATGGCACCGAGGCCGCGGACGTAGTCGATCTTGTTCTTCTTGAAGAGGAACTCGATGCCGCCGGCGAGCTTGTTCGAGACATTCCGCGAGCGGCCCACCACGGCGGACCAGTCGTACTGGAGATTGTCGAAGGAGAAGCCGAACTCCTTCGCACGGTGGGAAAGCGTGTGGTACAGCTCGGCGTTCTTGAGCAGGGCCTTGGTCGGGATGCAGCCCCAGTTCAGGCAGGTGCCGCCGGCGCGGTCAGCCTCGACGCAGGCTACTTTTTTGCCGAGTTGGGCGGCGCGGATGGCGGCGACGTAGCCGGCCGGGCCGCCACCGATGACGATAAGATCGTAGGCCATGGTGGGAGTGCGTGATGCGGTAGGAATTCGCGCGGAGGGTGGTCGGGGGTTCCCGGATTGTCAAAGGGGAAGGTCCGGGGCAATTTCCGCAGGGTGAAAGGCCTGATCCGCCCTTGGTATCGTTCCCGGCTGTTTTGGCTCGGGGTGCCGGGGTTCTTGTTCCTCATGTGGGCTTGGACCGACTCGAATGTGCGAGTCACCCAGTTCAACTGCGAGGGCCGTGAGGCGGCCTGCGTCATCCAGAGTCGGAGCGGAGCGATCAACTTCGACGCCCAGAATGGCGATTGGGGAGAAATGAGCTTCAGCTCACATTCAGAACCATTGGACGGGATGGAAGAGCGCTGGTTCCCGGCAGCGTTCTCCCCGGAAACCAAGGACGACGATCCATTCGATCCGGTGAACCAACCCGCCGAAGTCGCCTATTGGGCTATCGTCTTGGGCTATATGATGCTCTGGGGTGCGACTGTCGCGGTTTGGCAGCGACGGAAGCAACGACTGGCCCCCAAGCCATAACGACAGGGCCAAAGAGCCCCCGTCACTTCCCGATATCCCACGCCGTCAGCCACTCGGTGCCGGTCTTTTCCCAACCGGCTGCCAGCAGCTTCTTCTCCATGTCGGGGAAATGGGCGGCCCCGTAGAAGATCCCGAGCTTCGTCTTCCCCGCCTGCACCTCGCGGTCAAGGACTTGCAGGCACTTGGCATTCCGGTCGGTGATGATGACGCTGTCCCCGGCGATGGCGGCGATCTGATCGTCCCCTGCCCCGAGGCTGTGGACCAGCTCGCGCTTCAGGCCGTTCTTGTCACGGCGGACCAGCGAGGTGAGCAGCTTCAGCGTGCTGGGCTCCTTCACCGGCTTCGCATTCTCCTGCAGCCCGGCCTTCAGCACGAAACCGAGCAGGGATTCCTTCCGCTCCGCCTGCAGCGCGGTGAATTCCTCCACGGACAGGTCGGCGTGGACGAAGTTCGCCTTCCGGTAATCGATTTCCTGCATCTGGTAGCTCAGCCCCAGCCAATTCGCGCCGGACCGGTAGGCTCCGTGCAGGCCGTCCAGCTTTCCTGGCTTTTTCTCCGCAGGAGCGGCCTCTGCGGCAGGCGGCGGCTCGGGCGCGACCTCCTCACCGGCAGCGGGTGGCGGCGGAGGCGAGCCGATTCCTTCGAAAAGCAGCGCATCATACCCGGTGAAGCGGGTATTGAGATCCTCGTAGTATTTCTTGTCCGCGATGTGGACGGCTCCGACCAGCTCCACCGTCGCGCCGTCCTTCGTGTAGCGGGTCACGGAGGTCTGGAGCCGCGTGGCGGTCTCCCCCTCCTCCACCCGGATGAATTCCGGTGCCTCCGCCGCGGCCTCCACGACCACGGCAGCGGGCTCGGCGCGGAGCCCGGTGAAAAGGCAGGTGGCGAGGAGGAACAGGCGCTTTTTCATGATCGCGGGGCAGGATACGCCATTTAGCGAAGCGTCAAAGCCGCATCGTCCGGGAAAAATGCCGCGCCCCGGGGATGCCTCAGGGATTCACCGCCCGCCAGAAGCGCCTCGCCTCGCCTTGGTAGAGCGGCACGGGAACCGTGGTCACAGTGCCGTTCGCGGTGATCTTGTAGGCGTAGGGTTTCCAGTTCAGCAGGTCCACCGAGGTCTCGATCCGGTAGGCGGTGCCCGGGATGGATGGCCAGGACATCGGCGCATGCCCGGCACCGTTCTCGCTCGCCACGACCAGGCTGGAAAGCGATCCACCGAGGGCGATCGCGCCTTTGTGGATGGCCTGCCCGGTGGAGAGATCGATCTGATAGAGCCGCGTCACCCCCTCCACCCTCAGCGCCGCCCACCCGTGGCCCCGGGAAGGAGTGCCTGCCAGCCCACTCGTCCCGCCCTCGGCGGTGATGTCGAAGCCACTGGCCGCCGTGAAATTCAGCTCCGTGGCGCCGACCCTCAGCACCTTTTGCTCAAGCTGGCTTCCTGAGTTCGGCGGATGCTGGATCCACATCGAGTTCCCCAGCGGGTCGAGATTGTAGAGCGTCGTCTGGCCGGAGGGATTGTTGTAGGAATTGGTGTAGGCCAGCGAAGTCCCGTGGGTGGTGCCGCCGCTGAGGATCCCGTCGGGATTGGTCCCCGTGATCGCTCCCGCCAGGCCGAGATTGCCGTCGCTGGGCGCACCGTTGCTCGGGTTGATCCGGAAATTCAGGCCGGAATAGGTGACCACCCTCGCCCGGTCCGTCACGGGATCGATATCGAATCCGTAGCCGGTCGAGGCGGCCGGAAAATCCACGGACGTGAAGCCATCCGAGCCGACGTAGGCGACCTGCCCGCGCGCGCCCACCGGCTTCAGTTCCCCGGTCTTGGGGTCCACATTGTAGAGGGTGCCCGTATTGGCGGCGTCATTCACCGCGAAGCCGAGGAGCTGGCCATTGGACGGGCGGAAGTCGATGCCCACCAGCGTCTCGCCGGCCGCGAGATTCTGGGTGCCGATGGATTGTGCGACCTCGAGCGACGGGCTGGTGGTCCTGAAGCGGATCAGGGTCGTGCCGTCCTCGCTGAGACCGATCGCGGCCGGGATCTGGGTGCGGATGGCCAGGCTGCGCGGGTTATATCCTGTGAGCTCGCCCATGAAGCTGATGCTGCCGGTGCCCAGATTCACCCGGTAGAGATTTGTGAAGCCCAGGCCGTTGGACAAGATCGCGTACGCCTGACCGGAGGCGGGTGCATTGTTCATCGGCGCATTCACCCCCGGGGCGATGTCAAAGCCCCGGACGGCACTGATCCCGAGGGGAAGGGACACACTCACCGGGACGGTCTGGGTGCCGTCATTGGGGATATTCTGGATGTAGATCCGGTCCGTGGCGGAGGAGAAGGTGTAAAGGGTGGTGACGGTCGCGAGCGGATCGTTGTTCGTGTAGGCGGCACCGTCCACCGAGGTGGTGCCTCCGTTGATCGGACCGTCCGGATTCATTCCATTGTCCGAAGTGAAGTTCCCGTCGACGTAGTTTCCCGTGTT
This sequence comes from Luteolibacter flavescens, assembly GCF_025950085.1. Taxonomy (NCBI): domain Bacteria; kingdom Pseudomonadati; phylum Verrucomicrobiota; class Verrucomicrobiia; order Verrucomicrobiales; family Verrucomicrobiaceae; genus Neoluteolibacter; species Neoluteolibacter flavescens. The sequence continues at coordinate 170,796 of NZ_JAPDDS010000002.1, forward strand.
CGGGTTCATCCGGAAATTCAGCCCGGCACTGTTGACGACTCGCAGGCGGTCCGCCGCGGGATGGAAGTCGATGTCGTAGCGCTCCGCAGCGGTCGCCACCTGCCCTCCGGAGATCGGATCGACCAGCGGCTCCTGTGGCGTGCCGACCAGCGAGGCGATGCCGCTCTCCGGGCTGATCATGTAGAGCGTCAGGACCCCGGTGACGGAATTCCGCGCCAGCCCGTAGAGCTGCTGGTTCATCGGGCGGACGTCGATGGCCACAAGCGAGTCGTTTGTCGCGAGCCCCGTGATCGCCATCGGCGGGCTGGGACTCGTCACCGCGGTGTCGCAAAAGGATACCAAGCGGTTGTCATCCGTGAGGACGTAGAAGGCCATTCCTCGCGCCCCAAGGGTCGCACCGGATGAAAGCGGGGTGAAGCCTGCGAGGGAGAGGAGAACGAGCGGGAGAAGTCTCATTTCTCCGGAGAGTGAATAGAGTCCGTTGATAATCAATCTTTTCGCCGGGGGACCCCCCTGATTCCGAGGGTGCTTTTCGCACTACAGGGAGGTCGCGGAAGGAATGAGGAAACTGCCTGCTCCGCACCGACATTGCCGATCTCCCGATCCTCGTGTATCTCCCGCGCGATGAGCGACCACGCGCTGCTGCGATACTGCCCCGACCTGCTGGCCTACAACCGGCGGAAGACCCGCGAAGTGACCGTCGGGAAGATCGGCATCGGCGGGGGAAATCCCATCCGCGTGCAGTCGATGATCACCTCCGACACGCGCGACACGCCCGGCTGCGTGGCCGAGGTGCTGCAACTCGCCGAGGCGGGCTGCGAGATCGTCCGCATCACCGCGCAGACGAAGATTTACGCCGCGAACCTGGAAAACATCGTCCGCGAGGTCCGCGCCGCCGGCTGCGATGTCCCGCTGGTGGCGGACATCCATTTCAAGCCGGACGCCGCGCTGGAAGCCGCCAAGTGGGTGGAGAAGGTGCGCGTGAATCCCGGCAACTACGCGGACAAGAAGAAATTCGAGATCCGTGAGTACAGCGACGAGCAGTATGCCGAGGAGCTGGAGCGCATCCGCGAGGAATTCGCCCCGCTGGTGGACCTCTGCAAGTCGCTCGGCCGCGCCATGCGCATCGGCACGAACCATGGCTCGCTCTCCGACCGCATCATGAACCGCTACGGTGACTCGCCGCTGGGCATGGTGGAGAGCGCGCTGGAATTCGCCCGCATCGCGCGGGAGATGGACTATCACAATTTCGTCTTCTCGATGAAGGCGTCGAATCCGAAGGTGATGATCGAGGCATATCGCCTGCTCGTCGCCCGTCTGGGCCAGGAAGGCGCGGACTGGAACTACCCCATCCACCTCGGCGTGACCGAGGCCGGCGATGGCGAGGACGGCCGCATCAAGAGCGCCATCGGCATCGGCTCGCTGCTCGCGGACGGCATCGGCGACACCATCCGCGTCTCGCTCACGGAAGACCCCGTCTTCGAAGTGCCCGTGGCACAGGCGCTAGCAGCGCCCTTCCAGGAAAAGGCCGACCAACCCCCTGCCCCGGCGCTCGTCGCCTCCTACGATCCCTTCTCCTACGAGCGTCGCAAGACGGACGTGCTGGAGATCATGGGCCACAAGCTCGGCGGCGAGAATACCGTCCGCGTCTTCACCTCGCAGGAGAAGTGGAATGCCGTGGCCCACAAGATCGCGAAGATGGGCGACTTCAAGCCGGAGATCATCGTGGAAAAGAGCGGCGTGACCGAGATCGACCCGCGGGACGAAGCCGCGCTGTCCGAGCTGAATCACGCACCGTCCGCGAAGCTGGTCACGGTGAAGGACGGCATCGACCTCGATGTCATCCCGGCCTTCCGCATGCTCGCCTTCCGCCTGGATGCACGGCATCCGATCCTGCTGAAAGACACCCTTTCCCCCGCCACAGGAGAGAGCGGGGACTTCGTGCAGACCCTCCTCGTGGGAGCCCGCCACCTCGGCTCGCTGCTGTGCGATGGCATCGGGGATGCGGTGCTGGTGCAGGGCGAGCCCGCGCCGGGCCAGTCGCTGCGGCTTTCCTACAATATCCTGCAGGCGGCGGGCACGCGCATCTTCAAGACCGACTATGTCGCCTGCCCGAGCTGCGGACGCACGCTCTTCAACCTGCAGAGCACGACGCAGAAGATCCGCGCCTCGACCGGCCACCTGAAGGGTGTGCGCATCGCGGTGATGGGCTGCATCGTGAACGGCCCCGGCGAGATGGCCGATGCCGACTTCGGCTACGTGGGCGGCGCCCCGGGCAAGATCAATCTCTACGTGGGCAAGCAGCCGGTGAAATTCAACATCCCGGAAGACGAAGCGGTGGAACGCCTGATCGACCTGATCCGCGAGCACGGCAAGTGGATCGACGCGCCCACGGGCGAACCTGTGGAGGTCTGATCCGACCCACCAAGCCCCCCCACCCTGATCCGACCGCCATGTCCGACACGCTCACCGAGCTACGCGAGGATGTCTCCCTCGATCAGCCATGGAACGTGGTGGTGCATGACGACCCGGTGAACCTGATGGAGTACGTCACCTGGGTCTTCATGAAGGTGCTGGGCTGCCCGGAGAACCGTGCGACGAAGCTGATGATGGAGGTGCACACGCGCGGCCGCTCCATCGTGTGGTCCGGCGAACGGGAGAAGGCCGAGTTTTACACCCAGCAGCTCCAGGCGCATCAACTGAAGACCTCGCTGGAGAAGAACGAATGAAAGCCGCTCCCACGCTCGAAGGCGGACTGCGCATCGACCTCGAATCGCCGATCGATTGGATGGTCCTGCGCTGCATCCCCCACGACGCACGCGGCACGGCGATACCGCTGGCCGACCGGATGGGCGGGCTGATGGACTCCGACCCCCAGGCGGAAGACTGGCGGGAATTCGTGGTGCCGGAGCTGCACGAGACCTTCGACTCCCAGCTCACCGCCGTGGAGCAAGCGCTGGAAAACGCGGGCGCGGACGATGGTGCCTCCGAACTCTTCATCAAGCGCGAGGAAGGCGAGCTGTGGTATGGCGCGCTGAACCAGGCCCGGATGGCATTGGAGGAGCGCTACCAATTCCTGACCACGGAGCCGGAGTCCATGACGCCCGGCACACGCTCCGCCTACGTCCGTCTGAGCTGGTATCAGAATCTGCAGTACATGCTGCTCCGCTTCGTGATGCGGTAGCCGGTGCGGATCAGGGGAGCACGCGGAGGACTTCCTCCACGTCCAGGTCATGCTGGCAGCGCAGGTCCATGCGGCACTTCGGCGCATGGCAGGGCGAGCACTCCACCTTTCGCCGCACGGTGACGTGCTGCCGGCCGAGCGGGCGCATCCACTCCGGCTCGCCGGGGCCGAAAAGTACGACGCACGCCGTACCCACGTGGGCGGCCAGGTGGGAGACGCTGCCATCCGCCGCCACGCAGAGCGAGCAGGAGGCGAGATCCTCCAGCGCGGGAGTGGCCAGCGTGACCGCCTCGGCCTCGGGGATCGCCTTCGCGAGGGCCGCGCCCTTCGTGCCGTTGGCGATGCGGAGCTGCCGGCCCTTTCCGAGCAGTGCCTTTGCCACCGCCTCCCAGCGGTCCAGCGGCCACTCGTAGTGCGGGCCGAAGTCCGAGTCCGGCACCAGCAGCACGCGCTCCACGGCCAGCGGGACGTCCATCTGCAGCGGGGCAAAATTCTCCGCCATCATGGGCTCCGCACCGAGAGCGGAGGCGAGATTCAGGTAAAATCGCACGCGGTGCGTCACCGGCCCCGCGGGATTGTCGAGGGCTACCGGCTCGGTGAGTCGCTTGGCCAGGGACTTGATATCCGGGCCGATCCGCCGCGGGATGCCCGCCTTCGCAAAACCGTCGGCAGCCGGACCGGCCTCCCACAGCAGCGCCGTCTGGCGGCCTTTCACGATGCCTGCGATATCGCGCGCCGAAGCCCGGTCCCCGTGGCAATTCCCGTCGAAGCCGGTCACCTGCCAGAAGCCGACCTGCCGCTCCGGGCACAGGATCTCCACCTCCACGCCCATCCGCTGGATTGCGCGCAAGGCCGGCACCGAGAGGCAGGCCTCGCGCCACTCCACCGGCGCCGCGATGAGCAGCGAATCACCGGGAGATAGCAAGGGCGTGTCAGGCATGGGGATGAGTTAGAAGGGATTCACCCGCATGGGCAAGCCGGGGTCATTCATTCGACTTGTCCAAGTCTGCCATCAGCTCCCCGGCAAGCTCCGGATCCAGCAAGAGCAGGATCTTGAGCTGCGAAGGATGCAGTGCCTTCGCGAGCCCGAGTACGTCATTCCCATCCGCTGGAAACTTTTGTCCGGTCAGCACGGGGAGCACCTGATTCACGGCGTCGAGGCGACCGGGAAGCCCCGCTTCCTCCCCCTCCCCCAGCTTCAGGACGTCCGCCTGCCAGGGCTCCAGCCTGCACCTCTCCCCGGGTGCCGAACCGGCCAGCCTGAGCCAGTAGGCAGGATCCAGCAGGCCCGTGGCGGGAAACATCAGATCCGCCGGTATCAGGGAGCTATAGATCCGATCCCTCACATAGCTTCGCTCCGGTCCCCCGCCCTCACCATCTGCCATCGCCTTCTCCATCTGGAGGAAATCGCCTTCACTCTCCTTCACGAAGTGGCGGCCGCTCTCCTTCATCTCGCGCTTTTGTTCCGAGGTCAGCCGCAGTGCCTCGGCCAGCGCACCACCATACCAATCCTGCTGGTGAACGGCCCAGAGAAGACCGGCGGCTTTCAGCTTGGCAGCCGGTTCCGTGCCCACCGATTCCGCGAGCAGCTTCTGCGTCCCGGCGACTTCGAAATCGAGCGGTTCCATGATCGCCATCACGATCTCGCTGAAGCTTCCCGGCCCGTCATCCAGCCCCTCATCCCGGAAATCCTCCACGATCCACCGGATCTCCCTCTCGCTCATGCCCTTCTCGCAGCGTGCGGTGTAGTCGGCAACCACGTCCGTGATCTGCTCCCGCGCTTTCCGGCCTTCCGTCTTGCTCGGCTTCGAAAGGCCGGAAGTGGGCACCCGGCTATTCGCACGACTGCCGGGCTGGACCCGCGAGGCGAGCCACACGGCGGCCACGCAGAGGACCAGCGCGAGGATGAAGGAAAAGGAAGCGGACGCCTGGCGCTTCTTGCGCGGAGCTTCCGCCGGTTCGCGGAATTCCTCCAGCAGCTCGTCCAGATCGGGCATCGCGGCGTCTTGCGCGGCGGCATCGGGCCCGGACACGGGCTCAGGCTTTTCCTCCTCGGCATCTGGCACGTCGGACGGACTACGCTTTCCCGCGCGCTACCGCAAGCGATGGCCTGAAACCAAGGACCCGCTGACTCCGTTTTTCAAAGGGGGAACGGTGACAGCGGGTCGTCCTGGGGGACAGCGGGGGGTGACTGAGACCGTTCGGGGGGAGAGACGGTGGGGTGTGGCAAGCGGGTCGTCGGGGGTTCGGCGTCGCTTGTTGGAGACATCATGTCCGATTTTCCCCCTTCCAACATTACGTGATAGCGTGTCCAACGACGAATTCGTCACGCATCGACGAATTTCACCGTCGTGAACCGGTCCGGCCGATGGAAGTCCGGCTCGCCTTCACCGAGGTTCACCGCGCTGAGGAACTGCTGCTCCGGCGAGCCGAGGATGAAGTTCACATTGAGCTTCGTGGAGTTGCCAAAATCCAGCCGCGCCTCCAGCAGGTCGCGCGGGATCGCCATCGCCGCGACCCAGCCACCGTCCGGTGCCAGTTCGGCAAAGGTGGCCACGTCCGGGAAGATGATGTCCGTCTCCTCCGCGCGCTTTCTCGGGGCGGTGAATTCGCAGCTCCACCACGCGGCATTCGGCGAGAGGTTGAACTCGAAATAACGACCGCTGACCGGATCTGTTAGAAAAAGCTCCGCGACGTCATACTTCCACAGCTCCGGCACGAATCTTGCAGGGCGTGCCGCCGGGTGGAGCTTCGCGGGCCTGCCGTGGCTCGCCACGAACCACAAGTTGCGGGGATCTACGGCAACACAAAACGCGGCTTGCGGTGCGACCTCATTCCCATACCAATCCTTCGAAATGCCAAATAGGGGTACATCCAGTTCTCCCCACACCATCGGTTTCGCACAGCGTATGACCGTCATGGCCTTACGCCTAGGGACCGCTCACCCCGCGGTCGAGAGCGGGATTTCCTGAAAAAATTTGCTGATATCGGGGGAAATAGGTGGCATTCCCATGCCGGTTTCGGTTTACTTTTCTTAAAAGATCATGGCTCGTCGTCGGCCCAACAACCAATTCGGAACCATCGAGTACATCGGACCGCGTCCGCAGGCAAAGAAGCCTCAGCGGAAACCGGCGAATTTCCTCGGTGGCTGGGTGGTGCTCATGATTGCCGGCTTCGCGGCCTGGCACTTCGGCAAGCCGCTGGTACCGCTGCTCCGCGCACAGCAATCCGTGGCCTCCATCGAGGCGGCGGACGTGCTGATCGGCGAGCTGGCTCCCTCGCTGGAATTTGGCGAGCGCCTCGCCTCCGCCGCCCTGCAGCGGACGAAGATGCCGAGCGCCTACGACACGGACTACTACGCGATTTCCTACCCCGGCGGCGACCTGCCCCTGACCTCGGAAGGCCAATGGCGCGGCAAGGCGGAAGACCTCATCGTCCGCAGCTACCGGAACCTCGGCATCGACCTGCAGGAACTGGTCCACGAGGACATGGCGAAGAATTTCTCCGTCTATCCGCAGCTCTGGAAGCGCCGCGAGCCCGATCGCAATATCGATCACCGCCTGGTGCAGAATCTCCAGCGCTACTTCAAGCACCAGGGCGCGGAGCTGAAGTCCACCCGCGAGACCGGTGACTACAAGCCGGGCGACGTGGTCGTCTGGATGCTCTCCAGCGGTGAACTCCACTGCGGCGTCGTGGTCCCCGGACCCGGCGAACGCCGCAGCGAGGCCTGGGTGGTGCACGATATCGGCAGCGGCCCGAAGTGGGAAAACGCGCTGACGAACTACCAGCTCTACGGCCACTACCGCTTCACCGGCGTGAAGCACGAGACCGCCGGCAACTGAGCCACGGTGGAGCTTTCTCCTCCTTTCTCTATCCCCGGCCGCCATGGCTGACATGCGCGGCCCCTCGCGATTCCTCCGCCGCTGGGTGAGGGGAGTCCGCCCGCCCGCCGGGCCATGGGCGCTGCCTGCCGATCCCGCGGGCTTCCGCGTCTTCCTGCTGATGGGGCAGTCGAACATGGCGGGCTACGGCGCGATCCATCCGTCCGATCCCTGGCAACCGGGTGACTTTTCCCCCGTGCCGCGCGTGCTGGTGCTGGGCGGCCAATGCTCGGTGAAGTCCCGGCGGCCCCGGGGCTGGATGCGCTGGCAGGCCGCGTCCCACCCTCTGCACCTGAATCAAAGGAGCGCGGGATTCGGCCTCGGGCTGCCCTTCGCCAGCCGCCTGCTGGAAAGCGATCCCTCGCTCGTCATCGGGTTGGTCCCATGCGCGTGGGGTGGGGCGGGGATCGACCAGATCGGCCCGGGCACACCGATCTACGACAATGCCATCACCCGCGCGCGGATGGCCTCGACCCGCGGGACGCTCGCCGGGGTACTGTGGCATCAGGGCGAGACGGACGCGCTGGATGAGACGCTGGCACGATCGCATGCAAGGAAGCTGTCGGACCTGATCGCACGGCTCCGCACGGATCTCGACTCGCCTGATTTGCCCGTCCTGATCGGGGATCTGGCGCACTTCGGAGATGAGAAGCGCGAACCCGCCGCGATCGCCCGGCGGGATGAGGTCCGCACCGGTCTCCGCCGTGTGGCAGCGGAGACTCCCCGCGCCGGCTTCGTGGAAAGCGACGGTCTGCCTGGCGTGGACGGTGTGCATTTCAGCCGCGCCGCCCTGATGGAGTTCGGCCGCCGCTATGCCGAGGGCTACGGGCGGATAGGCTAAACTTCCTCCTCGACCCGCCGCCCGGAATTCACGAAATGATAACTTGTGAATCCCCGGCTCACCGCAGGTCTCGGCGCGGGGCTGCTGCTGCTCGCAGCCGGTCTGGCCATCCTCGTGCCAAAGCCGGCGACGGAGCATGCCTTGACCGCTCCCGAGCCCGGCACCACGAAAAGCCGGGACCGCGGCGCAATCTCCGGGACCGTGGCCCAGCGGACGGAGCGCCTCCGGGCGATCTGGCGCTCGGTCTCCGGCGGCAGGGCCAGCCCGCAGGAAATGGAACTCGCGCTCGACCTGATCCGGACTCTGCCCACCTCGGTGCTGAAGGAGCTGGTGGTGGAGTGCGCCCCGCAGCCGGACGGCCACCCGGACCTGCTGGCTGCCATGGCGAAGAGGATCGGCGACCTGGATACCGAGCGCGGCCTGAAATGGCTGGTCGCCGAGGCCGCGGTCACCGAGGGCATCTATGAGCCGCTCTTCGAGCACGCGCTGGCCGGCTGGTCGGAAGGCGATCCCGTGACCCTGCTCGATGCCTTCCTCGATGACGACAGGGCGCTGGAATACCGCATCCGCCTCCGCGCGACCTCGACCTGGGGCGACGATGGCATCGCGCCGGACATCGTGGCAAAGGCCGCCGGGCAGGACCCCGACGAAGCGTGGCGGCTGCTGGCGAAGTGGCAGCGCCGCTCGCTGGGAGATGACTTTTTCCGCGGCATCGATCCCTCGCTGGCTCCGCACTTCGCGGCGCGGATCAGGGATCTCTTCGACGATCCGCAGATGCCCGGCCTCCAGCATCTGGGCGGGACCCAGGAGGCGTGGGAAGGGGAGCAGCGGGTCCGGCGCTCCGCGGCCACCGCGTGGTTCGCCCTCGATCAGGAAAAGGCGCTCGCGTGGTATGCGCCGGATGCACCTGCGGGGAGCGTGGAGCAGGGGGCATCCGCGGGAGCGCTGGGGTCGCGCCTCTACCTCGAGCAGCCGGAGCGCGCGATGGCCTGGCTGGAAGGGAAGCCGCAGGGATTCCGCGCGGCCGTGGCGGCGGAGCTTTCCTACGACCTGCTGGCCAGTGCCGATGTCCCCGAATCGCGGCTGGGCGAGCTCACCGTGCTTGCCGGCTGGATGGAGGAGGAGCGCGGCAGGCGGCGATGGCTGCGCGATCTCTCCGGCGCGCTGGCGGAGCGAGATCAACTGCACCGGCTGGCAGAAGTGACCGAGACCATCCTCGCGCGGATGAGCCTGACGGAGGAGGAACTGGCGATCCTGGAGCGCCAGCAGCGGTGAAAAGTGGACAATCCCGCCTTGTTCCCGGGCTTGCCTCGCCGCGGCGTTTCGCGCACCGTCCCCGCCCTTTCCGCGTCAACGACTTTCCGACCCATGACCGCAGCCGAGATCCGCCAGAGCTTCCTCGATTTCTTCCGGGAGAAACAGCACACCATCGTGCCCTCCGCCTCGCTGCTGCCGCAGTCGCCCGGCCTGCTCTTCACGAATGCGGGAATGAATCCCTTCGTCCCGTATTTCCTCGGCGTCGAGAAGGCCCCGTATGACCCGCCGCGCGCCGCGGACACGCAGAAGTGCATCCGCGCCGGCGGCAAGCACAACGACCTGGAGGATGTCGGCTACGACACGTATCACCACACCTTCTTCGAGATGCTGGGGAACTGGTCCTTCGGCAACTACTTCAAGAAGGAAGCCATCCAGTGGGCATGGGAGCTGGTCGTGGAGCGCTGGGGCCTGCCCGCCCACCGCCTGCACGCCTCCGTCTATGCGCCGAAGCCGGGCGACCCGGGTGAATTTGACCAGGAGGCCTGGGACCTCTGGGCGGAGCTGTATCGCTCGAAGGGCTGCGACCCCGCCGTGCAGATCGTGAATGGCAACCGGAAGGACAACTTCTGGCAAATGGGCGACACCGGCCCGTGCGGTCCGTGCTCCGAACTCCACGTGAACCTGACACCCGAAGGTGATCCTGAGACGGGACGCCTGCTGGTGAACAACGACTCCGACCTCTGCATCGAGATCTGGAACCTCGTCTTCATCCAATACAACGGCGAGGCCGACGGAACCTTCCGCGAGCTGCCGTCCAAGCACGTCGATACCGGCATGGGCTTCGAGCGCGCGTGCTCGATCATCCAGGGCACGAAGGGCTTCACCGACTTCTCCATCAAGCCGAGCAACTACGCGACGGATGTCTTCCAGCCGATCTTCCGCAAGCTGGAGGAGCTGAGTGGCAAGACCTACTCGAACATCTATCCGGAACTCGGTGCCGACCGCACCGCCTTCACGGACGAGATGAAGGACGCGATCGCCTTCCGCGTGATCGCCGACCACCTGCGCACGCTGAGCTTCTCCATCGCCGACGGCATCATGCCCGGCAACAACGGCCGGAACTACGTGCTGCGCCGGATCTTGCGACGTGCTGTTAGATACGGTCGCCAGCTTGGCTTCTCCGGTGACAAGCCGTTCTTCGGCGCGCTGGTGCAGACACTGGTGAACGAAATGGGCGCTGTTTTCCCCGAACTGAAGAATCGTCAGGATACAGTCCGGGCGACGCTGGAGCAGGAGGAGGCGAGCTTTAACCAGACGCTGGATCGGGGGCTAAAGCGCTTCGAAGATTTTTGCAGGACAGAGATTACTCATAGCCTGTTCTCAGAGGGTGCTGATTTCGTAACCTCCGTTAGCAATCAATACGACTGGCAGGAAAAGGCTCAGAATCTCTCTTTTGAAGATCTTTGCACCCTAGCTAAACAAACTGATTCAACTTGGGACATTAGTCGCGTCAAAAACCTCTATGGACCCTTCGTTTTCGAACTGGAAGATACCTACGGATTTCCTGTTGATTTAACTGCTCTCATTTGTGCTGAGCGAGGACTAGGCATCGATATCTCAGGATATGAGGACTCTAAGCGGAAGCAACAAGAACGCTCTCGAGCCGCACAGAAAACCACAATCGTCCGCGCCCTCGACATCTCGACCGACGCGGTGACCGAGTTCACCGGCTTTGAGGACGACACGGTCGAAGCGACGGTGCTGGAAGTGCATCCGCAGGATGACGCGCTCTTCGTCATCACGGACAAGACCGTCTTCTACGCCGAGATGGGCGGCCAGTCGGGAGATACTGGAACTCTCGTACTTTCCGGCACGGAGATCCCCGTGACCGGCGTGCAGCAGGTCGGCAAGGCCCGCGCCCACGTCATCGCCGCCACCGCGATCTCCGCGGGCGACAAGGTAACGCTGAAGCTCGACTCCGCACGCCGTCGTCCCATCGAGGCGCACCACACCGCGACGCACCTCCTTCACTGGGCGCTGCACGAGGTCGTCTCGAAGGACGCCGCGCAGCAGGGATCGTCCGTCGATGAGAACCGCCTCCGCTTTGACTTCAACAGCGCCGCCGTGACTCCGGAGCAGCTCGCCGCGATGGAGGAGCAGGTGAATGCCCACATCGCCGCGAATGACCCGGTGTCGTGGAAGGAAGTCCCGCACTCCGAGGTGAAGGGCCGCGCGGACGTGATGCAGTTCTTCGGAGACAAGTATGGCGACCTCGTCCGCGTGGTGCAGATCGGCGGCGAGCCCGGCGCGATCAATGGCTACTCGATGGAACTCTGCGGCGGCACGCACGTCCGCAAGACCGGGGAGATCGGCCTCTTCAAGATCAAGAGCGAGGGCGCCATCGCCTCCGGCGTCCGCCGCATCGAGGCCGTCTGCGGTGCCAGCACGCTGGCCTACCTGAAGGAAGCCGCCGCACAACTCGACGCCGATACCAAGGCCGCCGAGGCGAAGCTGCACACGGCGAATGACAAGCTCACGGCCCTCGGCGAGGCGGGCATCCCCGGCAAGGACGCACCGCTGCCGGACGTGGAGTCCTACTACGCCGCCGCGGACATCCGCGGGGTGAATGAGGCATTCGACGCGGCACGCGCCGCGCTGGAAGCGACGAAGGAGGCCGCGATCGAGGCCGAGAAGCGCTTCAAGAAATTGCAAGCCGGCGCCGCCGCCAAGCAGGCGGACGCCGCGCTGGCCGAGCTGATCGCCGCCGGTGGCTCCATCGTCGCGAGCTTCGAAGCGGACGCCTCGCTGCTCCAGGAGCTGCTGAATGGAATGAAGAAGCAGGGCTTCACCGGAGCGGGCTTCGTCATCGTGGATGACGGCGACAAGCTCCACCTCGGTGCCTATTGCGGCGACGCGGCCCAGGCAAACGGCCTCAAGGCCGGTGACCTGCTCCGCGACCTCGCCGCCATCGCCGGCGGCAAGGGCGGTGGCAAGCCCGACCAAGCCCGCGGCGCTGCGCCTGAGCGTGAAAAGCTCGCGGAACTGGAAGCAGCGGCCAAAGCGAAGCTGGCGTAACGACCTGCCTGCGCCTCCAAGCGCAAGTAGCGGAAGGACTGCGTCTTTCCGGCGGGGCGAGGCGCGCACCAGAACGCCACCCGCCTCGCATCTCCAAGGCCGCCTCTACATAGGTGAGGCGGCCTGTTTCACCAAACTTCAAAGCAGCCTCGCCAAACGTGAGGCGACCAATTCACAGAGCTTCAAGCCGCCCCTAACGGAACGACGAAGTCGTCCCGCTACTGCTGGCATACAGGCGCACGTAGCGGAAGGACTGCGTCCTTCCGGCGGGGCGGGGCGCGCAGCAGAACGCCACCCGCCTCACATCTCCAAGGCCGCCTCTAAATAGCGGAGGCGGCCTGTTTTACCAAACTCCAAAGCCACCTCGCCAAACGCGAGGCGACCCTTTCCACAGAGCTTCAAGCCGCCCCTAACGGAACGACGAAGTCGTCCCGCTACTCAACCCCACCTCAACCCAGCAGCGTGCTGCGGGAGTAGAGGGCGATGACTGGCACACCACGCTCCTCGATGGCCTGGCGACCGCCTTCCTCGCGGTCCACCAGCACGAGGGCGAAGGCGACCTTGCCTCCCTCGCGCTCGATGACGTCGATGGCCTTCAGCGTGGAGCCGCCGGTGGTGATCACGTCGTCCACGACGATCACGGTCTGGCCTTCTGCGAAATTTCCCTCGATTTGTTTGCCGCGGCCGTGGCCCTTCGGCTCCTTGCGGACGGTGAAGACCTGCAGCGCTTCCTCCGGATGCTCCACGGCGCTGGCCATGCCCACGGACAGGGAGATGGGGTCCGCGCCGAGGGTCATGCCGCCGATGGAGTCGATATTCAGGTTTTCCTCAGCAATCTTTTTACGAACGGCGGCCCAGCCGAGCTTGCCGATCATGTTCGCGCCAAAGGGATCGAGCGCGGTGACGCGGCAGTCGATGTAGAGGTCGCTCTCCTTGCCGGAGGCGAGGGTGAAGGTGCCGGTGCGGACGGACTTCTTCAGGAGCAGGGCTTTCAGGTCGGCGGCGAGGTCGGACATGGGGAAAGGCAGAGACAGAAGACTCTCAGACGCAAGACTCAAGACTTGAAAGCTCGAGCTGACAGGAGCGTGGACGGAAAGCGTATCCGGCGATGCGAATGGAGAGGGATCCCCGGAACGGGCCGCTGCTCGGAAAAAGGAGGAATGGCTGCCGACCATCCTTCACCGGCGTGTCCCTGAAAGGACCCATTTCAGCGAACTGCCGTCCCCGATAAGATGAGATGAGCGCGTCCGCCCCGTCATTGTCTGAGGAAAAACGCGCCTTCTGGTGGGCTTGCGGCTGGCTTGCAGCCCTTTCGCTGGCCTGGACGGGGCATTTCATTTTCAGCCATATCGTCCACAAGCGAATGGCGGAGTTGCTGGTGATCGCGGATGGCGACTACCTCCCAGAAGTTGATGCCTACTTTTCCGCCACAGATCCGTGGCTCGATGCCTCGCGGGCGGTCGTCATCCTGTTGTCCTCCGGCTTTCTCGTTTGCCTTGCATGGTGGCTTCTCGCCATTCGTCAGCGGCGGAGATTCAGTTCGACGCCGGGAAACAATCCCGGTCAGGTTCGATAGAAATGAGCATCGGGCCTTCCATGAATCCATCGGCGACCCGCACCAACGAACAACGCTGGTTCTGGAGAACGGTCGGCTGCACGGCAGGCCTTTGCCTCGGCATGGTGACTTGGGCCATCTCCAGCTATCTCACCCAAGCGTTCATCCAGGAGATCATCATGAGTTCAGACCTTCCCGATCCGGATTACATGAGGGAGAAGGCCACCCCGATCAGAGTACTGACGTGGACCACTGGCGGACTGTTCCTCACCTTCGGACCAGGGCTTCTATTCTGCTTCACCAAATGGCTTCTGGCCATCCGTCGGCGTCGCGCCATTGAGGCGGCCTATTTCGGTGTGCCGCCAGCGAGATAGTCAGTGTTCTCGGTCGGGTCTGGCCCGCGGGGCGGGGGAGATCATCCCGCTTCACCGGACGGGCGAACCTACCTGCCAAGCGGAATGAATTCCGCGGTCCCGGTAGAGCTGCGCCCCGGTAGGGACCGGACTCCGCGCAGGCACGAAAAAGCCGCCGACCCTTGCGGGAAGGCGGCTTTTGGAAAGCTTCGTTTCGCTTCGCTTAGTTCGCGGAGGCGTTGGCACCCACGTTCACGCGGCGGCCATCCTTGTCGAAGAACACGCGGCCTTCGATGACGGCGAAGATGGTGTGATCACGGCCGATCTGGACACCGGCACCGGGATGCCACTTGGTGCCGCGCTGGCGGATGATGATGTTGCCCGGGATGACGGCTTGTCCGCCGAACTTCTTGACGCCGAGACGCTTGGAGCGTGAGTCGCGACCGTTCTTGACGGAGCCTTGACCTTTCTTGTGAGCCATGACGAGAGAGTGGTTAGGAGATTAGCTTAGCCCGCGATGGAGACGATCTCCAACTGGGTAAGGTGGCGGCGGAAGCCCTTGGTCTTGTGGAAGCCCTTGCGGCGCTTGAACTTGAAGGCAACGCCCTTCGGTCCGCGATGCTGCTGGACCACCTTGGCGGTGACGCTGGCGCCATCGACGAGCGGGGCACCCAGCTTGATGCTGCCGCCTTCACCGACCATGAGGACGTCGAAAGTGAGGGTCGCATCGACCTCGGCGTCGAGCTTCTCGACGTCGATCTTGTCGCCCTGTTGGACGCGGTATTGCTTACCGCCGGTTTTGATGACTGCGTACGCCATGGCTGAAAAGGGATGGTGGCCACCCGGGAGCCGGGCGGGCGGGGAGATCACCACGGGTCCGGCAATACCGCAAGGGATTTTTTTGAAATCGACGCGGGGAAATAGATCGGCTTCCTGAAAGGCATGGAGCGGGTGGTGCGCGATGAGGCGGAAATGGAAGCGCTGGGCGCGGAAATCGCGGCGGGACTGGAGCCCGGCAGCGTGCTCGCGCTGGTGGGCGGGCTGGGCGCGGGGAAGACGCGCTTCGTGAAAGGCCTGGCACGTGGCGCGGGTTACGCGGGCGAGGTGACCAGCCCGACCTTCGCACTGGTGCATGAATACCGCGGCGGGCGGCTGCCGCTCTTCCACTTCGACCTCTATCGTCTGAAGGACGAGGGCGAGCTGCTGGGAATCGGCTGGGACGAATTCTTCGACGAGCCGGGAATCGTGATCGCCGAGTGGGCGGATCTCTTCCCGGATCTGCTGCCGCCGGAGACGCGCTGGCTACGCTTCGAGGTGATCCCGGAGGGCAGGCGCGTCAGCGGCTGAGCGGGAGGAAAGATCAATAGATCGAGCGACCGACCGCGCCGAGGGCACGGCTGAGACTGCCCTGCGTGCGCTGCACGGTGCCGGGCGCATTGTTGTAGGTGCGCTGGGCGGTGGAGGCGGTGCGACCCACCGTCTGGCCGGAGCGATTCACGGCGTCATAGGTGCGGGCCGTGGTAGGCGCGACTTCACCATAGGTCCGGTTCGCCGTCTGGAGCGAGCGGCCGGCGGTGGCATTCGCGCTTCGATACGCATTGCTGCACGACGCGAGCAGGGCGACGGCGGCGGCAGCGGCAAGACGGGCTTTCATGGGCGCGTAACGTAGGGGTCCGGCGGAATCGGTCAATCCAGCATTTTCAGCCGATCCGGCTATCGAGCTGGAAAACCTGGCCGGAGGTGTGGGGGAGGTGCCGGTGGAGGTGGACGAGGAAGGAGGACACCGCGTCCGGTGTATTGAAGTCGCCCAGCACGTGATCCCGCCGGACCTGCTCTCGCCGCTCCGCGGAGAGCGTGGCGGTCATGCGGGTCTCGAGGAAGCCGGGCAGGATGACATTCGCGCGGACCCCGGCGGGGCCCAGCTCCCGGGCGAGGCTTTTCCCCAGGCCGATGAGCCCGGCCTTTGCCGCGGCATAGGCTGCCTGCCCCGCGGGCGGATGGAGCGCGGAGTAGCTGGAGATGAAAACAATGTGGCCCCGACGTGCACGCACCATGGAGCGCGAGGCGGCGGCGGCGCAGCGTGCGGCCCCGCGGAGATTCACGGCGAGCACCTCATCCCAAGCTGCTTCATCGAGGCGGGCGAGGGGAGCATCCCGGGTAATGCCCGCATTGCACACCAGCAGCTCCGGCTGGTGACTGCGGAAGAAATCCCGGACCGCCTCCGGATCCGTCACGTCCAGCTCGCGGCGGCCGGGGGAAAGCACCTCATGGCCTGCCGCTGAAAATGCCGCGTGGAGGGACCGGCCCAGCCCGCCCTCGCCCCCGGTGATCACGACAAGTCCGCCCACGCCGTGCAGCGTGGGCGGACTCAGGGTCATGGGCAAGGATAGCTGGAAAGGCCTGCTCCTACTTCTTGGCAGGCTCGACCGCCGGGGTGGACGTGCTCGCGGAGCTCCCGGGGCGGATGATAATGGCGTGCTCCTCGTACTTCACCACGGCGCCCACCTGCTTCACGAGCATGTCGAGCACGGCATTCGCAGGCACGCTTTTCACCTGCAGCGTCACGAGGGATTCGCCGAGTTTGTTCGAGGGATCCTGGACGATGAAGTTCGGCGAGAATTTCTTGTCCGACTTCTTCTCCACCATGATGCCGAGCGCGGCGAGTCCCTCGGAGAGCTCCACGCGGTCGAACTCCACCTGATCGATGGTGTATTCGGAGAGCTTCTTCGCACGGCCGCGCGCGACGATGGCGGTGCGGCGGTTCTTCAACTCGAGCAGTTGATAGCGGGCGTCGGCGTAGGTGGGGCGCAGCTTCAGCGCTGCGCGGAAGGAGGCTTCGGCCGTCTGGACGTCGCCATCGCGGATGGCGTCGATACCGGCCTGGTACATCTCGGACGCCTTGTCGGCGTGGGCGGGGATGGCGGTGATCGCTATGAGCGTGAGGATGAGTTTTTTCATAACGCGGGTTGCAGGTTGGGAAGAGATGGCAATCCAGATGACTACCACTCATCTGAGAAACTGACGGTGAGAGGCATCCACATCAACTGTGATTCCAAGGGCTTGCGCAGATTTCCGGAAAATGGCCTTTCAATGTCCATGCAAGGTGAAGACGTGCGGTGGATGCAGCGGGCGCTGGAGGAGGGGAGGAAGGGTGTCGGGCGCACTTCTCCGAATCCCCCGGTGGGCTCCGTTGTGGTGAAGGACGGGGTGGAACTCGGTGCGGGATGGCATCGCGGGGCAGGCCGGCCGCATGCCGAGCGCGAGGCGATGGCTGCCGTGAGGGCCACTCACGGGGACGACGCACTGGAGGGATCGACCGTCTATGTGACGCTGGAACCGTGCTCCACGCACGGGCGCACGCCGCCCTGCACGGACGGCCTGATCGAGGCCGGGGTGGCCCGGGTCGTTTACGCGGCGGAAGATCCGAATCCCGCGCACGCGGGTCGCGCCGACTCGCTGCTGGAAAAGAATGGCATTGCGGTGACCCGCGGCGTGCTGGCGGAGGAAGCCGCCGATCTCATCCGCGCCTTTACCAAGGTGCAGCTCACCGGCCTACCATGGGTGATGCTGAAGACGGCGATGAGCCTCGACGGACGCATCACGCTTCCGCCCGGCGAGGGCATGTGGCTCACGGGCGAGGAAGCACGCGCGGAAGTGCAGCGCCTGCGTGCCGAAGTGGATGCCATGGTGACCTCCGGCGAGACCGTGCGAAAGGACCGGCCGCGGCTCGACCTGCGTGATCCCGATCTGCTGGAAGGCAGGCTGCAGCCGTGGCGGCTGGTGCTGACCGCGGACCCAGCCAGCTTGCCGATGGATGCACCGCTCTTCACCGACGCTCACCGGGACCGCACCTTGATCGACGATCGCAGCCATCCCGAGGAAGCACTGCGAAAGCTGGTGAGGGAATGCGGTGTCTCCTCCGTGATGGTGGAGTGCGGCGGGCGGCTCGCCGCGAGTCTGTTAGAAGCCGGCCTCATCGACGAGTGGGTGGCATTCCTCGCGCCGCTCGCCGCGGGCGGGCCGCTGCCTGCGGTTGCGGGCGTGGGCTTTCCCGAGGGACTATCACTGAAGGATGCATCGTTCCGGAAATTCGGCCCGGATGTGATGCTGCGCGCGAGGATCGTGCGCGCGTGAAATGGCTCTAACAGAAAGGATTTCACACGCCTCTCATCAAGCCTTCATGCAAGCCGCGACGATGGGCGGCGCATGAGGTGTGATGGGGTGTGTGAAAGGAAAGCCCGGCCAAGGCGTGAGCCGTGGCCGGGCCATCATGGTCATGACACCGGGGCGGGATCAGCGGCAGCCGCGGCTGTAGCCGCCATGGCCGTGACCATGACCGTAGTGCACGACCCGCGGAGCAGGGCGATGATGGTGACGCACCGGCACCACGCGCTTGCGGAAGACGGGATGCCCGCAGTGGTCGTAGTAGGCGATGTAGGTCTCCACCCAGGCAGGCCCGCTGCACGAGCGGTGGAAGCTGACATAGACGCGCGAGTGATGGCCACGGGCTTCAGCGGCAGGAGCGGCAAACAGAGAAACCAAGGCAACTGCCAAGAGGATGATCGGCTTTTTCATAGTGGTGAATATTCGATTCACGAGCTTCGACGGGAGCTTCCCGGATCTATTCAAAGTCGATTTGGCAAATTTCCCCGCGGGTCGAAATTGACCGCGGAATTCCCATCGCGCGCACGGCGCACATCGTGAATCATCACAGGCGAACAATCATGAATGCATTCGAAGAATCTCCAGACACGTCCCACGGCAGCGCCTCTTCCAGGACGCCACGCTACACCAGCTTTTCCCAGGCGTTCGACACTGCGCGTGACGATGCCAAATCTGTCGCGCGGGAGGCGGCCCCCAAGCTCAAGGAAGCCCTCTCCGGGGCAGCTCATGACCTGGCTTACGGGGCCGCCTTCGGCGCCTGCTTCGCGGCATGCTTCGCGAAGGAACTGATGCCCACCAGCCTGCGCGAGACCCTGCGCCGCGGGGCGCGTGCAGGACGCACGGCAGCGGAAAAAGCCGCCGACCCGGTGACCGATCCAACTCCCGGCAGCGTGCCGCCGCCGCTGACGGCCTGATAGCCCATCGCTACTTCCAGAAAGACGGCCGGCGGCACCGGATGAACTCCGATGCCGCCGGTGTGCTGTCACGCAAAGACTTAACAGAATCGTCTCACGCGGCGGCACCATGGGTGCAGGGCTCCTCAGCGGCAACCCGCCACCGGGACTATTGCCTTATCACCCGATAAACCGGCAAATTATGCAGACCTTCATCTCGTCCCCTCTCTAACGACCGGAAACCGGCCTGCCACCGATCTAACGGAAAGCGGTCACTATGACTCACGCGGCGCGATGCTGCTTCGCGTGGATGTCGCCGATGCGCATCGCGGTCTGGAGCACAAGCGGCTGCCTCTCGCCGACGCGGATGAAGATCGAGAAGCTGAAGGCATCCGGCAGCAGGAATTCGAAAGCCTTCACGATGCCGAGCCCCGTCTGCGTGAGGTTCATGCGCTGGTCGGCATCCCCGGGGAAAATCATCACGCCCAGCCCCGCGATGCAGGCATCCCTCGCGGAGGCCTCGTCATCGAAGGAGCGTATGTCAGGCGGGAGGAGGCCATAGGTCTCCAGGCACCATTTCTCCAGGAACGGGCGGTAACCCGGCACCAGGGAATCGCTGGGCACCAGGATGGCGGAGCGCAGCACCTCCGGGAACTGGAAGCGCGCGGGGTCGAAATCGAAGTAGTCGAGATTCCACGCGAGGGTGGAGCCGCTCTGCCGCTCCAGATCGTAGCGCTGGATCGAGGCCTGGTCGGCCGCGTGGAGGAGGAAGCTGCCGGTGATCACGAGGTCCACCACATGCTCGCGCAGTGCTGCATCCCACTCCTGCCCGGGAGAGGGGCGTATCACCTCCAGCTCCGTGGCAGACGGGCCGGCTTTCAAGGATGCCACCAGCCGGTCCCCGGCCTCGGAGCGGTCCACCATCACCCTCACCCGGCCGTGGGCCTCACGGAGGAAGTGGGACATGCGAACGCCGAGCGCGTCATGCTCGTGCAGGATCTTCCGCGCGTGCTCCAGCAGGGTGACCCCCTCCCGCGTGAGCTGGATGCCATCCTGATGACGCTGAAAGAGCCGGAGCCCGATCACGGACTCCAGCTTGGCCACCCGGAAGGTCACCGCCGGCTGGGAGATCTCTTGGATTCGCGCCACCTCCGAGAAGCTGCCGCAGTCCGCCAGGCGGACGAAGGTCTCAAGACTCGCTAGATCGAAGTCCATTCTCGGGGGATTTCAGCGCACGGTCCACATGACCGACCATCGTTTCCAGGAACTCGTAGGGGTGCTGCTTCAGATAGGAAACATTCAGGGGGTAACTCGCCTCCACGCCGAGCGGCAGGAAGGTCACCTGCGGCAGCCGACGGAAAGAAACCGGCCGCACACAGACGACCGCATCTTCTTCCGCGGACTTGGCGTTCTCCGCCCAGCGCATGAAATGATGCTGCGAGCAAAGGTGGCCCTCGCCACCGCCTGACTTCCGGATGCGGTTCAGCGTATCCAGCGCACGGTTCTCGCCGGTGATGGTGGCCAGCGACCAACTCCAGTTCGAGAGTTCCTCCGGCTGGACCGGAGACGGGTCTTCCCGGTCGCGAAAGCACGCGACATCGAGCGCCATCGGCGGCAACTCACGCGACTCCAGGCGACGGCCTGGCACGCCCTCGATGGAGAAAAGCAGGTCGCACGCACCGGACTCCACGGCCGCCTTCCCCTCGTCCGCGCCCACTTCCAGGAAGGAGATCCGGAAGCGAGGGTCGTGGCGGAGGGTATTGAAGATCCGGCCGAAATGCCCGGTATTGAAGAGATTCCGGTCCGCACCCAGGCGCAGCACGCGGCCATTCTGGTGAATTTTCCGGATGGTGGCCTCGAAGCGGCGGACTTCTTCCAGGAGGGAATTCATCTCGCGGTCGAGACGGCGAGCGGCGGTGGTCGGCTCCGTCTCGCCATTGTCACGGGTGAGGAAGAGCGACTCACCCAGTTGCTCTTCAAGGTTTTGCCAGATACGGCGGACATTGGAACGGCTCGTCCGGAGCTCAAGGGAAGCCCGGGAAGTCGATCCTTCTGTCATCAGTGCCGAGAAGACACGCAATTGCTCAGGATCAAAGTGCATGGGGAAAGGGGAAGGAGAGGAGAGAAAGGGGAATGGGTGGGTTTACAGCGGTGCGGGGATTGCTCGTTTAATAGTTATTTAAATTTCATCCATCGGTAAAGTCGCAATCTAATTCTTCGGCAGAATCGTCGCCACTTTGTAATGGTACGAAAAATTCTGAATTCGTTGTCATCTAATACGGACGTGGGTCTGGGAATTTCCCTCAGAAAATTTATTGGGATTGCCAAATCGGTAGGAATCAGTCACTTCTGTCGAGTTCATTCTCCCCAACCTCCCCCGATGAACACTCGTCTTGCCTCCGGCCTCGTGGCCGCGTTTACCCTCGTCTCGGCATCTCTCAACGCTGCCACCGTCACCACTTTTTCCTTCATCACGGACGTCTGGACCCATGAGTCCGGTTCACAGACGGGCTACCAGAATGGTGCCACTTCCGGGTCCGTCACCAAGGACGGGATCACGATGAACTTCCACAGCAGCCTCTCCGGAGATGCCATGGTGGGAACGAGAAACCTGACCCTGGTAACCTCTGGAAACCCCACGGGCTTCAATATCGCGACGAAGGAAGACGCGAACGACCTCGACGGCACGCTGCTTAACTACCAGCGTTGGGATTTCACCTTCTCACAACCGGTGATCCTGCGGAACCTGGGAATCGATGATATCGATTCGGACAAGCAGAACTTGTCTGTGGGAGATGGATTTCGTGATGCGCTCGCCGCAGAAGCCTTTGAGGGTCAATCCTTCGGACCTGTGGGCAGCGGCATTGATGCGGATTTCACCCAGAATCTCGGCTCCAGCCTCAGCATCCACACCATCGCGGCGGGCAGCGGGCAGTCATTGAATTACGTGCTCTCCGGCCCGGCGGGGAATCCGAACAACGCGCCCGCTTACCGCGCTTATATCAACTTTGGGGACACACCGATCCAGTCCTTCAGCCTCTACTCCTTCTCCGACCGGGACAACGTCCACCGTGTCTCGCTCTTCCAGAGCATGTTCCAGGTCGAGGCCGCAGAAGTCGTGCCGGAGCCCTCGTCCGCCCTGCTCGGACTCGCCACCCTGCCACTGCTCCTGCGCCGCCGGCGTAAGTAAGGGCCGAGGGATCGCTCAGCGGCGGAGGTCTTCCTCCGTGAAGCCGGGAATGGGCCGGGTGATCCAGATGAGATCACCCTCCTCGAAATCCTGGTGTGGCATGCCGCTATCGTCCGTGAAGTTTTCGCCTACTGACCAGACATGCGGCGTGCCATCGGCCTGCAGACGATAGCGCAACAGCTCACCGCTGAAGGGATCCATCGGGGCTGCGGGCAGGAAATCCGGCACAAGTGCCTCAAGTTTCGCCGGGTATAGGCTATTTCCCTCCCGAAGCCGGTGTCGCTCCAGAGCGATGCCCGTGCGTGCCAGTGCAATTCTGGCATCCATCAGGAGCCCTTCTTCGGCATACCGCTTCAGCAATAGAAATGCATCGGCGGAATGGGGAGAGTTGCGGTTGACCGATGATGCTCTCAGCTCGCGAAACGACTCGAAATCTTCCCGCGTGAAGTGGTCCTTCGATTCCCGGTCAAAAAGGATGGCGCGGTCGAGGAATTCACGGTGCGCCTTCGCTTTGGAGGCTAGCTCCAAGCCGGACGGCTGAAGGTCCGTCAGGATCTCCCTTGAATTCTCCCAGATCACGTCCCGGTCCCAACTCCAGCCGCTGAACCAGCTCCCGCTCACGCTCGGGAGGGCCTGTGGGTAATTAGAAATCATCCCTCGGATATCAGGCCGCAGATGGGCAATCTCTCCCAAAGGGCCCTTCACCGCCGCTTGCCTTGGTCGAAGTCCTGCCAATGCACGGTCAAACTCTCTCAATTGGTCGTCGGTCCAACTTCCACGTATCGTCCCCTCCCAGATGACCGCTATCGCGGCCTCCATGGAGAATCGGGCGAGAGTCAAAGAAAACAGATTGGGCTTTGGCTCCAGCATGAGGCGCGAGACGTCCAACATGGCTTTCACG
This sequence comes from Luteolibacter flavescens, assembly GCF_025950085.1. Lineage (NCBI taxonomy): Bacteria > Pseudomonadati > Verrucomicrobiota > Verrucomicrobiia > Verrucomicrobiales > Verrucomicrobiaceae > Neoluteolibacter > Neoluteolibacter flavescens. The sequence goes on from NZ_JAPDDS010000002.1 coordinate 194,090, forward strand.
GCTCCTGCGGCCTCATCGCTTTCTCCAAGGATGAGCTGGGCAAGGGCCAGTTGGCCTGCTGCCAATGACGATAGTCCCAAGTCCTGCATCGCCTTACTCACGCTGGGAAAATCGACGTCAGGCCCCGCTGGCCACACTGCCTCCTTGCTCCGGGCGAGGACGGGCCGGAGCTCCTCCAGCCGCTCCACCGCTTCCTGCTGTCTGTGCAGATACAAGGCTGCAGCGGCGTCTTCATCGGCCATCCGGGGATCGAACCAACTTCCTACGTCAGACAGCCGGGCGAGAGCAGGCTCGGCTCCGTGCGGGAAACTGGCCAAGTCTGTAGGCCGGACCAGCTTCGGATCACGCAGCTCTTTCAGATATACGGGATCGCTGAAAAGGTCCTCCTGCGGGTTGATCGCGGGAACCCAATATTTCACGGGATCGACAGCGTATCCTGCCGACTCCATGTCCCGGACGAGCCGCTCGGCCTGCGACCGACCCCACCAGCTCGCGGCGAAGTAGAAGAGCAATACCGACAGACAGATGGCGAAGGGAGAAGAAAGCAGGACGACCCTCGTCTTCCGGCTCGCAAGGAATCTCCACAGCCAAGGCGGCAGTCTCATGACCTATCTCTGGCAAGCCAGTCGCCGGGAGGAAACGAAAAAGCCCGCACCGGACGGAATCCGGGGCGGGCTCTGAAGTTTTCTTGTCTCGCGGCGGGGCCTTACGGGCGGCGCTTGAGGCGGAGCTGGGCCAGCGACTTGGAGATGACGGCCTGGAGGTGGGCCACCTCTTCGGCGTCGTGGTCGTGGGAGATGCCCTTGAGCTGCTCTTCGGCACGCTTCATGGCTTCCTCGACCTTCGCCTCGTCCACCTGCTCCTCGCCCATGGCCATGTCGGTGAGGACATTGACCTTGTGCTCGGTGACTTCCGCGAAGCCGGTGCCGATCGCGAGGATGACGGTCTTGCCGTCCTTCTCGTAGCGGAGTTCACCGGGCTGCAGCGCCGTCACCAGCGCGGCGTGGCCGTCCAGGATGCCCAGCTCGCCATCGGCGCCGGGCAGGTAGACGTTCGTGACCGTGTCGGAAAAGATCTTCTTCTCCGGGGTGACGATTTCGAGGTGTAGAGCCATGTTCGGAAGTCAGAGGTCAGAAGCCGGAACCCCGGAATTTCATGAAGCCGGGCAAAGGCACCCGGCTTCCGAAATCCGATGTCCGGTCTCCGGATTAATCGCGGGAGACGCTGTCGATGCCGGCCTTCATGTAGAAGTTGCCTTCCGGCACGTCGTCCCACTTGCCGTCGAGGATCTCGGCGAAGCCCTTCACGGTCTCGTCGATGGAGCAGAGTGCGCCGGGGACGTTCGTGAAGATTTCAGCCACGTGGAAGGGCTGGGTGAGGAAGCGCTGGATCTTGCGGGCGCGGAAGACGGTCAGCTTGTCCTCGTCGGAAAGCTCGTCCATGCCGAGAATCGCGATGATGTCCTGGAGGTCCTTGTAGCGCTGGAGCACCTGCTGGACGCCACGGGCGACGCGGTAGTGCTCGGTGCCCACGACTTCCGGCGCGAGCGCCTTCGAGGTGGAGGCGAGCGGGTCCACGGCCGGGAAGAGCGCCTGCTCGGCCAGGCCACGCTCGAGCACCACGGTGGCGTCAAGGTGAGCGAAGGTATTCGCAGGAGCGGGGTCGGTAAGGTCGTCCGCCGGCACGTACACCGCCTGGATGGAGGTGATGGAGCCCTTGTTCGTGGAGGTGATGCGTTCCTGGAGACCGGCCATTTCCTCGGAGAGGGTCGGCTGGTAGCCCACGGCGGACGGCGTGCGGCCCAGAAGGGCGGACACTTCGGAACCGGCCTGGGAGAAGCGGAAGATATTGTCGACGAAGAGGAGCACGTCCTGGTTCGCCTCATCGCGGAAGTGCTCGGCCATGGTCAGGGCGGAGAGCGCGACGCGGAGACGGGCACCTGGAGGCTCATTCATCTGGCCGTAGCAGAGGGCCACCTTCGAGCCCTCGGCGAGCTTCGGCGTGCCGTCTTCATTCAGGGCGATGTGGCCGTTCGCGTCCTTCTCGGTGGCGATAACGCCGGACTCGATCATTTCCCAGTAGAGGTCATTGCCCTCGCGGGTGCGCTCACCCACGCCGGCGAAGACGGAGAAACCACCGTGCGCCTTGGCGATGTTGTTGATGAGCTCCATGATGACGACGGTCTTGCCGACGCCTGCACCACCGAACATGCCGCCCTTGCCGCCCTTCAGCAGCGGGCAGATCAGGTCAATGACCTTGATACCGGTGGGAAGGATCTCCGTGGTGGCGGACTGCTCGGTGAGGAGCGGGGCGGCACGGTGGATCGGGGAGCGGAGGTTCGCATCCGGGAGCGGGACATTCTCGTCCACGAGGTCGCCGGTCACGTTGAAGATACGGCCGAGCACCTGCTTGCCGACCGGCACGGCGATGGGCTTGCCGGTGTCGGAGAGGACCATGCCACGCTTGAGGCCGTCGGAAGCCGACATGGCGACCGCGCGGACCCAGCCATCACCGAGGTGCTGCTGCACTTCGAGGACGAGCTTGGTATTCACGCCATTCAGGTCATAGGTGACTTCGAGGGCGTTGTAGATCCCCGGAAGCGCGGTGGCTTTCGAGAAGTCGGCGTCAACGACGGCGCCGATGACCTGGACGATGGTTCCTTGGTTGCTCATGGCAAAAGTGATCAGTGATCAGTGATCGGTGATCAGTGGTTAGGTTCGCGGGCGGTAGTTGAAACTCAGTGGGACTCGGACAAGTGGGCAACCGCTGATCGCTGATCACGGATCGCCCTGCGGTTCTTACTGCATGGCCCTCATGGCCGTGGTGATTTCGAGAAGCTCGGCGGTGATGGCAGCCTGGCGGAGCTTGTTGTATTCAAGCGTGAGTTCCTTGATGAACTTCTTCGCGTTGTCGGTGGCGCCCTTCATGGCGACCATCCGTGCGGAGTGCTCGGAGGCGCGGCTCTCGACCAGCATCTGATAGACCTGGAAGTTGATGTAGAGCGGCAGCAGGGTATCGAGCACGTCCTTGCCGGTGGGCTCGAAGAGGTAATCCTTCGAGAGCGCGGCGGCGTGGTCCGTTTCCTTCACGGAGACGTCCTTGCCCATGCCCTCGTAGGCCTGCTTCTCGCCGAGGTCGGCGGTCGAGATCGGCAGGAGCTGCACGATGGTCGGCTCCTGGCGCATCACGGTGACGTAGTTCGAGAAAGCGACGCTGACCTTGCTGTAGCCGCCCTCGAGGAAGGCCTTGGTCAGGAACTTCGCGATCGGGCGGGCCTCGGAGAAGGGCACCGGGTCCTTCACCTCGAAGTCGGCCACCATGTTGCGACCGGCCTTCGCGAATTGGGCGCGCAGCTTGCGGCCCACGGTGACGATGTCGGCGTCCTTCGAGACCTCGGCGCGGATCATCTTGCCGAGGTTCGTATTGAGGCCGCCGCAGAGCCCCTTGTCCGTGGAGATGATCAGCACCAGCTCCTTGCCGCTTTCCTTTGCCTGGAGGAGCGGGTGAGCTTCCTCACCCACGTTTTCCTTCAGGTTCACCAGGACCTTGTTCAGCAGGTCCGCGTAGTCGCGGCCTGCCAGCGCCTGGTCCTGCGCCTTCTTCATCTTGGCGGCGGCGACAAGCTGCATCGCCCGCGTGATCTGGGCGGTGTTCTTGACCGACTTGATGCGCCGGCGGATGTCGCGGAGGTTGGCCATTTCAGGAAGGAGCTAGGAGCGGAAAGCAGGGAGAAAAGGAGACGGATACCGGGGACCGGGGTCGGAATTACTTCCAGGACGTCTTGAAGTCGTTGAGGGCCGTCTTCACGGCTTCGACGGCGGCGGCGTCCTTCTTGAGATCCGGCTTTTCGTTGCGGATCTTGTCGAGCAGCTCGGTCTTGCGGGTCTCGAAGTATTCGCCCATCGCGGTCTGGCAGCGCTTCACGTCGCTGACCTTCACGTCGTCGAAGTAGCCGTTCTGCATCGCGAAGAGGAAGATCGACTCCATTTCCATGGAGAAGGGCGAGTATTGGTTCTGCTTGAAGAGCTCGACGATGCGTTGGCCGCGCTCGAGCTTCTTCTTCGTGGAGGCATCGAGGTCGGAGCCGAACTGGGCGAAGGCCTGGAGCTCGCGGAACTGGGCGAGGTCCAGCTTCGTGGTGCCGGCGACGGACTTGATGGTCTTCGTCTGGGCGGCGGAACCCACGCGGGACACCGAGAGACCCACCGAGATGGCGGGGCGGATGCCCTGGTAGAAGAGGTCGGTCTCCAGGTAGATCTGGCCGTCGGTGATCGAGATCACGTTCGTCGGGATGTAGGCGGACACGTCGCCAGCCTGCGTCTCGATGATCGGCAGCGCGGTGAGGGAGCCACCACCGGCAGCCTCGGAGAGACGGGCGGAGCGCTCGAGCAACCGGCTGTGGAGGTAGAAGACGTCACCCGGGTATGCCTCGCGGCCGGAGGGGCGCTTCAGGATCAGCGCGACCTGGCGGTAGGCCACGGCGTGCTTGGAAAGGTCATCGAAGACGATCAGGCAGTCTTCACCCTGGTCCATCATGTACTCGGCGATCGAGCAGCCGGCGTACGGGGCGAGGAACTGCATGGCGGCAGCGTCCGAAGCGGTGGCGGAGACGATGGTGGTGTATTCCATCGCACCCGCGTCTTCGAGGGTCTTCTGGATACGGGCCACGTTCGACTGCTTCTGGCCGATGGCGACGTAGATGCAGTAGAGCGGCTTGTGGTTCTGCAGCTTGCCCTGCTCGGCCTGCTTGTTCTGCTTCGCCTGGGAGATGATGGTGTCCACCGCGATGGTGGTCTTGCCGGTGGAGCGGTCACCGATGATCAGCTCGCGCTGGCCGCGGCCGACAGGGATCATCGCGTCGATGGACATGATGCCGGTCTGCACGGGCACGGAGACCGACTTGCGCTTGATGATGCCGGGAGCGATCTTCTCCATCGGGTAGGAAGCGGCGGCCTCGATCGGGCCCTTGCCGTCGATCGGATTGCCGAGGGCGTCCACCACGCGGCCGAAGACATTGCGTCCGACCGGCACGGAGAGCAGCTTGCCGGTGGTCGAGCATTCCATGCCTGCCACGATCTTGTCGTAGCTGCCGAGGAGCACGACGCCGACTTCACCTTCTTCAAGGTTCATCGCCAGGCCGGTCACGCCGCCGGGGAACGAGATCATCTCGTTGAGCATGACGTCGGAGAGGCCTTCCACCTTTGCCACGCCGTCACCGACTTCGCGGACGACACCGACGTTCGACTTCTGGACGGAGGCCGTGACGTTGGCGATCTCCTTTTCGAGTTCCTGGAGGATGCTGCTCATGGGACGAGTTTGCTAGATTTTCAGAGTTTCAGTTTCAGCAATGGCGGAGATGCCGGTAATCAGAATGCTTCAGCGAGGCGGTCGAGGCGGCCCTTCACGGAACCGTCGAAGACGTCGTTTCCGACGCGGATCTTGAGTCCACCGAGGAGCTCGGGGGTGACTCGGTATTCGAAAGTGAGGTCGTTCCCGTACTTCGCCTCGAGGCCGGAGACGACGCGCTGCTGCGACGGCAGGTCGAGCTGCGCGGCGCTCTCCACGATGACGTGGCGGCGCTGCAACTCGAGGCGGACGAGGCGCTGCAGTGCGGAGAGGATGCCGCGGTAGTCACGTGGCTTTTGCGCCACGATGATCTTGATCGCGTTGGAAAGCTTGGCCTCGTCAAAACGACCGTCCGTCTGGCAGAGCCGGAAAATGCGGCGGGCTTCGGCGTTGGCGACCTTGGAGATCTTCATGACGAGGTGGCGAGGGAATGAAAGGGTGGATCAGGGTCAGGATCAGGCTTCGACCGAAGCGAGGGCTTCCTGATTGATGCGGGACTGGTCGTCGGAGGTGAGCACCTTGCCGGTGACCTGCGCGGTGGTCGCGGTGACGAGGCGGCCGAATTCGGCCTTGAGCTCGGCCTTGATGGCGGCGCGCTCGGCGGCGGCGGCAGCCTCGGCCTTGGCGAGGATCTGCTGGGCGGAAGCGATGGCTTCCTGGGCCTTTTGCTCGGAAAGGGCGGCGGCGCTGGTCTTGGCTTCGTTCACCAGACGGGCGGCGTCTTCATTCGCCTTTGCGATGGCTTCGGCGGTGGTGCGCTCGGACTCGGCGAGCTGCAGCTCGATCTGCTTCAGCTTTGCCTCGCCCTCGGCGATGCGACTGCGGCGCTGCTCAAGCATCGCGACGATCGGGCCGAACGCGAACTTCTTCAGCAGGAACAGCGTGATCGCGAAGCTGATCACCTGGGCGATGAAATTCGCCGTGTGAAGATGGAACGTCTGGCTGATTTCGGTCAGCGGATTGGCCGATGTTTCGGCAAGGATCGTGGTTCCAAGCAGCTCGGAGATCATGAGCGGTAGCGGTGAGCGATGAAGGACAGACTGGCGGACGGACGGAAAGGGAAAGTCTCCCGGGAGCGACGGTCGCTCCCGGGAGAGAAGCGCGGATTAGAGCGCGCCCTTGGTAAGGAAGATCGCGAAGATCACGATACCTTCGATAAGGGCGGCGAGAATGATCGAGAGGGTCAGGATGTTACCTGCGGCACCCGGGTTGCGGCCGGTGGCTTCAGCAGCCTTCGAGCCGAGGAGGCCGATGCCGATGGCAGCGCCGAGGGCGGCGAAAGCGACGGCGATGTGGTAGCTGTTGAAAGCAGCGAGGGTGGTGATGATGTCGTTCATGGTCGGTTATATGGACGGTTCTGGGGCCCCGGCCCCCACGCTCGCAATGGCATGGTCTGGCGCGGGAAATCTTTCTGGGCGCTTCAGTGGTGCGAGCCTTCGGAGTGTTCCTCGTCGTGGTGTTCGCAGATCAGCTTCAGGAAAACGGAAGTCAGGAGGGTGAAGACGACGGCCTGGATGAGGCCGACGAGCAGCTCCATGAAGTAGAAGGGGAGCGGCGGCAGCCACATGAGCCACTTCGGCACCACCATCTGCATGGACTCGAGGACGTTCTCACCGGCGAAGATATTGCCGAAGAGACGGAAGGAGAGGGCGACGGGGCGGACGGCGATCGAGATGAGCTCGAGGATACCCACGGCACCGAAGACGACGATCATGAAGATCTTCATGAGGCCGCCGAATTGACCCTTCGGCGAGAAGATGTGGCCGAAGAAACCACCGGCGCCGTTTTCGCTGAAAGCCCAGTAGAACCAAAGGACTGCGAAGGTCATGGCCATCGCGGCGGTCTGGTTCAGGTCCGCATTTGCACCGCGGAGGAAGGGGATGAAGGAATCACCGGGCTTGTCCTGAGCGAGGCCGACAGTGCCCACGCCGGGAATGAGGCCGGCCCAGTTCGTGAAGAGGATGAGGAAGAAGAGACCGCCGAAGAACCAGAAGGTGCGCTTCACGAGGTGCGCGCCAAGGATTCCCTCGAGGAAGTTGTAGAGGCCCTCGACGATCGCCTCGGCGAAGTTCTGAAGACCGGCGGGGACCAGCGCCATCTTCTTGGTAGCGGCCTGGGCGAAGAAAATGATCACCCCGGCGACGATCCAGGTCATGACCATGGAATTCGTGATCGGCAGCGGTCCGAGGTGGAAGATCGTCTCGGCGTGGAGCGGAAGCTCGTCGTGGCCACCATGACCACCGGCTGCGAATGCCGGCGCCGCGCCGCAAAGGAAGGCGAGAAGGGTAGGGATGAGTGGGCGAGAGGTCATGCCAAGAAGCGTTTCGGCGGAAACGCGCGGCGGCTGTATCAAAGGACTTTGTAATGGCGCAAGGGCTATTTGTGAAAAATTTCACAAGCTCTCTGAAACGCTGGTTTCGTGCAAGTTACGACTGCTTCAAAGAGCACTCCGAACTGCATGTAAAACAAGCTCGGCGCGGGTGCCCAGAACGATGCCCTCTTTCCCCACCCCGCAGGCCGCCACGACGCGGAATCCCTGGGCCAGCGATTGGGCGATGAGTTCCTCCGCGGGCAGGCAGATCCGGCCGCCGGTCTCCACAAGGGAAAAGGCGAGCGGGCCCGCCCCGTGGTAGGAGCGGTAGATGACCTCGGTGCAGACGAGCCGGTCGGAGTCGCGGAAGTCGAAGGCGAAGTCGTACGGCTTTCCCTCATGCCGCATCCCGCGGGCCAGCGAGGCGGCGATATCGCCCGCCTCCAGGGGTGGCCGCAGGATGACAAAGGCATCCACCTCCAGGGTATCCGTCACGGGCCGGAAGCGGACGCCGTCCTTCTTCGCCTCCAGGAAGACCACGGGGTCGCCCGCCCCGGCCGGGATCTCCAGGCCGATCTCCGCCCGCTGGGACTCGCTGCCGATGAAGAACGCGACGTGCGGCCAGTAGCCGGGGAGGAAGAGATTGGTCATCGCGTCATCGTGCCGGGTGACGAAGATATCGCCGGGCTTCGCGAGCCGCAGGATTTTCTCGCGGAGCTCCGGGGTGATGCGCTTCGGCGCGCCGGGTGGCTTCACCCCCGGCTGGCGCAACTCCGAGATGGCGCGGCCGGACCACTCGAAGACGCCGAAGACGGACTGCTTCCACGCGGAGCGGTGGCGACGGATGAAGGAGTGCCAGCCATACGCGAGGCGGCGGCGCAGGATGTCCCGCTTCCTCCGCTCGATCCACTCGTCCTCAGTCTCTAACAGATCGATGGCGGATGCCAGCTCGGGATCGCCCGCGAGGTCCGCGATGGAACTACGGTGCCTCTCGTAGAAGAGGACCGCCTCGCGGAACTGCATCAGCCGCGCGGGATCCGTGGTGGCGCGGAAGAGCGCGGTGAAGGTCTTCCGCGGGATGCCGTGCAGCGCGGACGGCTCGTCCAGCTTCTTCGCCAGCAGCGGATGGCCGCCCGCCAGCGCGGCCAGGCTCCGCGCCTGCCGCAGCAGCAGGCAGGCGGCGGCGAAGGCCACGGCGAATGCGGGCAGCCGCCTCTCCCACCCGCCCATGCGTGGCGAGCACGCCTGCTCCAGCTCCGCCACCGTGGAAAGCAGCGCGCCACGCACGCCCAAGTACTGCGCGTATCGTACTCGCAGCGCCTCGTCCTCGTCCGGCGTGAAGTAGCCTCGCGCCGACGCGGCATCGAGGAAGGGCACGGCAAGGCCGCCACGCGCCACGGCGGTGGCACCGGCCACGGTCCGCGCTCCCTCGCGGACAAGTGGATCACAGGCGGCATGACAAGCATCACTCATCTTTCACACAGCATTTCATGTACGATGCCTATCGTAAAGCGCGGGGCTCCGGGAGGGTGCCGGACAGCCGCCAGCCCCCGTGGCTCTAGGCGTGGCAAGGAATTGCACTGTTGTATTTTAGCTTGCCAAAACACGGAGTCACACGCAATACCGTCGTCGCCATGAACAAAGCTGAACTTGTTGAAGCCATCCAGAAAGCCCTCGGCAAAGACGCGACCAAGCGCGCCGCCGAAGACTCCCTTGCCGCCGTCCTCGGATCGATCGAGAAGGGTATCAAGAAGGATAAGAAGGTCCAGATCATCGGCTTCGGCACCTTCGAAGTGAAGAAGCGCGCCGCCCGCCAGGGCCGCAACCCGAAGACCGGCGAAGCGATGAAGATCGCCGCGTCGAAGTCCGTGGGCTTCAAGGCTTCCTCGACCCTGAAGGCCGGCCTCTGATTGGCACTGTCCCAGGCGCCGCTTCTTCTTGAAAAGGAATCGGCGCCACTTGCCTGAAAATCCAAAAACAACGACCCCGGCCGATCCGCCGGGGTTGTTGTTTTTTCAAAGAATCGCTTTTCACCCGGTAAATGAAACCGCGCATCACCCTCGCCGAGACCACGCTGCCGGACGGCACCGTGCTCGGACTGCACGAACACGACGGCCGCCGCTACCTCCAGCATGGCACGAACCAGCTCGCAGGTCCCGTGACCCGCGTGAGCGAGCGCGAGCTGGGCCGCATCGGCTGCGCGCCCTTCAAGCCCGTGCGCCAGCCGAAGGTGTGGATCGTGGGCATGGGCCTCGGTGAGATCCTCGCCGGTGCGATGGAGAGCCTGCTCCAGAAGCGCGCCACCTTCCACATCGCCGAAGCATGGCCGGTGGTCGTGAAGTGGCACCGGGAATTCATCTCCGAGAGCGCGGCCCTGACCGACTCACGCGTGGAAATCCACTCCGATCCGGGTCCGGAGGGCCTGCACGCCTTCGCTGGCGAGCTGCATGCCGTGCTGATTCATGCGGACACCTCGCCGCTCTGGAACAAGGAGAAGGGCCTGCACGAGAACACCCGCTGGCTCGCAGCGGTCCACGGAGCCCTGCAGCCCGGCGGCCTGTTAGCCGTGGCCTCTTCGCGTCCCGTTCCAGATATCGAGCGGAAGCTAAGCCGCGCCGGCTTTGAGACCGTACGTCACGAGATCGATGCCACTCCGAATGCGCGCCGCCCGCGCCGTCACTTCCTTTGGCTTGCCCGGAAAGGCAAATCCGAAGATTAAAATCGCTAATCCCCACACCCCTGATGAAATATCTTCCCCTCCTAGCAGCCACGCTCGCCGCGGCTCCCGCCGCCGAGGTCACTGTCGAGAGCAAGCCGCTTCGCATTGAACGGAGTTTCACCGCGACGCTCCTGCCCGCGAAGCCGCACCTGGTCTCCATCGATCCGGAGGGCTGGGCCGACTTCACCATCGAGTCCATCATTCCACATGGCACTGCCGTGAAGAAGGGCGACGTGCTGGTGAAATTCGACCGCGAATCCTATGACCGCAAGCTGGAAGACACCCGCCGCACGGTGCAGGCGCAGGCACTCTCGCTGGCCAGCCAGGAACTCGCTTTCCAGAAGCTGGAGGAGGAAACGACGCTGAAGCTGGCCGCCTCGAAGCGCGCGCAGCGCGTCGCCGCGGAAGAGCTGGCGTACTTCACCGCCACGGGTCGCAAGACCCAGGAGGAGGAAATCGCCGACAACTTCGAAGGCGTGAAGCGTCGCCTCGAAGCCGCGCAGGAAGAGCTGAAGCAGCTCAAGATGATGTACGACGCGGACGATCTCACGGAGCAGACCGAGGAGATCATCCTCAAGCGCCAGGAGTATGCCGTGAAGTCCGCCGAGCTGGACCTGAAGCATGCCGAGCTGGCGACCAAGCGTTCGCTGGAAGTGCTGATGCCACGCCGTGCCGAAGGCCTCGAGACCGATGCGAAGTCCACCGCGATCGATCTGGAGAAGGCGGAGAAGAACCTGCCACGCGCGCTTGAAAACGCGCGCCTCGATCTTGAGGCCGGTCGCATCGGTGCCGCCCGCGCGAAGCAGGATCTGGCTGAGATGGAAAAGGATGCCGGGCTGCTGGAGCTGAAGGCACCGGAAGACGGTGTCTTCTACTATGGCTCGCTGGACGAGGGTCGCTGGACGCTGGGCGAACTCGCCCGTTCGCTGGTGAAGGGTGGCAAGGTGCCCTTCGTCCGCCCTTTCGCCTCGGTGGTGCCTGCCGAGCCGGATCTCCAACTCATCGCCCACGTGGATGAGGCCACCGCACGCACGCTGGCCAAGCCGCTGAAGGGCAGCTTGACCGCTGCGGGTCGCGAGGATGTCGCGCTGACCGCCACGCTGGAGACCATCGCCACCATCCCGGCGGCCGATGGCAAGTACCGCGTGGACCTGACCCCGGAATGGCCGGAGGATGAGAAGCTGGAATTCCCCGCCGACCTGAACGTGGCCGCGGGCATGAATTTCGAGTGCCGCTTCGTCGTGTATCACGCAGACCAGGCGATCACACTGCCTGCAAAAGCCCTGCAGCCCGCCGAGGGTGGCGCATGGACCGTGCAGGTGAAGTCCGCCGATGGGAAGGCCACGCCACGCCCGGTCGTCCGCGGCCGTGTCTCCGGCGACAAGATCGAGATCACCAGCGGTCTCGAGAACGGCCAAGTGGTGGTCATCCCGGACTAACTTCTCACCGATCACCCCGTGAAACGGATTCTCCTCACCCTCGTGGCGCTGGCCACGACCGCCATCGCCCAGGAAAAGCCGGAGGCGGAGGTGAATCCGTCCACCATTGCCGCATCGATCCGGCGCGGCGTGGATTTCCTCATCGCGGACCAGAATCCAAACGGTTCGTGGGGCGGCCCGACGCGGACGAAGGGCCTGAATATCTACGCGCCCCTGCCCGGTGCGCACCATGCCTTCCGCGCGGGCTCCAGCGGGCTCGCGCTGTCCGGACTCATCGACAGCGGTGACACGCGACCGGAGACCCTCGCCGCGATCGCGAAGGGTGCCGCCTGGATGGAAAGCGAGCTGCCAAAGCTGCGCCGCGCCGACCAGACGACGACCTACAATGCCTGGGGCCACGCTTACGGGATGCGCGCCTTCACCCGCCTCTATCAGACCGCGAAGGACGAGGCATCGAAGGAGAAGTGGAAGCGCCTCGCCCAGGAGCAATCCGACCTCGCGAACCGCTACATGGACATCAATGGCGGGTGGGGCTACCTCGATATCTACGATGGCCTGACCACGCAGAAGCCGACGGGCATCACCACCTGCTTCACGACCGCCACAGTGATCCTGGCCATGCGCGAGGCCCGCGACGTGATGGGTATCAAGCTGGACGACAAGGTGGTGAAGGCATCGCTGGACAGCATCGAGCGCCAGCGCACTCCGGACTTCTCCTACGTGTACTCGCACAGCCACATCAACCGCCCGCGCACGCCGATCAACCGGCCCGCGGGATCGCTCGCGCGCAGCCAGGCGTGCAATGCGACGCTGCGTGCCTTTGGCGAGCAGAAGGTGACCGACAAGGTCATCGACGAGTGGGCAGTACGCTTCATCGATCGCGAGGGCTTCCTGAGCATCGGCCGCAAGCGCCCGGTGCCGCACGAGACGCACTTCCAGATCTCCGGCTACTTCTACTACTACGGCATCTACTACTTCACGGAGTCGGTGGAATTTCTGCCCGCGGCCCAGCAGCCGGCTCACGCCGAGCGGCTCGCCCGGGTGATCCTGCACCGGCAGGAGAAGGACGGCTCGTGGTGGGATTACCCGCTCTACGACTACCACCAGCCCTACGGTACCGGCTACGCGCTCATGGCCCTCTCCTGGTGCCGCGAGAAGCTGCCGAAGTGAAGCCTCGCGCTCGCGTCTGGTCCCGGAGATACAGGCCCAACGCCACGGTGAAGTAGGCGACAGTCATCAGTGCGATGGAATTCACGATCCATCGGAAGGCGAACGCGCGGATCTGGAAAAAGCCTGTCGAAGCCCGCGACCGAGTTCCACGAGGGCATCACCGCGAGAGCTGCCGCGACTCCTACCATATGGTCTTCACCTGCGAGGGCGAAACGGTGGAGGAAATACCCGAAGTCCGGAGCCATGCTTCCCACCACCAGGGCGAGCGGATCGAATCGACGCCAGCGGAGGAAGGGAAGGACCGCCGCGGGATGGCTGAGGATGAAAGGAACGGACCTCTCATGGATCCCCTTTTTCCGGAGGGAATGAAGGCACGGTGAATTCAGCCCGGAATTTGTCAGTGGAGTGTGAACATCTCGGGAGTTCTCCGCGAGCAATTCGGAAGCGTCCGATCGTCAGGTAGGCTTATGGCCAGATGCCCGGGAGTTCTTCGCATGATCTTGAAGCCGTGGAATCCCTGATCTAATGCGGTGGAACAGGAGTTTTCCGGGGTTGTTCACAGGATTAAGACGATGAGTTTTTTAAGGTACCAAATAGATCCATACTCTAGCCGTGTGAAAAACTTCGGGACGTTCACCCGCACAGAGCCTTTCTCCCTTCCCTCCAGAGAAGATCGAATCACGCGCGAGCGACAGAGGAGCACAGAACGGGCAAGGAAGCGATTCAACAGGTTGGATGGGCTGAGAGCCGCCCCTGATCCCCGGAAAGCCTCCAATGGGGTCGTGGACCATCAGGAGCTCGCCCTCTCCCCAACGGCCCGCAGATGCCACCGTAGTCGCACTGGTGACACCGTGGAACGATCTCTGGCGGCGGATTCCTCACCTCCAGCCCCGGTGTGTCATAGGACTCTTGAGGGCCAAAGGCCTGGCCATCCCTCAGCCGCGACCAACGGCCGGGGTTAGAGATCATGAATTGGTGGCCTGAAGGGCTACGATACGAGGTCGGTTTGCCACGATGAGGAAATGCAGTCGCTCACCTCTCACTCGCTCTTCTCACGCTTTGAGGATGAGCCTGGCATCTTATCGTCCATTTCATCGCCTCACGTCCAAGTCGGCCGGACACTTATGGTGGGCCTTCAGCCCACGATAGTCCTAGGTCCACCCACCCCGGCCGTTGGCCGGGGCTGAGGGATGGTCAGGCCTTTGGCCTTCAAGAACTGACGAGCTGGGGAGCTGGGGAGCTGGGGAGCTGGGGAGCTGGGGAGCTGGAGAAGGTCCGCAATGTAATCTATGGTCGCACGGGCGACAGTGCGGGAGGGTCCCTTATGCCAGACTTCCTCAGTGCCATGTCGGATTTCACCCATTGCTCCCGCGGTGCTCTCACCGATGACCACGATGATAGTGGCGGGGACGGCCAAAGGATCGCCACCGGCAAAGAAAAAGGCGTGCAACCCGTGAGGGCGGCACGCCTTTTGAAAGGAGGGTCAGTCTCCGACTCAGACCAGCATGAGGGCCGGCTGCTCGATGAGCTTCTTCACTTCCGCGAGGAAGCTTGCTGCCACGGCTCCGTCCACCACGCGGTGATCGCAGCTCACGCCGATATTCATGCGGAGGCCGGGAACGATCTGGCCGTTCTTGACGACGGGCTTCTCGATGGCGGCACCGACGGAGACGATGAGCGCCTGCGGTGGATTGACGATGGCGTCGAAGCTCTCGATGCCCCACGCGCCGAGGTTCGACACGGTGATGGTGCCGCCGTCGAATTCGCTGGGCTTGAGCTTCTTGTCCTTCGCGCGGCCGGCGAGGTCCTTCACTTCCTTCGAGATCTGCAGCACGGACTTGGTCTCGGCCTGCTGGATCACGGGGGTCACGAGGCCGTCTTCCACCGCGATGGCGACGGACAGGCCGACGTGCTTGAAGCTGACGATGTGGTCGCCAGCGAAGGAGGCATTCACCGCCGGGACGGCCACGGAGGCATTGATGACGGCCTTCAGGACGAAGTCGTTCACCGAGTACTTATTGCCGTGGGTCTTCTCGGCCTGCGCATTGATCTGCTGGCGGAGAGCCATCAGCGGCGCGGCGTCGGCTTCGACGTGGAGGTAGAAGTGCGGGATGGTTTGCTTCGACGCGAGCAGGCGCGAGGCGATGACCTTCCGCATGGAGGAAAGTTCGATGCGCTCGTCACCTTCCTTGGCGGTCGGCATGATGGCGGCGGACATGGCTCCGGCAGGTGCGGAAGCGGCGGTCGGTGCGGTGCGGGACTTCGCGGCGGCGGCGAGTCCGGCGGCGGCGCTGGCGTTGGCGGACTTGCCAGCGGGCTTAGAGGAACCGGCGGCTTCCACGTCCGCCTTCACGATGCGACCGGCAGGACCGGTGCCGCTGACGGAGGAAAGATCGACGCCGAGGTCACCGGCGACCTTGCGGGCGAGCGGGGACGCCTTGATGCGGCTGCCATCGCCAGCGGTGGCCGGAGCCGGTGCGGCGGAAGATGCGGCAGGAGCAGATGCCGACGCGGGTGCGGCAGCAGCGGCGGGCGCGCTGGAGGACTCGGCGGCAGCAGGTGCCGGTGCGGAGGAGCCTGCGTCATCGCCATCGAGCACGGCGAGCACGGCACCGATCGCGGCCTTCTCGCCTTCCTGGATCAGGATTTCGGTCAGCGTTCCTTCATCGAAGGCTTCCATTTCCATGGTGGCCTTGTCGGTCTCGACCTCTGCGAGGATGTCACCGATCTCGACGTTATCGCCGACTTTCTTGTGCCATTTGATGAGGGTGCCCTCGGTCATCGTGTCCGAGAGCTTTGGCATTTCAATTTGGGTGGCCATGGATCTGGTTAAGAAAAGGGAGTGGGGCGCACGGAGATTGCGAATTCAGAAAGGCATTTCCAGTCTTTTCCGGGGGCTCAGCCTTGAGTGACGCGGATGACCTTGCCGTCCTTGATGGCGAAGTTCAGGCGCTCGGGATTGAAGTCCATCGTCACCGGTCGGGATTCACCGTCCACCTCGATGATCCGCCACTTCAGCGATGCCTTGTCCGCCATGTCCCCGGCGGCCTTTTCCTCCAGTCCGACGTAGCTTTCGGGCTTGGCGGGATTCGGCGTGGGGGCGGGTGCGGCAGGCTCCTCGACAGGTGTTGCGGGTGCCGGAATTTGAGCCTCGGCAGCGGGCTTTGGCTCCGGCTTGCAGGCGGCGAGCGAGAGGACGGTGGCGAGTGCGGAGACCGGGAGCAGGGCTTTCATCCGTCACGAATCCAGCACTTGCGGGGATGGGGCAAGGGGAAAAAGAAAACGGAGGCCGTTGCGGGCCTCCGTCTCCAAAGTGTGATGTCGTCCGTTGAAGGATTACTCGGCGAGTTTCTTCATGGTCGGGATCAGGCCCATGTGTGGGCTGCCGCTGCCGCCCTGCATGGAGGCTTCCTTGATCGCACCGTTGCCGGAGCCGCAGCAGCCGTCATCCGGGCAATAGAAGCGGACGCAGTCGCCGCACTTGATGCGGACCTTCTTCGTCACGGTCTTGTAGCGGGGCACCTTGGTTTCCTTCACCTCGGTCAGGCCGCTCTTTGCATCCACGACGACTTCCTCACGGACGACGTCATAGCCGCAGAGCTTGCGCTGATAGGTTTCTTCGGTGTAACCGGCGCTGCCAGCCTTGATGCCGAACATCGAGCAGCAGGAAGACAAGCCCAGCGACAGTGCGATGAGCGGAAGAATCAGGAGCAGGTTTTTCATGGGAGTCGTCTAATGTGTTAGAACAGGCAGCAGCAGGAGCTGGAGGCGAGGCAAAGGGCCACGAGGCCGACAGCAGCAAGGGCTTTGATCATGGTGCCAAAATGCTAGGACGGGAACCTTTGCTGGCAATGAAAATCACCGTCCGGATCAGCGCAAAGACAG
Source organism: Luteolibacter flavescens (assembly GCF_025950085.1). Taxonomy (NCBI): domain Bacteria; kingdom Pseudomonadati; phylum Verrucomicrobiota; class Verrucomicrobiia; order Verrucomicrobiales; family Verrucomicrobiaceae; genus Neoluteolibacter; species Neoluteolibacter flavescens. The sequence continues at coordinate 210,960 of NZ_JAPDDS010000002.1, forward strand.
GACTTTTTCCACGATCCGGCGGGGATTCGGGAGCTGTTCGTGCTCGATGTGCTGGGAGTATATCGCCGGTGCATCCAATGTGGTGACACGCTTGATCGGCGCGTCGAGGTAATCGAAGGCGTTGTCCTGGATGAGGTGCGAGACCATGGCGGAGACGCCGCCGAAGCCCTTCGATTCATCGACGAGCACTACGCGGTTCGTCTTCTTCACCGTCTTAATGATGGCGTCCACGTCAAGCGGGCGGATCGAGCGGAGGTCGAGCACGTCGGCTTCGATCCCGTGCTGCTCCTTGAGCGTCTCGGCAGCCTCCAGCGCGTGGAGCACCGAGCGGCCGTGGGCGATGATGGAGACGTCCTTGCCCTCGCGCTTCAGATCGGCCACGCCGAGCGGGATCACGAAGTCACCATCGGCGGGATCCGGCACCTCGCCGGTGTTGCCGTAGAGCTTGGTGTTCTCCATCACATAGACCGGGTCATTGTCGCGGATCGCGGCCTTGATGAGGCCCTTCGCGTCTGCCGGGGTGGCAGGCGAGACGACCTTCAGGCCGGGGAATGCGGCGAAGAGGCCTTCCGGGATGTGCGAGTGGGTGGCTCCCACGCTGGTGCCGCCGTTGGCCGGGCCGCGCATCACGATGGGGCAATTGATCAGGCCGCCGGACATGTAGCGGACGCAGGCGGCATTGTTGACGAGCTGGTCGAAGGCAACGGAGTGGAAGGACCAGAACATCAGCTCCATGACCGGGCGGACGCCGAGCATGGAGGCACCGATGCCCATGCCGATGAAGCCGGCCTCGGAGATCGGGGTGTCGACGATGCGCTTGTCGCCCCACTTGGCCCAGAGGCCTTCGGTGACCTTGTAGGCGCCATTGTACTGGGCGACCTCCTCGCCCATGAGGACGACGTTCGGGTCGCGGGCGAGTTCCTCGTCGAGGCCTTCGCGGAGAGCTTCGCGGTAGGTGAGCGTGCGGGACATGGAAATGATGCGTGTCGGGGATCGGGATCCGGGGAAATACTAGAGTTACCGTAGTTCGTTCTGCTCGGGCTCGGTTCAGTCGGTGAAGAAGTGCTGGCCGATCTTCGAGGCAGGGGTCTGGTTGTCGGTTTCCCAGTACACGTCATCCATGATGGACTCGATGGTCGGGATGGGGGATTCCTCGGCGAACTTCACCGCGGCAGTGGCCTCGGCGGCAGCTTCCTTGTCGATGGCGTCGAGCTGCTCGTCCGTGATGATGCCTTCCGCGACGAGGCGCTTGCGCCACAGGCGGATGGGGTCGAAGTTCGTCTTGTAGTCCTCGATCTCCTCGGGGGAGCGATATTTCTTGTGGTTCGCGTCGGCGATGCTGTGGCCGTAGTAGCGGTAGGTATTGATCTCGAGGATGGCCGGCTTGTGCTCCTTGCGTGCACGCTCCAAGGCGATGTGGGTCTTGGCGCGCACCTCGTAGAGATCGGAGCCGTCGATGACGTCCCACTCCATGTCGTAGCCCTCGGCGCGCTGGGCGAGGCAACCGCGGTAGGAAGAGGAGCGCTTCTGGGAGGTGCCCATCGAGTAACCGTTGTTTTCGATCACATAGACGACCGGGAGCTCGAAGAGGGCGGCGATGTTCAGTGACTCGTGGAAGGCACCCTGGTTAACAGCGCCGTCACCAAGGTAGCAGAGGGCGGCACCTTCGCGGCCCAAGTATTTGAGGCCGTAGGCGAGGCCAAGGCCGAGCGGGGTCTGGCCGCCGACGATGCCGTGGCCACCCCAGAAGTTCTTGTCCGGAGCGAAGAAGTGCATCGAGCCGCCCTTGCCCTTCGAGCAGCCGGTGGCCTTGCCGAAGAGTTCCGCCATCAGCGGGTTCATCTCCATGCCGGACATGATCGCGTGACCGTGGCAACGGTAGGCAGTGATGTTGTGGTCATTCTCGCCGCATAGCGAAAGGGTGCCCACGGCCACGGACTCCTGGCCGATGTAAAGGTGAAGGAAGCCACCGATGCGGCCTGCATTGTAGTACTTCAGGGCGATCTGCTCGAAGCGACGGATGCGGACCATCTTGCGGAAGAGCTCGATCTTCTGCTCGGCGGTGAGCGCCTTGTTGATCGGCGAGCCGGCGAAATCGAGACGGGGCGTATCGGCGGTGACAGAGGACATGGACGGGGCGGAGATAGGGTCGAAAACAGGTTTGGAGCAAGAACTTATCTGATCTGTGCGACGGCAGGAGAAGGGGCCTCAGAGGCGGGTGCCCAGGAGCGGCGGGCGAGGAGGAAGAGAGCGGTGAAGACGACATTCGCAGCCACCAGATTCCGGAGGAAGACCCAGGTCGGCAGCACGTCCGTCGGGCGGCCGCTCCAGAGGGCCTGCCAGAGGCCCTCGCCCGACTTCGGATACATCGGGTCAACATACCAGACGGCACCATTCGTGACGAGGTGGAAGAGCAGCGCCGCAGCGAGGCCGCCACCGATCACGACGCCCGGGGAAGGGGACTTCCGCAGCGGGAGGGCGAGTGCGCCGGTCAGTAGAAGGGTGATGAAGGCAACACTGACTCCGCCATGGGCAAAGGGCGAGTAGCCTTGGAGCATGCTCGCGAGGGGATTGCTGACGAGCCAAGCGATCACCGGCAGTGCCCAGGCTTTCGTGCCGCGCAGGAAGATGATGCTGCACAGGAACAGCGCGGGCAGCGGCTGGAAATTCGGCATCTCCATCGGATAGGCGGCCCCGAGGCACCGGAAAGCGATCAAGAGAGCCAGCAGCACGAGGGCTGGAATCCAAGGGCGTTGCATGCCTTTCCCTGCCTCATCAGGGGCACCCGGGCGAGCCGAAAATGCGCTAGCTTGCCAAGCTGTGGTCCGGGATTGCATCGCCCCGGTGATTGTAGGATCGTGGGGTTGCGTGGCAGGAGTAGAAGTCACTTCACCAGGCTTGGGCGTCGCAGGGAGGCTTGTTCCTTGGTCGGCGATCCTTGAGATTTTTGTCTTCAAGGAGGACCTCTATTCCGTGGATGAGATCTGCCTGTGTTTCCGCATTGCTGAGGATGGAAGCGTCATCAGGGTGTATGAGGATGAGGATCGGGAGGCCTACGAGCAGGTCATCGCCTTGCTGCCGGATCCATTTTCCCGGGGTTCGGACGGACTGGTTTTCGGAGGTGGCCTTTCCTGCCTTTGCCGTGAATCGGACGACCATCTGGGAGAGCAGCGTCTAGATTGGCCGTTCCACGTGGAACATGAAGCGTTGTCATTTCTCCCTACTCTTGCCGCGCTGCATTCGCCCGGGTAGGGTGCCCGCCCTCGCATGTTCCGCTATCCCAAGCGCTACGACGTCCTCGTCATCGGTGCCGGCCACGCCGGTGTGGAAGCCGCCCTCGCTGCCGCCCGTCTGGGCGCACAGGTGGCTGTGCTCACGCAGAATCTGGATACCATCGGCCAGATGTCCTGCAACCCCGCCATCGGCGGGCTGGCCAAGGGGCACATGGTCCGTGAGATCGATGCGCTTGGCGGAGCGATGGGCCTGAACACGGATGCGACGGGCATCCAGTTCCGCATGCTGAATGCGTCCAAGGGCCCCTCGGTTCGTGCGCCGCGCGCCCAGTGCGACAAGAAGGCCTACCAATTCCGTATGAAGTGGGTGCTGGAATCCACCCCCGGCATCGAGCTTCATCAGGGGAATGTCGCGGACATTCTCGTCGAGAACGACTGTGTGACGGGCATTACCACGTCACTCGGCATGGAGATCCAGGCGGCGTCAGTGGTTCTCTCTGCGGGGACCTTCATGCGCGGACTCATGCACGTGGGTCTGCGGAATGAAAAGGGAGGTCGCATGGGCGATGCCACGAGCACGGTTTCCGACTCGCTGAAGCGTCTAGGGTTCCACGTGGAACGTTTTAAGACCGGCACACCCTGCCGTCTGAACGCCCGATCGCTCGATTTCACCAAGTGCGAGCCCCAGGATGGTGATACCCCGGCACCGCTCTTCTCCTACCTCGCGGACACCCTGACAAAGAAGCGGGATGACCTTTTCACGCTGAATCCATGGGGAGATTCTGAGTTCCACGTGGAACAAATGCCCTGCTGGGTGACTTACACGAACACTGCCACGCATGACATCATCCGCGGTAATCTCGACCAGTCCCCGATGTATTGCGGGGTGATCGAGGGGGTGGGACCGCGCTATTGCCCGTCCATCGAGGACAAGGTGGTGAGGTTCGCGGAGAAAGATCGGCATCAGGTGTTCCTCGAGCCGGAGGGCCGCCACACCCATGAATATTACGTCAATGGGGTGTCCACCTCACTACCCTACGAGGTGCAGCTCAATTTCCTCCGCACTATTCCGGGGCTGGAGAAGTGCGAGATCCTGCGGCCCGGCTATGCGGTGGAGTATGATTACTGCCCGCCGACCCAACTTCATCCCACGCTGGAGACGAAACTGGTCTCCGGCCTCTATTTCGCCGGCCAGATCAACGGGACTTCTGGCTACGAGGAAGCGGCAGGGCAGGGGCTTCTGGCAGGGGCAAATGCCGCGCTGAAGGTGGCTGGAAAGCCGGATCTGATCCTGCGCCGCGACCAAGCCTACCTCGGCGTGATGGTGGATGACCTCGTCACCAAGGGCTGCACGGAGCCTTATCGGATGTTCACCAGTCGGGCGGAGTTCCGCCTGCTGCTCCGTCAGGACAATGCCGACCTCCGTCTCACACCGCTGGCTGCCGATCTCGGCCTTGCCCATGGCGAGCGCGTGGAGCGCATACGCCACAAGCAGTCCGAGCTGGAGCGCGCCCTTCGCTGGGCCCGGCGGCAGGCGGTGAATGAGGGAGTGAAGCTCGATCACTGGTTCCGCCGGGTGGAGAATACCGCCGAAATGCTCCCTGATGAACTACGTGGAGAGTTCCACGTGGAACTTTGGCCACTCATCGAGACCGAGCTGAAGTATGAGGGCCACCTCCAGCGCCAGCAGGTGCAGGTGGAACGCATGGCCCGCCATGAGGACAAGCGGATCCCGGCAGACCTCGATTACACAGCCATCCGGGGACTTAAGAAGGAGGCGCAGGTCAATTTCGGCCGCATCCGTCCGGCCACGCTGGGCCAAGCATCCCGGATCTCCGGCATCACCCCGGCTGACGTCGCGATCCTCGCCGTTTGGATGGAGAAGGGTGCCCGCAAGAGCGTTGCGAAGGCAGGGGAAGGGGAGTGACGGTAGGGACTGCCGGCACCGGCGAGAGGTGCCTGAATCTGCCGCTAGGACGACCCTTTACTGGCTTTCCTACCGGCCAAGCGAGCCGGTGGCACGCGCTCCCAAGGGGGAGCAGCGGAGCCTCAGGCTTCGCCTAGGCTCCACTCCGCCGGGAGGCGGACGGGCCTGCCTTCGGGCATTTGGACGAGGGCGAGGCACTGGCGGCAGGTGATGAGGAGGGCGTCGTCGCTTTCGCGGCGGACCTCGAAGGCACACCAGAAGCGGGCGCGCTGGACCTCGTCGAGGCGGCCGTGGATGACCAAGGCATCGCCGAGGGTGGCGGGACGCCGGTAGTCGATCTCCGTTCGGACGACGACGGGGAAGAGCTTGGTATCCGACATCCCCTTCAGGTCCATGCCCATCAGCCCGGCGAGCTTGGTGCGGCAGGTCTCGATCATCCGCAGGTAGGCGATGTTGTGGACCACGCCGCCGATGTCGGTGTCGAAGAACATGACTTCCTCGCGGGTGGTGTGGCGGAGATCGGCAGGCAGCGGCATGCGGGAAGAAGGAATCACCAATCGCCGATCTTCCAATCACGAAGAATGCGGACGATGGGACGGGCGGGGCAGGCCGGAGTGGCAGATCGGGCGGAATTGCAAATGCCTTCCATGCATGGCGATGGCGGCCTGCCGATCGGGAAATTGATGATGAGTGACGCCTCCCGGCGCAATTCTCCCTCGCGGCACCCCGTATCGGGGGATTAAGATGACTGCCATGCGATGCTTCTCGCGGGGGATTTTGATGTGGAGTGCGGCGATGATGATGCCGGCGGTCGCGGACTTCGTGCCGCCTGCCGAGGGCCCCGTGCCTTTCCGACGGGACAAGCTGCCGGTGGACGTGGACACCATGACGGCGCTCTCCCGGCAGATCTCGGTGCTGGCCGCTGCCGAGGAGGCGGAGAAGCCGGATGAACTGCGCTCCGTGGCCCAGATGGCCGCGCTGTCGCTGGCACTGGATCCGGCGAACCGCCAGGCGCGCGACCTGATCGCCGCCGCGGAGAAGGGCGACATGCCGGATTCCCCCGACAGCAAGGAGATCGAGCGCGCCCGCACCCGCGCTTGGCAGACGCTTTCCTGGCTGGAGATGCCGGAGGCCGGGGCGGACGCGAATGCGCTGGCAGCCTGCCTGGGTGACGTGCTGGCCGTGGCGGACCCCGGCCATCCGAAGTCAAAGGAACGCGTCAGCGAGCTTGGGGCGTGGAAGGACTGGGTGGCGACGAAGGAGGCCTTCCGCACGCCCAAGGAGGCCTTCCGCACGCCCAAGGAGGCCGTGAAGCCCGCCGATCCGGAGCCGACGGACACGACGCCCCCGGAGCCCGAAGACGGCGGCCAGAAGGCCGTTCTGGGCCTCGCATTGGCGGACCTGGAGGCAGCCATGCCCGTGTGGGTCCATGATGCGGAGACCGGCGTGGAGTCCCTGCAAGCGTTGAAGGTGACCTTTCACGGTGAGATTTCCGGCAAGGGGCGCACGCAGCTCATGATCCCGGGCGAGGGCCTCACCCAACGGATGGCCAAGCCCTTCCAAGCACTGGAGAAGGCCATGGAGGCCCGCCACGGGACGCTGCCCGCCGGGCTGACCGTTTCGCTGGGATTTGGGAAGTCGTCCTACTCGCTGTCGCGGAATGGGACCGCTCTATCCGGCACGGCGGCGTTGCTGCTGGAGGGCGCGCTGACGGGTGAGATGCCGACGGCGATCACGCTGGCTCAAGTGGGGGAGGGTGGAAAGCTGGAGCTGCCGCCGAAGTTCTGGAAGACGCTGCGAGCCCTGTCCGAGATGCCGGGCGGTGGCCGTCTGATCCTGCCGGACCAGGCCGCGGAATTCCTGCCTGCGCTGCTGACCATGAATGACGCCGCGTTCTTCATGAAGCGGGAGGTGGTGCTGGCGAGCACGGTGGACGAGCTTTGCAATCTGGCCGCTGCGGCTCCGCAGGGCCCCGCTGGCGATGCGATGAAGCGCTTCGGGGAAATCCGCAAGGTGGGCGACGGCAAGCCGCTGGGGACCTTCGTGGCGCATCAGGCGACCCAGCAGCGGCTGAAGGAAGTGACGGACCTGATGCCGAAGCACGCCTCCGCCCGTATGCTGGCCTTGCAGGGGTCCGGAAACCGGGCGCGCTCGCTGGCCCGCCCGGTGCTCGCCCGCGAGATTCGCAGGTCGCTGGAGCCCATTGCCGTGCTCATGACGCTGAAGCAGGAGGAACCGACCGCCGAGGCCCAGCTCGACAAGGCGCACGCCGCGAGCCGGGAGGTGCTGGATTCCCTGACCAGCTACATCGACATCCGCGACCGCGACCTCCACAAGGCAGCCATGGACGTGACCGATAGCGTCCGCACCCTTTCCCGCCTCCTTTCCAAGTCGGAGAACGAAAACAATACGATGGCCCCGAAGAAGAACCTCGCGGCCAAGGCAGCCCGCGAGGCCTACCTGAAAGCCATCCGTGAATTGACCGCCGCCGCCGGTGACGAGGTGGACTATCCGTTGCCAAGAGGCGCGGGTGGTGGAAATTGAGCCATGCGCCGCGGCGCGTCTCCCACGGATCCGGGAGGCCGCCGCGTGAGGATTTCCTTGCTATTGCGGGTCCGTCCAAGTCCTGTATCACCCACACCCTCATCCCCTTACACGATCCCATGCAGCAAGGCATTCGTCGGCTGATGGCATTGGCGGCCGTTTTCGCGGTCGCCTTCGGTGCCGTTTATCTCATTCGCAACGGCCCGGAGGGCTTCGCCAGGCTCGTGCCGGGCGGGAAGGGGAATGGCGGCGAGGATTTCCGTCCTGAAAGCTATACCTTGGCTGATCGTGCGCCTTTGAATCTGGGCGACGTGGAACTACTCGCGCGTCTGGATGCGGAATACATCAAGCTGACCGATGCGGTGGTCCCCTCGGTGGTCAGCATCGACACCACCGCCCTGCGGGAGCGGCGTCTTTTCGATGGCTACGGCCGCATGCGCTTCCAGTCCGTGCCGACGCAGGGGCAGGGCTCCGGGGTCATCGTGAGCCACGAGGGCCACGTGGTGACGAACTACCACGTAGTCGCGGACCAGCAGAAGATCCAGGTGACGCTGCCGATGGTGAATGGCAAGCCCGGCAAATCCTTCCCCGCCACGCTCATCGGCGAGGACCGCCTGCTCGACATCGCCGTGCTCAAGATCGATGGCGACGCCGACACGAAGTTCCAGCCGCTGAAGCTGGGCGACTCCAGTCAGGTGCGCCCGGGGCAGAATGTCTTCGCGATCGGCAATCCCTTCGGCCTGGGTGAGACCATCACCCGGGGAATCATTTCCGCCGTCGAGCGCTCGCTCTCCGACACGCAGAGGGATCTCTTCCAGACGGACGCGGCGATCAATCCCGGCAACTCCGGCGGCCCGCTGGTGAACCTGCAAGGCGAGATCATCGGCATCAACTCCGCCATTTTCACGCCGGACCGCGACAAGCCGGGCTTCCAAGGCGTGGGCTTTTCCATCCCGTCGAATGACGTGAAGGACACCCTGCACTCGATCCTCGAGCGAGGTCGCCCGGTACGCGGCTATCTCGGCGTGCGGATGCTGGAGGGCGGCGTGGTCATCGCTGTCGGCCCGGACTCGCCCGCGGAGAAGGCAGGGCTGAAGGAGAACGACGTGATCCTCACCTTTGACGACAAGGAGATCCGCAGCACGACCCAGCTTATCAATCTGGTGCAGCGCACCCGCATCGGCCAGGTGGTGCCGATGCGCGTGTGGCGCTCCGGCAGCGAGGTGACGCTGCAGGCCACCATCACAGAGAGCCAGCCGGAGACGATGCAGATGCCCCAGGTCGCACCGGGGAGGACGCGGGACACCGGCGAATCCCTCGCGGCGATCGGCTTGGATGTGCGCGACCTCATGCCGCAGGAGCGCCTGCGCGGCTTCAGCGGCGTGGTGGCTACCCGGGTGCGTCCCGAGGGCTTGGCGGGCAACAGCATCCGGCCGGGTGACCTGATCGTCGGCGTCAATGAGAGCCGCATCTCGAATGCGACCGAGTTTTACCTCTACCTCTCCGCGTCCGCCGCGGTGCAGGCGACCACGGTGCATCTCTTCCGGAATGGGGAGCACAGCACCGCGAGCCTGCCGGTGCTGCCGCGGAAGGAAGAGGAAGGTCCGGCTGACATCGACCCTGCGCCTCCTGCCCCCGCTCCGGAGGCTGCTCCTGTCCCGGAACGTTGATTTCGCGGGATAAAGCGGTTGTCCGCCGGACGTTGAAGGAGCATCCCTTTCCTTGCGCCCTCCCGCGCGCCAGCCGCCATGCAAGACTCCCGCTTTCCAATCGCCTTCCTCGTCGGGGCGCTCGCCTTGGCCGCCGGTGTCGGTGGCCTCTACATGAATCGCGGGAAGCCTGCGGCACCGCGGCAGGCACCCGTGGTCGAGGAAAAGAAGCCCGTGGCTCCGGCAGCGGATACCATCCCTGCGAACCAGAAGGAGTCCGTGGTGGATGGTCCGGTGGACCCCGAGGCCGCCATGGCAAATGCCGGCGTGGGCCTTTCCACGGTGGACCCGGCGCAATTGCTCGGCCAGATCGGCACGGCCCTGGAGACGGGTGACTTCGAGAAGCTCGGCCAGCTCATCGGCAAGCAGGCGCTGGACGATGGCACGCGCAAACGGCTGGCCCAGCTCGCCACCCAGGAGCCGAAACTGCGCAAGCCGGACTCCGTGCAGGAGGTGGGCGAGCTGGAGCTGAACAAGCGCGCGCGCTGGGCGCTTTGGCTGGACGGTGTGGAGACCGGGCGCGATCGCATCTTCTTCGACCTGCAGCAGGAGGCGGGCAAGTGGTCCGTGCAGTCCCTTATGCTGCCGCCTGCGCCCGGCGAGCCGGTGCCAAAGGCGGTGATGGTCGATTCGCTGGGAATCGCGGATGCCTTCCTGCAGGCGCTGCTCCACCAGCAGTTCGAGCTCGCGAAGGAGTTCGTCGATTCCGCCACGGTTTCCGACGCGAAGATCGCGGGCCTGTGCATCCTCTTCGAGGACGGAAGCTACAAGTTTCGCGATGACAAGCCGCTGCGCGCGATGTTCCAGCGGCCGGATACCAGCGGCTACCTCGCCCGCGTGGTGGCAGCGGACGGCAGCGATGCCGCCGAGTTTTCCATGGTGCTGCACCAGCCGGAGAACAGCGGCCACTGGCGCGTGACGGACCTGAACCTGGACCAACTGCTCGCGGACTACGCGAAGCGCGTGGCGGGCGGAGACGTCTATTACATCCCGCTGGTGAAGAATCCGAAGGGTGGAGACACGCTGGTGCTCTATTTCGGCTTTGACGAGGACACGCTGCCCCCGCGCACGGAGCGGCAGCTCGATATCGTCGCGCAGATCCTGAAGACGGATCCGGAGAAGCAGCTCACGCTTTCCGGCCATACCGACGCGCTCGGCACGGAGCCCTACAATGACCAGCTCTCACAGCGCCGTGCGAATTTCGTGAAGGAGTATCTGGTGAAGGTCGGCGTGGCCGAGGACCAGATCATCACGCTTGCGAAGGGCCAGTCGCAGCCGCGCCGGCCGAATTTCACCGAGAGTGGCGGGGACAATCCCGATGGCCGCCGCGCGAACCGCCGCGCCGAGATCTACCTCGACTTCGACTGATCCCGCCCGCGCTCGAAAGTGGCGCGTGGAGAAAAGAAGTGCTGCCAGGGAACCGCGGCAAGCACGGACAAACTACCGTTGCTCCGATTAAGGCCTAGCGGGATTCGCCTGCCGAACCTCCACGGCCCCTGACAGCAGGCGGAGGAAACAGCGTGGGGTGGCTTGTGGCAAGCGGTTTGTCCCGGTATGGTGGTCGAAGACTGATCATGAGCGACTCTGTGAACCTCACCGGATTGAAGACCCGGTTGTGTAACATCATCCGAAGGGTAGAGACCGGAGAGGAGTTGATGATCTGCCGCCGTGATGTTCCCGTAGCCAGGTTGATTCCTCTGGAGGGACAGGCAAGTGCTTCGGGGAAGCTTTCCGAAGTTCGCGGCTGGTTGGATGATGATGACGATTTTCCAGATGTGGTTGAAGCCCGCCGGTATCGAGGTGAAAAGGCCCCCGTGATCTGATAGATATGCTGGTCAAGTTTCCTTCGGGCCTCGCAGATATGGCATGCAACCAATGAACCAGCTCGGCTTTCTCAATATCGGTGGTCAGGAACTGATCCTCATCTTCTTCCTGCTCAGTCCGATGATCCTGTCGATCATCGCCCTGATCCAGTGCCTTCAGGCGACTTTCGAGCAAGGAAGCGAGAAGTTGATCTGGGTGATCGTGCTCCTCGCCTTGCCGGTTGTGGGTCCGATCCTTTGGTGGACCATCGGCATCAAGAAGGCGAAGCGCTGACCCTCTCACACCAGCAGCATGCAGTCGCCGTAGCTGTAGAAGCGGTAGCGCTCCCGCACGGCTTCGCGATAGGCCTCCATCACGATCTCGCGGCCTGCGAAGGCGCTGACGAGCATGATGAGCGTGCTTTCCGGCAGGTGGAAATTCGTGAGCAGGCCGCCGATCACGCGGAATTGATATGGCGGGTAGATGAAGATGTCGGTGGCTCCTTCGTGGCTGCGGCACCTTGCAGCCAGCCCTTCCGCGTGCACGGTCCGGCCCACGTGCTCCAGCACGCGCGTCACCGTCGTGCCCACGGCGATCACGCGCGCGGCGTCGTTGACGCGTCCCGCGGTTTCCGGCGTGAGAACGTATCGCTCGGAGTGCATCTCGTGCTCCTCCGGAGTGTCCACCTGCACGGGCCGGAAGGTGCCGACGCCCACGTGCAGCGTGAGAAAGGCATGCGGCAGCTTTTCTAACAGCTCCGGCGTGAAGTGCAGCCCCGCGGTCGGCGCGGCGATGGCTCCCTCCTCACGGGCGAAGACGGTCTGGTAGCGGTCGCGGTCCGCCATCTCGTCATCGCGGCCCATGTAGTGGGGCAGGGCGAGGTGGCCGTGCCGGTCGAGGTCCACGGGCGCGTCCCAGCGGATGAGCCGGTCGCCATTGTCGAAGACATCTACTACGGTTCCAGTAGTTCCGCCCACCGTGACGGTCTTGCCGGTGCGCATCTTCTTGCCCGGCCGCACCAGGCAGCGCCATTCGAGCGGCGAGAGGCGGTCCAGGCACAGCAGCTCGATCTTCCCGTCGTCGGAGAAAACGCGGGCCGGGATGACCTTCGTGTCATTCAGTACCAGCAGGTCGTCGGGCCGCAGGTACTCCGGGAAGTCGCGGAACATCCGGTGCTCGATCTTTCCCGAGTCGCGGTTCACCACCATCATCCGCGAGGCGGCACGCTCCTCCAGCGGCCGCGAGGCGATCAGCTCCGGTGGCAGGTCGTAGTGGAAGTCGCTCGTCCGCAAACCCATGCCCCGGCTGTAGCGGCCCGGCGCGAGCGCTGCAAGGCCCGCCTCGACGGCGGCACAGCGGTCTGCTTGGGTATGGCACCATGAAATCGCTGCTGTTCTCGCTATTGCTTTCACCTGCGCTCTTCGCCGGGTCCGCCGCGTTTTTGCCGGATGGCAAGCGGGTGGCCCGTCAGGGAGACAGCGGAGTGCTGCTGCTGGATCTGACGACGAAGGTGGAGACGGCGCTGGAGTTTCCAGACGACTTCCAAGTCGAATTCGTGGGTCTCTCCGCCGGAAAGGACGCGCTGATTTTGGCCGGTGGCCAGCGTGTGATGAGCTGGAACCCTGCCACCGATACGTGGACCGAACTCTGGAAGGCACCCGACGAACTGACCGTGGACGATGTCGCCTGCAATCCAAAGGACGGCCAGGTGCTCGTGACCACGACGAAGGAAGATGGCGAGCCGGAGTGGTGGATTCTCGATCCCAAGCAGCCGAAGAAGGCAGGGGGCGTTTACAACCGCCGTGCAAACCATGCCACGAGTCCGGTCTTCGACACGGACGGAAATCTCTACTTCACGCTGAATGGCGATGTGTGGAAAGGCTCCATCGAGGCGGGCGACAATGAAGAGGTGCCCTATGTCCTCGCGGGGACGAGGATCTGGCCGCTCGCCACGCTTGAGACCAGTCCTGCGAACAGCTCCGGCACCGGGGCTCAGACGGTGCTTCCCCTCAAGGATCACCTTCTCGTGGAGCTCAGCCGCATCGGCGGCAGCGGATGGGGAAACATCGTTCGCGTGCCGAATGCGGACGCTTTCGAGAAGAAGCTCCCGCTGAAGTGGGACGAGCTCGCGGAGTGCGGCAGCGGATGCGGCGCCGCGCTCTCACCCGATGGCAAGAAGGCGATGATCCACATCAATGGCGAAGGCTGGTTCGAGGTGAATCCCGCGAACGGCGACCTCAAGAAGTTCGCGGGATCAGCCGCGAAGGACGACGAGTGACTTGGGATCTCCCCACACCCGCACCAGAGTCCGCTTGCCGATGCCATCGCCGCGTTCGGTGGCGAGCAGCACGCGCGTGCCGTTCTTCTCCACGTCCCATGCGTCGGTATCTCCGCCCGCCTGCCAGCCGTCGGCGAGGAGTTGTTGGAGGAAGTCATCGCGTGTCTTTCCTTCCGCGGACCAGAGGGCAAGTTCGTCGGTGGGAGCGGGAGGCTCCTGGGAAGCTGTGCCGTTGTTGGAAAGGAGCAGCCATTTCCCGCAGCGGAACCACGCGCGGAGGCGCGGCTGCAGCCACTCCAGCAGGCGCAGGCGCTCGCGGCTGGCGAAGTCATTGAATCCGGCATCCAGCGGGCGCAGCGGCTGCATGCGGTCCACCACGCCCTGGTAGCCCGCCTGGCCCATGCGGCCGTAGTAGATCACGGAGCCCTCGACCGCGCGCACCGGGCCGCCGGAGTAGACGAAGCCATCCCACCTCGCATCGCCCGCCGCGGTGAAGCGCTGCGGGTGCTTCGCGATGAGCAACGCCTCCGCCCTGCCGTAGCCGCGCTGCTGGCGGAGGAAGGCGCGGAGCGACGGACGCCGCCAGTGCCATACGAAGGCGGTCGGCGCGAAGCCGAGACGGAAGCCCTTGTCACGCAGACGCCAGCAGAAATCCACGTCGTCCCCCGCGGTGGTGAACTGCGGGTCGAAGCCGCCGGTCTCGAAGTACGCCGTCCGTAGTACCGCGATATTGCAGCCGGGAAGGTGCTCCGCTTCCACGTCGTCCAGCATCACGTGGCTCGGCGCGCCCGGGGCGGCGGTCACGATCGCCTCGGCGTCCGACTTCGGCGGGGGAGGGAGGTTCGGCCCGCCCGCGGCATCCCACCCCTTGTCAAAGGCATCGGCCAGCCCGGCCAGCCAGTCCGGGTCCGCCTCGCAGTCGTCATCGGTGAAGGCGAGGATTTCGCCCGTGGCCGCATCCGCGCCGGCATTCCGCGCCGCGCTCAGGCCGCCCGGCTCCAGCGTCAGCAGGCGCACCTCGGGAAAGCCGCGTGCTACTAGATCCGTAGTACCATCCGTCGAGCCGTCGTCCACCACGATCACCTCGTGGGCGGGCAGCGTCTGGTGCCGCAGGGACTCCAGGCAGGCAGCGATCCGGGACGCCCCGTTCCGCGTGCAGACGATCACGGAGAATCTCGAGTGCGGCGTGCGGCTGCCGACCTGCTGCCACGCCTCGCGCACGGCGGCCAGTGCCGGCTTGTCCCGGCCCTCGCGATCGATGAGGCCGAAGTCCCAGTCGAGCACCTCCATTCCGGCATTCCACCACCGGTCGCTCCAAGCATAGGCGGTGAAGCCTGCCATGCCCTCCTCGCGGGCGATACGGATCGCCCATGAGAAGGTGGTGGCCTGTTTCGCCACGCCATTCCGCTGCGAATCGAGGCCGAATTCCGAGAGCATCACCGGCCGGTCGCCCGCGATGTGGTGCAGCCGCCGGAGATAGCTGCGGAAGGCGGTCTCGCTCTCCAGATAGACGTTGAAGGCGGTGAAGTCGGCATTCTCCGGCTCCAGGTACTCGGTGCTTGGATAGTTGCCGTAGCACCACAGCACGTCGGGCCGCAATTCCTTCCCGAGTGCGATCAGGTCTTCCAGCGCGTGACGCACGGGGACGGGGCCCATCCAGCGGACCAGGTCGGCGGGCACTTCATTCGCGATATAGACACCCGCAAGCGCCGGGTGGCCCTCCAGCCCGCGCAAGCTCTCCGCCAGCGAGACCCTTGCCTCGGCGATCACGCGGCCGTCCTTCAGGAAGTCCACCGCCTGCGGCCAGCGCAGCCCGCCGAAGACCCGCAGCCCGTGCGCCAGCGCGGCATCCAGCAGCCGCCGGTCCGGCATCTCATACAGCCGCAGCGCATTGAAACCGGTCGCTGTGATCCGATTAAAATCCGGGGCGAAGTCAGTTGGCCAGCCGCCGGGGAAGGGGCCGTAGGTCACCGCGCGGACGTCGCAGCGCCTTCCTCCGGACCGGAAGAATTTGCCATCGACGCTCAGGGGCTCCATCGCGCGCAAACCTACGGGGCGGGCCGGAACTTCCAAGCCCGACATTCACCGAATGGTGGCGATGGCGTGGGAATGAAAAAGGCCGCCCGGTCTCCCGGGCGGCCTTTTTGGAAAAACGGGGCGTGTCAGCCGGATCAGGCCTGGGCAGGCACCGCGCGGCCGCGGCGGAGCTGGGACACGTTCTGGAGGAGTTCGCGGGTCTCCTTTTGCCAGCCGCGCAGGGCTTTCCGGGAGAGTTCCACGCGGTCGGCCATGGCCTTCTCCAGCTCGTGGTAGTTGGCGCTGAGGCGCTC
This sequence comes from Luteolibacter flavescens, assembly GCF_025950085.1. Classification (NCBI taxonomy): domain Bacteria; kingdom Pseudomonadati; phylum Verrucomicrobiota; class Verrucomicrobiia; order Verrucomicrobiales; family Verrucomicrobiaceae; genus Neoluteolibacter; species Neoluteolibacter flavescens. The sequence continues at coordinate 226,784 of NZ_JAPDDS010000002.1, forward strand.
GATCAGCGCGTTCATGGCCTCGAGGGTCTTGTCGCGCAGCGGGTGGTCGTTCTGGGCCTGCACGCGGGCGAGTTCCTGATTCGCATGGCGGCGTGCCTCGGCCATCTCGGCGAGCAGCACCTTGGTGGCCGGCACGCGGCGGAGGTCGCTGGTCAGGCCGACCTTTGACATTGCCCAGATCGCCCACTTGGTGGGGTCGAAGTTCCACGGCTTCACGCCATTGCGGTAGTCGTGCTGGAACTCGTGGTGGTAGTTGTGGTAGCCCTCGCCGAAGGTGACGAGAGACATCACGAAGCTGTCACGAGCGCTGCAGCGGGTCGAGTAGGGCTGGCGGCCGATGGTGTGGCAGAGCGAATTGATGAAGAAGGTGCACTGCTGGACGCAGAAGACCCGCAGCACGCCGACGATGAGGAAGCCACCGAGGGCACCCATGGCACCACCCACGGCGAAGTAGCCGATGACGGCGGGGAGGATGAGGCCCACGACGAGGGCGATCATCTTGTCCCAGCGGTGCTGCCACATGACCAGCTTGTCCTTGCGGAGGTCATTCACGTTGTCGAGCGGCGGCTCAGGCAGGGTCTTGAAGAGGATCCAGCCGATGTGGGCCCAGATGAAGCCCTTCGAGATGTCGTACGGATCATCGTCGTGGTCCACGTGCTTGTGGTGGCGGCGATGGTCGGAGCACCAGTTCAGCGCGGAGTTCTCGAAGGCGCAGGCGCCGAAGACGAGAGTGAAGAGGCGCACCGGCCACTTGGCCTTGAACGAGAGGTGCGAGAATAGCCGGTGATAGCCGAGCGTGATGCTCATGCCAGTGGCGATGCAGTAGAAAGCAAACAGGCTCCAGAGCACCGGACCGGCATCGTAATGCCAGAGGTAGATGGGAGCCGCGATGAGTGCGAGCAGGGTGATGACGCCGAGGAACGCCGTGTTGATCCAATCGACCCGCCCGAAGGGAATGCTCAATTTCATGAAGTGGAACGCCCCGGAGGGCGGCGTCCCGATAGCCTGCCAATCCCGGCGGGTCAATGTCGCAGGTGCTTCCGGGCCGTTTCTTTTGGCCGAATGCGTGGAAACCCTAAGTATTCTTTTTGAAATTCCGCACTTGTGGAGTGTTTTAAAACGGTTAACTCTGCCGGGCGCTCGCCACCTGGCAGATTCAAGGCATGGAGGGTCATCAGACGGATGAATGCATCCGGTGGTGATCTGAAACCCGGTTCCTCGGGGACAGTCGAAGAAAAGTAGGATTTCGGGCCAATTGATTAGAAATGAGCAAGATGTATGTGGGGAACCTCCCCTTTTCCGCCAGCGAAGACGATCTGCGCGACGCCTTCGGCCAATACGGCGAAGTGACCGATGTGGCCCTGATGATGGACCGTGAGACCGGCCGCCCGCGTGGCTTTGCCTTCGTGACCATGGGCAGCAAGGAAGCCATGGACGCCGCAATCAAGGGCCTCGATGGCCAGGATTTCGGTGGCCGCAACCTGACCGTGAATGAAGCCCGTCCGCGCGAAGAGCGTTCCGGTGGCGGTTTCGGCGGTGAGCGCCGCGGTGGCGGTGGTGGCGGCTACGGCGGTGAGCGTCGTGGCGGCGGCGGTGGTGGCTACGGCGGCGAGCGCCGCGGTGGTGGCGGCGGCGGCTACGGTGGTGATCGCCGTGGCGGCGGCGGCGGTGGTTACGGCGGTGGTGGTGGTGGCGGCGGTGGCCGTCGCTGGTAATCCTCGCTGACGACCCAGCCAATTATCTTTCCAGGGCGGACCTTCTCACGAGGGTCCGCCTTTTTCGTGCCCTGCACCGGGGAGCGGGTTGGAACGAAAGGTGTAGTGACGGCATTGCCCCCTAGCGCGGGTTTGACAGCCGGGCCGCACTTCGCTCATTCTCCGCCCCCGAACCCATGATCACCTTCCGCATGCCCTCTGCCATGGACGACCTTGTCGTTGTCCGCGGGGACATGTCGTGATGGATCGGAAGTAATCGCGATCGCCGCTTGTCCCCGCCCGCTTGGCTCCAGCCAGCGGGCTTTTTGTTCTCCACGTGTCTCGTTTTCCCGATCTCTTTCATGACTCTTCCGCAGATCCTTTCCGAAAGCCGCACCACCATCCGGCTGGCGATACCGCTCATCATCGGCCAGCTCGGCCAGATGCTCATCGGCCTGTCCGACACGCTCATGCTCGGGCGGTACGGCATCACCGAGCTCGCCGCATCGTCCTTCTCGAATACGATCATCTACCTGCCGATGATGCTCGGTATCGGCATGTCGATGGCCGTGTCCATCCGCGTCTCGCAGGCGCGTGGTGCGGATGATCCCGCAGCGGCCCGCGCCGCGCTGCGTCACGGTATCTACATCACCGGGGTGCTCGGCCTCTTCACCGTTGCGCTTGCCCTCGCGCTTTTACCCTTCCTGCATCTCTTCAAGCAGGACCCGGAGGTGGTGGCCATCGCGCCCACCTTCTTCGTGCTCATCGCGATCTCGATGATCCCGGCGATGATCTCGATGGCGGTGAAGAATCATGCCGATGCGATGAACCGCCCTTGGCCCGTCTTCTGGATCTCGCTGGGCGGCGTGCTCTTCGATATCTTCCTGAACTGGGTGATGATCTTCGGAAAGCTGGGCATGCCTGAGCTCGGGCTGGAGGGTGCCGCTATCTCCACCGTCATCGCCCGCGCCGTGGTGCTAGCGGCCATGATCTGGTGGTGCCTGCGCGACCCGGGCATCCGCGAGTGGGTGCCGCAGCGCTGGTTCCGCGCACCCGATTGGGTGGCCATGAGGAGCCTGCTGCGCACCGGCTTCCCCGCCAGCATGCATCTGCTCGCGGAGGTCAGTGCCTTCGTGATGGCGACCTTCATCATCGGAAACATGGGCAAGGCGGCACTCGCATCGCACCAGGTGGCCATCACCTGTGCGGGGACCATCTTCATGGTGCCCCTCGGGCTCTCGATGGCGCTGACCGTGCGGATGGGCGAAGCCTTCGGCGCGAAGAATCACGGCGCGATGCGAGCCATCGTCACCAGCGGTTGGGGAATGGGGATCGCCTTCACCGTGATCAGCGCGACCAGCTTCGTGCTCTTCAATCGCGAGCTGGCCTCCGCCTTCATCGAGGGCGATCGGGCCGCGGAAGTGCTGGAGGCGGCAGCGGCGCTGCTCATCGTCGCGGCGGCATTCCAGTTCTGCGATGCCTTGCAGATCATCTCCGCCGGGGCGCTGCGCGGGCTCGATGATGTCCACACGCCGGCGTGGATCGCCTTCTGGGCCTACTGGGTGATTTCCATCCCGCTGGGCTGGTGCCTCGCTCATCCGCTGAAGTTCGGCGTCACCGGCATGTGGTGGGGCATTACCGCGGGCCTCACCATTACTGCGGTGCTGCTCGGCCACCGCGTCTGGCGGAAGACCGCGGCCGGAGTCGCCGGTTGACGCGTCTCTCCAAGACGCTATCCTGCATGTGTCGTGAGTCTGGAAAAAAAAGCAGTGCCACCGGTTTCAAAGCCGGTGCAGCCGATTCGCTTGAGGCCTTCCTCGAGCGACTACGCGACTGCTGCGCGGACCACGGCGGATGCCATGGGCCTGACCGGCACCGCTGCATCGAAGAGCAAGCCCAACGAGCGCGTGCTTTGGCTGACGAACTCGGAGTCCTGAAGCGGTCCTCGGTTTCACGGGAGATCCTTGATATCTTCTGTAGATCGGTGCACTTGGTTTGATTGGATCTCTAGCGATCTTCTCTACTCGACGTGATCCTCTGCCGACCGGATAGGGAGATGGAGGACTACCTCGGCGTCTATCCGGGCACATGAGGGAACAGATGAGGAAAATAATTTCATGTCCCGTGTAACGCGGGCCGGGCGGCTGCCAGAGGACGGGCAGAAGGGCGGACAATCCAGTGCCGCCCGCGAAAAACAAAGAACCGCACGAAACCATGAAAACCATCGTCCTCCTCGCCGCCATCGCCCTCGCTTCCTGCGCCAGCGACTCCGGATACGGCAGCTACGGCCCGCCACGCCGCGTCGGCCCGGCACCGCTCGATCCTCCACCTGCCGCGCCGCCCGCAGGCGGTGGTGGCCACCTGGTGGGTCGCATCGATCCCGGCATCGCACGCCTGCTGCCGCCGGATCGCACCTATTTCGACGGTGGCTACCGCGGTATTCCCGCCCCGGGTGCGGATGCTCCCCGTCTCGGAGATCCGCCGCGGCCCGCCGCTCCCGGCAGCCGCTTCGCCGATCCATCGCTCGCCGGCCGCATCGGATCCCTCCGCCCGGTCGCTCCCCGCCCCGGTGAGCGCTTCGTTCCGCCTGCCACCGGCCGCATCATCCCCATGCCGCGGCCTGCGGAGACCACGGCGAGGACCACGCGGGTCATTCCGCGCGTGCCGCTCGATCTCTCCACCGCCGCCCGTCTCGACCGCGCCGCGATCTCACGCTGAGTGAGTGAATGAGGTGCGAACAACGAACGCCACGAGGCATCACGCCGACAGCATGCGCAGTAGCTCTGCCGCTGCCGGCGTGTCCTTGCTGCCACGGCGCTTCATCAGCGCGATCACGCGGTGCAGGCCCTTCCCGGCGAAGGGGCGGGTGACGATGCCATCCAGCGCGCGATTCCGCGTGGCCAGCTTCGGGATCACGGTGATGCCCAGCCCGGCGGCCACCATCGAGAGCGCGGTGCCGAGCTGGTCGCACTGCAGCCCGGGGTCGGGCTCGCGGATGCGGCACAGGCGTAGCGTGCGGTCGGAGAGGCAATGCCCGCCTTTCAGATGGATCAGCTCCTCGGCCTTCAGGTCGGTGGGCAAGGGCGCGGCCTTGCGCGTGGCGAGCACGTGATTCGCGGGAGCTGCGAGGAGCAGCGGCTCGCGGAAAAGCTCGCGCACCTGGAGCGACCACTTCTGGCGATCGTGCTCCGGCACGTCGCTCAGCACGGCGAATTCGATGCGGCCCTCGACGACTTGAGCGATCAGCTCTTCCGTGCGCGACTCGGAGATCGCGATGGCGATGCCGGGGAAGCGCTCGCGGAAAGGCCCCAGCCACTGCGGCAGCAGGTAGGGCGCGATGGTCGGGATGATGCCGAGCGACACGCGCCCGTGCCGAAGCTCGCGACGGTCGGCGAAGGCATCGCGCAGCTTGTCGCGCTCGGCCAGCAGGCGCTGCGCGTGCTCGGCCACCGTTCGTCCCGCGGTCGTCGGCTCCACCCCGCGGGCACGGCGGATCAGCAGCGGCTCGCCGATCTCTTCCTCCAGCGCCTGGATCTGCTGGCTGATGGCTGGCTGGGAGAGGTGGCACTTCGCCGCCGCGGCCGTCAGCGAGCCGGACTCGATGACGCTCACGAGCAGCTCGAGCTGGCGGAGTTCCATGGAGCTATAAGAATTTCGAATGGATGCGTTTTCAACCGGCGATTTCACAAATGGCTCCCGATCCGGCATGATCGGAACCTGCAACACCGACACGTTACCATGGCGAAACCCCAAATGACCACGACCGGCGGCAATCCGATAGCCGACAACCAGAACTCCCTCTCCGCCGGACCACGCGGACCCCTGCTGCTGCAGGACTACCAGCTCATCGAGAAGCTGGCCCACCAGAACCGCGAGCGTATCCCTGAGCGCGTGGTGCATGCGAAGGGCTCCGGAGCCTTCGGCACGCTGACCATCACGCACGACATCACGAAATACACTAAGGCGGACATCTTTTCCCAGGTGGGGAAGAAGACCGACATGCTGCTCCGCTTCTCCACCGTGGCGGGCGAGCGCGGTGCGGCGGATGCCGAGCGCGACGTGCGCGGCTGGGCGCTGAAATTCTACACGGAGGAAGGGAACTGGGACCTGGTCGGAAACAACACGCCCGTCTTCTTCGTGCGTGACCCGCTGAAGTTCCCGGACTTCATCCACACGCAGAAGCGTCATCCGCGCACGAACATGCGCAGCGCCACCGCAATGTGGGACTTCTGGTCGCTGTCGCCGGAGTCGCTGCACCAGGTGACCATCCTCATGTCGGACCGCGGCCTGCCACTGAGCTACCGCCACACGAATGGCTACGGCTCGCACACGTACTCCTTCATCAATGCCGCGGGCGAGCGCTTCTGGGTGAAGTTCCACTTCAAGACCCGCCAGGGCATCAAGACGATGACGAACCGCGAGGGCGAGCAGGTCATCGCAAAGGATCGCGAGTCCTCGCAAAAGGATCTCTACGAGGCGATCGAGGCCGGTGATTTCCCGCAGTGGGACATGCAGATCCAGGTCATGGCGGAGGAGGATGCGGAGAAGTGCGCCTTCAATCCCTTCGACCTCACGAAGGTGTGGCCGCATGCCGACTACCCGGTGATCCCGGTGGGCACGCTGGAGCTGAACCGCAATCCGGAGAACTACTTCCAGGAGATCGAGCAGTCCGCTTTCTCGCCGTCGAATATCGTGCCCGGCATCAGCTTCTCGCCGGACAAGATGCTGCAGGCCCGCATCTTCTCCTACGCGGACGCGCACCGCTACCGCGTCGGCACCTGGTATGAGGCGCTGCCGGTGAACCGGCCGAAGAGCGCGGTGAACCACTACCACCTCGATGGCTCGATGAATGCGGGCTACAGCACCTCGGCCAACGCCTATTATGAACCTAATAGTTTCAATGGCCCCGCCGAGAGCGACCGCTTCGCCGAGCCGCCGCTGAAGATCTCCGGCGACGCCGACCGGTGGAACCACCGCGATGGCAATGACGACTACACGCAGCCGGGGAATCTCTTCCGCCTGATGAATCCGTCCCAGCAGCAGGCGCTCTTCAACAACATCGCGGAAGCGATGCAGGGCGTGCCGCAGGAGATCGTGGATCGCCAGCTCGCGCACTTCGACAAGGCGGATCCCGCCTACGGAGCCGGCGTCCGCGCTGCGCTGGCGGCCCATGGGGATGGGGTGACGAACAACATCTCCGTGCAGGAAGAGCCGCAGGCCGAGCCGGCCACGGCCTGAAGAAATCACCCGCGATGGAGCCCGGGCCGATGCACTGGGAGGGGCAGAGGCCCGGCTCCATCGCCATCCACCTCACAAACGCGCAGCCATGATCACCGACGCCGAACAACAACGCTACGCCGAACTCCAGCAGATGGCGCTCGATGCCGCCCGCCAGGGAGACCCGGAGATGCTGCGCCCGATGCTCGAGGCGGGCATGCCCGTGGAGCTGAAGGACGGGAAGGGAAACACGCTGCTGATGCTCGCCGCGTATCATGGCAATGCCGGGACCGTGGAGCTTCTGTTAGAGAAGGGTGCCGTGCCCGATGTCCGCAATGACCGTGGCCAGACGCCGCTCGCCGGCGTCGCCTTCAAGGGCCACGCCGATGTCGCGCGGCTCTTGCTCGCCGCCGGAGCCGATCCGCTGGCCGATCAGGGAGGTGGCAAGACACCGGTGATGTTTGCCGCGATGTTCGGCCATCCCGAGATGGTAAAGCTGCTGGAAAGCGCCGCCGCCCCGTCCGGCAGAAGCAAGGCATCGCTCGGCTGGCTCGCCCGCATCATGGCCATCCCCCGCGCGCTCTTCTTCCGCAGGTCGCCGCGGCCTGTCATCGTCGGCCACTGATCTTTGCCTGAGTCTTTGTTTCAGCGGGGATTCGCGGTCCAGCGTGTGAAGCGCCGGGGTATCCCGAAGTGCTGCACGTTGTAGGCGTGGTTTCTCCCTTTTCCGTAACTTTCGACGGCTTGCCAGCTTCCCGGTTCCAGCGTGAAGCTGACTTCCAGGCCACACGTGACATCCTCCCTGCCCGGCGGGCTAGTGAAAGAATAGATGTCGTTCACCGAGTTCCGCGTGGATTGCGGTAGTTTCGAGGCATCCCTCATCGAGGGAGTGAGCCCGAAGGCGTATTCGACCAGGTTGCTGACGCCGTCCCCGTCCGGATCGGCATCGTCCGCTGCGACGCCGGTATTCCCGGACATGCCGAAGTGGGCCATCCGCCAGTCCTCCCGCGTGTAGAGGGTGTCGAATGTTCCGGTGGAGATCCGACTGCCCTTCGTGCTCGTGGCGGTGATCCGGTAGTGGTAGGCCGATCCCGGGGACAGATCGGACAGCGTGATTTCGACCGGTTGGAATTGATTGGCCACTTCGGTCCCCAGGGGAATCGTAACAGTGGTTCCGTAGGTTTCGGTCAGGCCATATTCCAGGGCGGCGGTGCTTGCGAAGCCGTTGCCATGGATCGCGGTGCTTACCTTCATGCTGGTCTTGGTCCTTTCGGTCAGCTCCGGCTTTGCAATCGAAGGCGGAGTGAGGTCGTAGGCGTGGAGTTCATGACCGGCTGGGGACAGGTTGGCGCTCACGTAGATCTTGTCACCAAGCAGCGCCCTCTGGCTGTAGCTTGAGGTCCAGTCCGCGACGGATCGCGTTCCGTCGGGCGTGCCATCGCTTTGCCATAGCTCGGAACTTCCGAAGTACCAGGTGGAGCCTCGCTTCAGGATGAAGCCCAGCCCGGTCTTCATTCCCGGCTTGAAAGGAAAGGTGCCGGCCACGGTGCCATTGGAGCGCCAGACCTCCGCCTTCCCATTGTAGTGGGCGGAAAACAGGATCTCATTTCCCATGACCAGCATCTTGCTGTTGATGGGGTTGACGATGGGCAGCAGGGGAAAGGTTCCCGCCTCCGTGCCATCGCTGCGCCACACGGCGTAGCGATCGTCCAGCCTCGCGCAGAAGTAGAGTAGCCCGCCCGCCTCGGTGAGCGAACCGGAGGAAATCCCGTTGTCAGGGCCCGGTGCCAGATCCTTCAGCATGAAGGTCCCGGCGGCGGTGCCATCGCTCTTCCACAGCTCATGGCCATGGATGCCATCGGAGGCCCCGAAGTAGAGATCATTACCGACAACGGTGAAGCCGGAGAAACCGCTCCCATTTGGCAGTGACTTTATCAGCGTGGTCCCCGCGCTTGTCCCGTCCGTGCGCCAGAGACTCACCGAGACTCCGCGGACATGGGAGACGAAGTAGTAGTAGCTCCCGACGCCGATCCCTGCCGTGAGGGAGGAACTCGCGGTGCCGGGTGTCAGATCGGAGACGATCATCGTGCCTGCCGCGGTGCCATCCGTTTTCCAGAGCTCGAAGCCGGATTCCACCGTGGTGTTATAGAAATAGAGCGTGTTGCCGACTGATCCGAAGAGCAGGGGATTTGTGCCCATGTTGCTCATCTTCGTGGTCCCGGCTGCGGTACCATCGGTCTTCCAGATGCCCAAGGGGCTGCCGGACGAATTGCTCGTCTTGAAATACATGTGGTTCCCCGCCCCCACGGGTCCCGATGGGTAAGATCCGGCCGCCCCGGAGACGATGTCTTTCAGAAGTCGCGTTCCCGCTGCGGTGCCGTCGCTTTCCCACAGTTCGTAGCCGGTTTTTCCGTCGTTTGCGGCGAAGATCAGTTTGTTCCCCAGCACGAGAGGCCTAGAAAAGTCGGGGATAGCTCCCACGCTTCCCGGCTGGATGTCTTTCACCAGATCGGGAGCAGGTTGCCCGCCGTAGAGGGAAGGCAGTGTCACTGCAAGGGGGAGGAGCACCAGCAGTTGAATGGGTTTCATCGTTCCCGAGGATTGGGAGATGAAAAATACAATGTCAATACGGTAATTGCATTGTGACTACATGGTTGCGGGGGGCTGAGTTAAACGAGCAGGCTATTCCGCGCGTTCGAGGATGAAGCGGATCTCCTTGGCGACCTCCAATCCAAGGTCCGCTTGGTCGGTCAGCTTGAGCAGGGTGACCCGGCGGTCGGCCTTCAGATTCACATAGGACTGGCCTTCACGCTGCATCCAGTGGCGCAGAGCTGCCGTGACTTCCCTGCGGGCAGCGCCGTCGATCCGCTGCCGCAGCAGGTATTCCAGCCCTTGCCACTTGCTGAAAAAGGGTGCGATCCGGATGAGCTGGATTTGCAGCGCGGCCGGAAATCCAGCGGTCGTATCCGGAGTCGAGAGCAAGTGAGCACCGACTTCGTAGGCGATCTCGAGCAGCCGTCCGCGCGCCGCCTTCGATGGTCCCGGTTCGGGATCGACCGAGAGTTCCAGCAGCGCGGGAAGGTGATCTGCCAAGAGATCCTTCTCCAGCGACTCCACCGCGACCTTCCGGACGCGTGGGTTCGAGGACGAAAGGAGGGGGAGGGCTTTCCGATGTGCATCGGCAGGCGAGACTTCGGCGAGGCCGCAGAGCGCGGCTTCCTCCAGCTCCGGCCAATCCAGAAGCGCGGTGTAGTGCGCGGCGAAGTCGAGCGGGGCCAGCTTTCCCAGATGGTAGCGGGCATGGTGCCTCAGGCTGCGGCTGCGGTCGATGAGCATGTCCATGAGGAGCGGGATCGCTCTTTGCGGGTTGCCTTCCAGCAGGTGGTCGATCCAGGCGCGGCGCAGTGGGACCGCACGTGATCGTGACATCGCCTCGGTGGCTTCCTCCCTGTCCGCTCCCTCGAGAGTGGGGAGGATTCCCTTCAGGTACCAGAGGAGCGCCATGCGGTCGTTGCTCTTGAGTAAGGCATCCCGGATGGCTCGCGACGGTGGGATCCCGGAACTTTTCAGCACCGTCAGATAGACATGGCGGCCGCGGGTGTCCGAGCGATGCCACGCGGCGAGCCATGCCTCCTCGTGAAAGGGCATCGTCAGGGATCTCAGCCAGCCATCCAGTGCCATGGCCTTGTCATGCCTGCCGCAGCCGCGGAGCCGGTGGACCAGCGGCACCAGCTCCATCTTCTGCTGCGGGTCGAGGGAGCGGAGCAGGGGGTCCAGCTTCAACTCCGATGAATATCGTACTTGCCCGACCCAGTCATTGATCCGGACGAGCAGCAGGCTCGCCGCAATCGCAGGAGGCAAGAGACCGTGGAGATGGATCGCCTTTTCGCGGACGCGTCCGGAAGGATGGCAAAGGGCGACGAGCACGACGCCCGGATCTGCCCGTGAAGGAAGGTCCACCGCTTCCCAATAGCCTCCGAGCGTGAGGCGCATCCACTCATCCACGCGGGGCCAGGCGCCCGAGGGCAGCCGGCCCGCCAGCGAAAGGATCAGCCGCGAGAGCGCCTCGCCCAGAGTGGCCGAGTATGCCCAGACGATCGGGGCGATCTTCGGGATCGCCTCGGCAGGATCGGCGGCGGAAAGCAGGGCGACCGCGCGCTCCAGATGTCCGCCCGCGTGGTCCGGGTCGTTTCGCCCGCGTGACCACGGCCACAGGGATTTGCGCACGGCACCGGAGCCTGTCGCATGTTGGCGCAGGGTCTCCAGCGCGGCTTCCTCGCGATCGGTCATCGAATCGATGGGTGCGTGGCGGGTGTCGTGCCCGTCATTTCACGAAGACCAGCCGGCCCCACTGCTCGGGCACGTGCATGTTGATCACGCCCTGCGGGCTCCACACCCAGTTGTCCTCGGGGTGGCTGCCCTCTTGGATCTTCGCGCCGTGCTCGGGGATGCGGACGTACTTGCCGTCCTTCACGGCGTGGACCCACTGCACGCGCGAGAAATTGATGCGCCAGGTATCGCCTGCATTCGGCGGCGAGGCGAGCTGGCCGGAGTGCTTCGCGAGGTCCTTCCACGGCAGGAAGATTTCCACGGACCATCCGGTGTCGTGATCGCTCGGGTCATTGAGCGTGCCGTCGATCTTCACCGCGCTCTTCAGCCCGGGGAGATTCGTGCCGTGCACCGCGGTGCCGCCCTTCGAGTAGGGCTTGTCCAGGGTCAGCTCCCAGATGGTGGCGAGCGCGTTGATCTCAAATTCGTAGTAGTTCAGCGTGTCGCCATCGGGATCGAGGAAGATCTCGAAGTCATTGTCGTGGAAGATGATGGAGTTCTTTTCCGTCAGCGTGCCCCAGACGTGCGGCTCCTCCATCTCCGCGGCCACGTGCAGGCCCTCGGCCGTCCAAAGCATCTTCGCGCGGGTGCGGTAGCGCGGCTTCGCGTGGTCCTTTCCCTGGATGTCGATGAAGTCGCTGGTCCACGCGATCTTTTCCCATGCGGGATCGGAGAGATCGCCATCCACCTTCGGCGCGGTTTCGGAGAAGCGGCACTCGTAGGTCAGCGGCTCGGCGGTGGCGAGGACGGGGAGGAAAAGAGAAAGCAGGAAGCGCATGATGACAGGTGAGGGAAGACGACCCGCGGCGGCAATCCCAATGTGGCCTGTGCATGGGTAGCGGAAGGACTGCGTCCTTCCGGCTGGGCGGGGGTGGAAGGGGGATCGGCGCTTTGATTCCATAGGCTGACCTCGGCAAGCAGTCAGCGTAGATAAGAAAAGGCCGAACCAGGGGGAAGGAGGCCGAAGAAGCCCGAAACAGAAGGGTTTCCGGGGCGGTGGGCAGGCCGAAAAGGGGGCCGGGCCGAAATGAGAAAACCGAGGCAGTGCGCCCCGGTTTCCTCCGATAGATTAGAAAACTGGCCGGGGGATCAGAAGGGATCGTCGGCGGAGGGCTTGGCGACGCGGGAAGCTGTCCCGGCGGGGGTGTCGAGGGCGCGCTCTGTTGCCTTCTTGCGCGCCTTGCGGCGGGCGGTGCCTGGGGCGCGCTTCCCGGCGTCGGCGCGGCCCTCGCGAGTGGCGATGCGGTTGCGGAGCGTGGAGAGGAGCTGGGTGAGCTGATCGACAGTGCAGCGGTCGGCCAGGCCTGCCTCCAGATCGCGACCGAGCGTGAGCTGAGGGCGGCGCGTTTTCTGGCGCGCCAGGAAGATCAGGTAGCCCTCGCGGATCGGGCCGTCCTTGTGAGCGCGGATCGCCTCGCGGGCGGCGCGCAGCCGCTGGTAGGTGCCGGTGTCGGCAGTCTCCGCGGCCAGATCCACGGCGGAAATCTCGCCGAGGCGGATGTGGGTGGCCAGCTCGGTGGCGATGAGGTGGGCGAGCTGGCGGCGGCGCTCGTGGGTGTCGTCTTGGTCGCGGGTCGCCGGACCGGTCTTCATGAGGCGAGCCAGCGCCTTGTCGTCGTGCCCGGCGAGGGTCGCGAAATGGGCCATCACCGGGTTGAAGTCGTCGTGATCCAGGGCGGTGAGGCCGGGCTTGCCGACCGCGGCCATTACCTGCTCCCGCCGCCAGTCGTCGAAGCTGGTCGTGTGGTCGAGGTTCGCCAGCTCGATCTGCATGTCGAAGGCGGCCTTGGCCTCCAGCACGAGCGGCTGGATCTCCGCACGGGAAATGTTCCCGCGGGGCTTCCGCGGAGCCTTTGCAGCGGTCTTGCGGGCGGCCCGCGGGGCAGTCGGTTTGGCGCTCATGGGGTGGTATTGTCGGGTGAAAGGCTGGCCTCGATGTCGGCCACGATGCCGAGGGCGAGGGCTTGGAAATGCCGCATGTGGGCGATGGCCGAGTCCGTTTCGGCGAGGATCTCGCGCATCATGGCGAGGCCGTGCCGCGGATTGCCGCGCAGGTAGGTGGCGGCGAAGACCTTGCGGAGCTTCATGTGGTAGCCGGAGGCCTCACACGCGGCGACCAGAGCGGCATTTGCTGCCGTCTGGAACGCGATGACTTCGGCCTCGGTGGCGATCATAGCGCTGACAACCAGATTGTTGTTTCAGGGTTGAAGGAGCGGCGCGGCTTTCGTCCCATCGGGAGATGGGAACTATCGATGACGTCACTTACGATTTTTCATGCCCCAAATGTGGGGAATCCGAGCGGGCCAAATTGTTTGATCGCGGCTCTGGATGGGGCGGATCGTCGTGGTCGAGCGGTGTGGTGCTGAAGAACTTCGATGTATCCTGGAGCGGAGGCGACCGGGAAATGCCGAGTCCGACAAAGGCCACGTGTAAGGCCTGCGGAGGAAATGCAAAGTGGGTGTAATCCCGCCCGAATTAGGGGAAGTCGTCTGGATCAACGTCTCCCATGAATTGATAGGGAACAGTCGGAAAGCCATAACCTTCCACTTCCTCTTGATGAACATCGCAGGCGTCAAACCAGCCCGCCCCTCCATCGTAGCGACAGACAGCCGGAACAAGGTCGCCTTCGCCTTTGCATAGGTCACAGAAACAAGCGGAGATCCTCATTGGAGTGGGTGATCCGGTGGAGATTTAGAGCAGCCGGAGCTGGGGCTTGGATTCGATGTCGCTGCCGTGGGTGCGGTTGTGGGACTCGGCGAAAGCGCGACCGCAGTGGGGGCAGGTTTCCTTCGGGGCGACGTGCGATTTCTCACAGATGCACATGATGCTGCCGCGCTTGGGCTTCGGGAGAGCCAGGGGCTTTGGCTTCTTTTCCTTCGCGGCATCGCGGAAGGGCTGATTCATCTTGAGGCTGACCTCGCGCTCACGCTGGTGCTGCCTCTCGTCCGGCGTGTAGTGCCAGCCGTCCGAATCACCTTCGGTGACGTAGCGGACCGGCGTGAGCTTCGCGAGCAGGGTGATGGCCGACGTGGCGGCGGCGAGGCTGTCCACGGCATAGTCCTGATAGCCGAAGGTGATGATGTGCTTCTTGCTCATGGGTTCAGGCGGTCAGGAGTGCGTTTTCCACGCGGGGGGGGGGGTAAGCTCGGGGAACATATCGAGCTGGAGGCCGCTGGCCTTCACGTCGGCGGGACGGGCATTGCGGGCATTGAGCAGCCGGGCGATCTCGCGGAGGCGCTCGATGTCGCGCTCTGAAATAGCGGTCTGACGGCAGCGGCCATCGTAGCGCAGCGACCAGTGCTTGATGGTCGGTTGCTTGCCCTTCTTCCGCTCCTTCGCCGTGAGCTTGTGGAAGACGGGAATGACGGTCCATCGGGGGCATTCGCCGAGGGGCAGCTCCTTGTCGGGTTGGGATTGGGCCATGGTTGGTTGGCGGTTCGGGGTGGATTGGCCGGGCGGGCGGGGTGCAAAGGGGCTCCTGTCCCTCACTCAAGGGAAGGCCTTCCGCCCGCCCGGCAAAGGATCAGGTCGCTGAGGCGGTTGGCTCGGCCTCCTTCCAGGCGACGACGATGCGGGACTTGGGAATGCCACCCTTCTTGATATCGAGGCAGGCCTTGATGAAGGCGGCATACTCATCGGGGGCGAATGCATTGCGGGCATCGCGGCGGAACTCGCGTCCGTCCGATTGGACGCGCTCAAACTTGTTCACGGGCTTGAAGAACAGGCCCAGCTTCTCGCCTGCAATCGTGACGAGCTTGGAGTGCGTGTCGGAGTTCGGCTTGAAGGATGCGATAAGGAGATCGCTTTCAAAGATGACAGGCAGCGAACGGCCAGCACCCCGGGCAACCCACTTTTTCCCTTCGCGGTCCTGCTCCTTCAGCGGCTCGTGCTGGCTGGACTCGGCGACGGCTTGGATGCGCGCATTGATCAGCTTCAGCTCCTCGGTGAGCCGCGCGATCTCTTCCTGAATCCAGGTGCCGCGGGCGATGTCTTCTGCGATGGATGGTGTGTTCATGATCGGGGGAAATGTCAGGAGTCGATGCGCCCGCGGAGGATGGCGATGCGGGTTTCAATCTCGCGAATGGTAGCGGGCAGGATCTTCGCGCGGCGGGCGGTGAAGCGGGCGAACTTGCGCTCTTCGGCTGCGAGTGCCTTCTGTGCGATGCCTAGTGCCTTGTGGCGCTGTCGCTGCTCGGCGACGAAGTCGGCATTCACCTTCTTCAGGGACTGCTCGTGCTGCTTGATCTCGGCCCTCCAGATCTTCTTCTGGGCGGCCTCGTGGCTTTTGGATTTGGCGGGCATCGTGATCGTAAGGTGGCGGTTCAGAGTTCGGTGTCGGTGACGTCGCCAGAGGCGGCGGCGATGGCGGGCTCGGCCCGTGGCGGGCGCTCGATCTCGCAGGAGCATTGGTGGCGGCCTATGATGACCGGGCAGTGGAAGACGTGGCGGTCCTCGCGGACTTCGCCGGTGGCCCGCATGGGCGAGCGGTGGAGCGGGCAACGCGGTGCGGTCTTGTGATCGTCGGGGCTCATGCCGGGGATTCGTCGGGGAAGGCCTTGCCGGCTTGCCATGCGGCGAGGGCGGCGGCGGGGGTTTCGTAGAGGTGGCCGGTGTGGGGCCAGAGGTGGCAGTCAAAGCCCTTGCTGCACTCGGCGGCCCACTTGTCCCTGGTGGTGATGGTGAGGCCCTTCCGGGTGCGCGGCTGGCTCTTGCATTCCGGGCAGGGGCGGTAGGGCGCGGGCATCGTCAGGAGTCGGCGATCTCGGTGATTTCGAGACGGCGCAGGCAGTTGAAGTTATCGACCCGCACGACTTCGCCGCGGCGGTAGTGCATCGTCTGTCCGTTGGACATGACCGTGGCGCGTCCAAATGGAGGGACCGGCATGCCTGGAAGCTGGAGGGGCGTGACGATCTCCGTGACCATCACGATGATCTGAGTCGGCTTGCCGCCATTGTTGATCAACTGAGCCAAATACGGGGTCGGGGTCTGCGCATCCACGCGGCGGTGAATGCTCGCCGTGATGGCGGCTTTTTTGTGGGCTTTGCGAGTGGTGGCCATGGTTGTGATGGGTCCGGGTCTGGAGGTTGTTAGAGCAGGTGGTCGGGGCGGAACTTGCGGAGCTGCTGCATGGCCTCGGCGCGTTCACGGTCGGTGAGGCCGCCGGTGGGGCTCAGGGTGTGGGGATTGAAGCTGCGCGTGGGGACGCGCGGCTTGCGGGGCTTGCGGGCGGCAGCTTTCTGGATCTCGCGCAGCGTGCGGGGGCTGCGATCTCCAGCGGAGGACTGGTGGTCGGTGCGGAGTTTCATGGAGGTGCCGGGTGGGCGGTGAGTGGTGGTGAGGAGGCGTCCGGCTGGAAGCCGGAGCCACGGTGGGTCAGTCGCCGTTTTCGAGGCGGACGAGGGCGGCGTGGGATTGGATGACGTGATCCCAGGCGAGAGGGGCGGAATGCCTGCTGGCGACCTTCGACGCGCCTTCAAGGATCGAGATCCAGCGGCCCAATGAATCCTCGCGGAGGACAAGCGTCTGGAGGTCGAGCGCTTCGCCAGTGGCAGGCTCCAGGCCGAAGTGCTTGGCGAAGGCGGCGAGGCTCTTCTTCGTCGGAGAGTCCGGCAGGCGGGCCGTGATGAGCGTGCGCTGGAGCGTCTGCTTGAAGATGCCCGAGAAGAAATCGTTCTTCATGGCGGCATCGAAGACCGGCGTGACCCCGTAGATGATGGCGAGGCCGGTCTCGTCGTGCAGCTCGCGGAGCCACTCGACGGTGTGATACACGGACGGGGCGACGCCATTGCGCTCCTTGCGGGTGGGCCGCGGCAGGCACTGGTGGAACTCATCGACGATGAGGAGCTGGCGCTCGTCGAAGACCGCCATGATCTTGTTGGCAATGGACTGGTCGTTGTGGTTCAGGCCCACGCCGACCCTCGGTGCCAGGGCGCGGAGGAATGCTCCCTTCGATCCGCCCGCAGGCATGCGGACGTAGGTGGTCGCGCCGTGGTTGTTGCGGACGGTGTATTCGACGAAGGCGGTAGTCTTGCCGACGTGGGTATTCCCGATGACGAGGCCCATCTTCCCGAAGTTCCGGGTGGAGTCGCAGACCTGGAAGATGCGGCGCGTGATGTCGGTCTCGACGAAACCGATGCGTGTGATCTTGGAGCGCTCGGTCTCGATCTTCCGCAGGTCGAAAATGGCGGCCAGCATGTTATCAAGCTGGTCGGAGGTGCGGCGGCCCGTGAGGAACTGATAGACCGAGTCCCTGCTGTAGGTGCCCTTGCCGTCCGGCTTCTTCAAGCGCTTGCCCAGTTCTTCCAGGTCGAGGTCCTGGGTGCGGGCGTAGTCATCGAGCCAGAAGACGAGCGCGCTCTGCTCCTCGCCCAGGGACTTCGTCCACTGCGCGATGTCGGTGCGGTCGATCTTGTATTTGCGGTGCTTGTGGCCGCGGCGGGGTGAGGTGTCGTCGGTGTCCATGGTGATGGGAAAATTGCCGGGTGCCGGATTCAGCGAGTGCGGTAGATGACGAGGGCGCGGCGGCCCGAGACGGAGAGGTGGCCGATCTCCGAGCCGGGCTCGCGGGTGTAGTCGGCGGCGAGCTGCGCGCGGTCGAAGGACGGGCCGTGCTTGCGGGTGAGGCGCACGTGGAGCCATCCGGCGGAGGCGGGGAACTTGTCTCTGAGGGTGTCCATGGTTGTGGTGGGCTTGAGGATCAGGCGAAGGGGTTGAAGTCGTCGGCGGGCTTCGGCTCGGCGGCGGGTGCCGGGGGCTCTCCGGTGCGGGAGGAACTGGCCCAGGCATCGAGCGCGCCGGAGGTGTCCACGCTGGATGCGGTCTGCTGGACGCGGTTGCGGCGCTTCGTGTCGCTGGCTTTCTCGGCTGGCGTCTGACGGACGATCCCGGCGGCGGCATCGCGCAGGCCTTCGTTGTGCGCCTTCACCTCGCGGCGGCGCTCGGCCACGCCCTGGAAGGCGGCGCGCACCGGGGCATCGGCGTCGGCGGTCTGGAGGGCGCGGGCCGCAAGCAGGTCCTGCGCGAGGTCGGCATTGCTCGCGACATCGTCGGGGATGCGGGCGGCGATCCCGATGGGCGCGCCGTGCTGGTCGAGCACGATGAGACTGTCCGGCGCGAAGGGATTGAGGTGGCAGAGCACCTGGTCGCCCGGCGAGAGGCTGATGCGGTGGCCGCGTTCATTCCGGCAGGCGGTGAAGTAGGTGAGGGCCTTCGTGCCCTTGATGAGCGGATCGCGGACAACAAGCGTGCGCTCGCGGGTCACCTTCAGCTCATGCGCCCACTCCAGCGGGAGGAGGTTGTGGAAGTCGTGGATGTCGAGCGTCCTGATCGCGGGGTCCATCTCGGACTGCCGCACCGCCTCTGCACGGCTCATGCGGCGGGTGCGCACGAGGCCGGGATTCTCCGCGCGCTGGAGATCGAAGGTGGCGGCGACGTGCGGGGCGGACTCGGCGAGGCGGGCCAGCTCGGCGCGGGGACGCCAGAGGCCGGTGGGGTCCTGCTCCCAGCGCCACTCGCGCATGACGAAGCCGAGCGCTTCCCAATCCTTCAGCGCGTGATCCGGGTCGGCATTGATACCCGCGTAGATCATGCGGTAGGCGCTGTAGTATTCCGCGAACGAGAAGAGGTTGCTCTGGACGGCCTCGGCGATGTGGGTCGGGAACTTGGAGGCGAGCTTGAGCCACTTCGTCTCCTCGCGCTCCAGGCCGTAGTTTTCGGCGGGCATGAGGTCGGCATTGCGACCGGTGGCACCGGGGATGAGCAGTCCGTGGGTGCGGACCGCGCGGAACATCGATTCGATGGGGGCCTTGAAGCGGAAGTTACCCGCGCTCTTTGGCACGAACATCATCTCGCTCCACGTCGCCTGGTTGAACTTGCCGGAGCGGTCGATGGTGACCTTCCCGCCGGTGAAGGCGGAGAGCGCGGACTCGAAAGAGGCGTGCCCCGCGTGAGTCTTGAGGCGGCCGGATTCGCTGCTCCACGAGTTCGCGGTGCCGTGCTCGAAAACGAGGCGCGTGCCCTTCGCGTCGCCGCGGTAGCCGACCGACGACAGCAGGCCGAGGACGAACCAGACGAACTCGCGCTGGGTCAGGCTGCGGTGGCTCTCGGAATTCTCGTCCCACCAGCGCAGGCGCATGTGGAAGTCGAGGAATGCGCCGGTGAGGTAATCCAGGGCATTGAAGCCGACCGGGCGCATGGGCTTCTCCCAGCCGGGCTGCTGGATCATGTGGTCATAGACCTGGTCGTCGAAGAAGATCCGCTCCAGGTAGGAGACGCCGATGCGGCTGTCCGGGATGGAGGGCAGGAGATCGCTGGCGGCCTTCCGTCCCTGATGCGCGAGCGCGCGCTGATAGGCGTCCGGTCCGTAGCGGCGGATCGTCTCCTGCGAGAGTCCGACCGGGTAGCCCTTCGCCCCCATGGCAGGCGGCTCGACAAGACCAGGGATGGCATACTTCGGATTGCCGGTTTTGCCCCACAGCCGGGCGCGGTCGCGGATGAGCTTGTAGATCTCGACGCCGCTGTCCTCGCGCTGGAGGCGGAGGTATTCCTCGGTGATCCACCGCTGCGTGATCTCCGGCAGGCCGCGCTCCTTGCCCCGCTTGCGTCGGCCATCGACGAGGGCTTCCGCGCCGTGGGCGTTGAAGTCCCCCACCCATTTGTTGACCGCCTGCGTCGATACGCGGAGATCGCGGGCGGCGGCCTTCACCACATCGCCCTTCGTGCCATAGCGCGCGGCGTTCACGGCCTGCACGGCTTCCAGCTTCTGGAAGAGGCCGGTCTTCTGCTCCGGCGTGAGGGTGCGGAGCAGCGACAAGGGAGCTAGGGAGAGGGCGGACATGGTAAATGCGGAGAGGTGCCGGGTGAGCGGTGATCAGTGTTCTGCCGGGGTCGCTGGAAAGACGGCGATGTCGAGTTGGTGGATGAGGTAGGCAAAGACCTCGCGGGCGCTGTGGTTCATGGCGGCCATGTCGGCGACGACCTCGGGAGGGAAGGACTCGCGGGCGCGGTCACTCACGCGGGTGAGCTCCACCACGCGCTGGCAGTGCATGAGCGCGAGATAAGCGTGGGTGACCGGCGTGTCCGCTTTGCAGCTCTGCGCGTCCGAAATTGCTTGGGCCTTGGCGGCGGCACAAATCATCGGTGCCTGATCCATGAGATCGCGCAGGCGATGGCCCGGGAGAATGGGCGGGATAGGGTCCATGGATCAGAGGTGGAGCTGGCGGTTGAGCGAGAAGAAGGTGGCGGAGAAGCCGGTGTCGGTGCGGAGGAGTTCCTTGGCTCGCTCCAGGCACATGCGGTAGTCGACGAGCGAGAGGCCCAGCTCGCGGGCGAAGAAATCCTTGTCCCCTTCCAGTTTGGCATGGGCGAGGAGGGCGGAGAGTTCGTCGGGATGCTGCTTGTCGGCGACGGCCTCGCGGATGCGTTGCACGAGGCTGGCATTGCGGCGGACGGGTTGCGGGGTGGAGGTGTTCATGGTTGTGGTTGTGGTTTGCTACGGGGGATCTAGTAGGTCAGGCGGCGGAGGTGCCCTTGGCGGGCTTGGCGTGGGCAGCGAGGGCGGCTTCCACCTCGGTGAGGAGGGCGGCGGCCTCATCACGCAGAAAGGTGAGCGACAGCTTGCCGGGCTCGTCCGCGATGGGCGGGAGCAGGTGCAGGAGCTTCACGCCCTGCTCGCTGCGGGCCTTGAGGATGGCGCTGGCCGGGCCGTCCCAATGGTGGAAGGCGAGTTCAAGCTGGTCCTCTTGCTGCTGGTCGCCGCCCTTGGCCGCCGGTGTCTTGGCGGGCATAACGGGCTTCGGCGTGATGCCAAACTCGGTCATGAGGCTGCCCTGCGTCTCGCCTGTGCAGAGGCTGGCAATGACATCGCGGACGTGCTCGCGCTGCTCGGGTGGCAAGGCGAGCGGGTTGCCCTGGGCGAAGATGGTGAGGGCGTTCTTCTCCTCGGGCTTCTTAGCCACACGCTTGAGCTTTGCCTTCGCGGAGTCGAAGAGTTCGATGAGGCGGTCCGCGGTGCGGCGCGTGTAGCCGGTGTAGTGGTGGACGAGATCGTCCCAGGTGCGAGGATCGGACAATTTGTCCGATCCGGCCTGATTGTTCCCCCGCTTCACGCCGTGGTCCTTCTTGAGCTGGGCGAGTTGCCAGCCGAGGAAGGCTTGGATCTCCAGGTAGGTGCGACCGGTTTCGCGGAGGCGACCGGCGGTTTCGCGCACGGCGAGCCAGCGCGGATCTTCGATCTCCGGGACCGGGCTGTCGGTGGTGACCTCGACCGGGGCGAGCGCGGCAGTCGGCAGCTTGGCGATGGCCGACTTGATCGCGTTGATCAGCGACTTGCGGTGGCTGCCGCGGATCTCATGGGCAAGGCAGCCTTCGAGGATCTGGCGCTTCGTTGTTTCGTCGATCTTTGGCTCACGCTCTTCCGGGCGCTCAAGCAGTGAACGGATGGAGGCCTTGCCGTCGTCAATGGACGTGCAGCAGATCCAACGGAGGTAATCATCAAGGGTGGGATTCTCTACGGACATGGTCAGCGGGAGATGGGTTTGGAGAGCGGGGTGTCGTTGCGCTGGTCCTCAATGGCGCGGGCGCGCTGGAGGAATTCGATTTGCCGCCATGCGCCCTTCTCGGCGGCGCGTAGCTGGGCCGGGACGAAGAGACCGCGGGCGACGTAGCCGAGGACGGCTCCGGCGATGACGCCGAGACCGGCAATGAGCGGGGTGATTTCGGGCATGGCGGGAAAGAGGTGATCGGTGATCAGTGGGCGGCTGCGATCTTGGCGGCGCGGATCGCTTGCTTGGCGGCGCGCTGCTCGGGCGTTGCGTTGCCGGGAAGAAGGTCCGCGGCGGCGAGGACGCGATGGGCTTGCTGTTCGCGGAACTCGGTGACGATGGCGGCCACGGTCTTGCCGGGCTGGTTCTCGACGAGGCCACAGATCCAGCCGACGAAGCGGTTGGTCGCTGCCTGGTCGAGGGTGGTGAGGTAGCCGGAGAGTTCTTCCCGGGCTGCGAGGGAGAGCCTTTTCATGGTTGTGATTCGGGATCGTGATCGGGAGTGAGTGCGGCCTTGGCGCGGGCGAGAAAGCGGGCTTCCAGGCGGCGGACGCGCTTGCGGCTGATGCCGTAGATGGCGGCGATGGTTTCCTGGCTGATCTGGCTGCCGGGGGGTGGCAGGAGGCCGGTCATCTGGAGGGCGGCGAGGCGGATGGGGCCGGGGGCTAACAGGGCCAGCTCGATGATGGCGTCCGCGAGGAGCTCGGCCTCGGCGTCGGCCAGGGCGTCATCGTCGGCGGTCGGGGAGGTGGCTGTTAGGTCGGGCATGAGGGAAGGAGTGCCGGGTGGGCGGTGATCAGCGGTGGAAGTCGCCGCGGTCCTGAGCGTCCTGGTGACGGCGGAGATGAGGGGGCAGGGCGTCGCGCTTGATGCGGACCGGGACGTGCTTGGGCTTCTCGTCGGCGCGGACCGCGAGGGCCGTGGCGATGGCGCAGATGACGAGGCCGAGGAGGTAGAGGGTGGTGAACATGGTTGTGTCGGTTGGTGGTTGTCGGTTCAGGCCGGTGGGTGCCGGTCAGTGATTCAGTTGCGAGAGGAGGTCGGCTTCCGCTTCGGAGGCGGCGGAGAAGTGCTTGGCGGCGGCAGCAGCGGCCACGGACAGATCCGGGCAGTCGTCGTGCAGTGCGGTGGCAACGAGGGTGCAGACATCAGCGTGCTCCTTGGGTGGAGAGTCGGACGCGGCGTTCAGCGCGAGCCGGGCGAGCCGGGAGAGGGCCATCTGTTTTGGGGTCATGGTTCAGGGCTTCGGCTATTGCTTGCGTGACGTGGGGGTAGCGATTGGAGCCGTTGATCGCGGCTGACGTGGTGGTCCGGGGGTAGTGGATGCGAGAGGCCAACTCAGTGATGGTCCAACCGAGGTCGATGAGGCGCTTCTTTGCCCAAGCGGGAAACTGCTTGTGGGTCTTAGCCATTTTGTTAGCGTCAACCGCGTTGACGGAGGGCAACTTAGTGGACGTCCGACAACACGACAACAACAAAGTGGATATAATGCCGACAATTTCACCCGAGCGCATTTCGCTCTACAGGAAACAAAATGGCCTAACCCAAGAGGAGCTTGGGAACCGCCTTGGCATTACGGCCAAATATGTGGGCATGATCGAACGCGGGGAGAAACAAGTGGAGGAAACCAGTTCGCTTGGCTTGCTCTTTCAGATCCTCGGGGGGGCACAAATGCCGTCTGACGGTGGTGGCGAGACCATTTCCTCCTTCGCTGCGCCTGAAGACCACAGGGAGCGTCGCATGAAGAATCGCCTGATTCCCGTCGTGGGCTGGGCTCACGCTGGAACTGCGGTCAGCTACGAGCAACTGCCCGACTCATGGGTCGCAAAGGTGCCGACCGAATGCCGCGATCCGAAAGCCTTCGGTGTCCGCCTGGAAGGAGACTCGATGGAGAGCGCGGGAAGGATCGGCTTCACGGAAGGTGACCTGCTGGTGGCAATGCCCGGCGAGGAAGCCTACAGCGGATGCTTCGTCATCGCGCGCTTCGCCAATGACGGCGTGACCTTCCGTCGATTTGAAAGCACGGGCGACGTGATCCGCCTCGTCCCGCTGAATGAGCGCTATCCCGTAACGCAGCACACCCGTGAGGAATTTTCGTGGATCTATCCAGTGTGGGGCAGGTGGTCCCAGCTATGGAAGTAATCCTAACAGAGTGCCACCATGAAGGAATACAAGGTCATCTCCCAAAACGACAAGTGGTTCAGCGGTCGCTTCGATCCCGCGAAGCTCCAGAAGCTGCTTAACGAGCAAGCCCGCCAAGGATGGGTCGTGAAATCCATGTGCTCGGCTTCTCGTGAAGGCGTGTTGCTGGGCGGTAACAAGGACGAAATGATTATCCTGCTTGAGCGCGACCTGCCAACGGAAGCCACTGCCACTGCTGCCACCAAAAAGGCCAGTCAAGGCCCCTCCTCTCCATATCCAAGCCAACCAGAGCACGGCGACGCGGCGAGACGGCGGGCGGAACTCGACAAGATCCTTGCTCTAATTGAGGAGTCCGATTGGGACCCGCTGGAGAAGCGTCGCCAGAAGCTGAAAGCAATCGCCGACTATTCCTGACCGGAGGATGAAACAGACAACCAGGATCTATAAGCTCTCAGGGTTGTTCTTTCTTGCCGTGTTTTTTCTGATCTCGCGGGGGAAGAAGAACGACGGTGCCGGTGATTGGTCCGGCGGCTCCGCCGTGCAGGCCCGTCCGCGGACCGGGCACCTGGGGCCTGAAACGGTAGCCAATTTTGAAGAGGGCTCGCTCGGCCTTGAGGTGCTCAAGGAGCGGCGGGCGAAGCTGGTGGCCGAGCCCAATAATGATCCAGCACGCGAGCAATCCATCGCGGATCTGGACGTTGCGATCACGGCCCTGGAAGCCGACCTTGCTCGATGGCATGCAGAGATCGATGCGGCGCTGCCCGGGAAGGATGATCCATGAAACACTGGCGGCGCATCGAAGATCCGAAGGTCGGCGCGCGGGCGTGGCTGCTCAGTGCCAACTTCGGACGCTGGCTGTGGCGCAAGGAAGTGAAGGTCATCGGCCTCTTCCGCGACGGGGTAACTGCCGATGTGGAGGCCGGGACGTGGAGCCGCCAGGTCTTCATCCATCACCTCGACTGCGGGCGGGAGTTCCGCACGGCTGGCGGCGAGTGGATACCGGAGACCGATGACCGGGTGCGGCGCTGGTTGATCAAGGCAATCAAGGACATCGATGCCGGTGGCTCGCGGGTGATAGAGCCGAAGGACGAGCTGAACCGGGAATACATTCGGGATGACCTTTATTGGGTGCTCCGTCGCAACGGGTGGAAGCTGTAGATTTGTCTATTTTAAGAAGCTCGCGGGAATTCTCACGGCTGCTCCTGTCCATTGCATTTGCGGTCCCACCAAGCTGCAAGTCTGGGCATCCATTTCCCGCATAGCGCGTCGCTTCTCAGCAGGATGTCTTTCTCCATTTCCTCGGCCCCGTTGAAAATCTCGCCGATTGTGCAGATCATGTCTTTTGTCACGCAGCCGGATCGCATGGAGGAAATCGCTGTAACAAAGTGGGCGTTTTTCTCGACAATCTCATTCAGGCCGGACCGGAGAGATGGAAAGTGAAGGGCAACGAGAGCTTGCAGCTTAGTGGTCAGATCCCATCCTGAGATTTGATAGAAAAGCTGCGTATTCAGAGACACGTCTTTGACGTCACCCTCCAATAGCAATTGCCGCGCGAGCGAGCGCTCCCTGAACTGGTCCAAGCATTGAAGAACAAGCTCAAGCTTCTCTGTCAGCAACCTTACTCTTTCCCGGTGATGATTGAGAGTATGGGTGGTGATAGCGGCAATGATGCCGCCGAGAACTCCGCTTAGCAGGATTTTGAGAAGCTCCAGACTCATGCGCTCATTGATAGGAGGATGCGTGGCTCCGGCAAGCGTCACAATTCCCAGCAGATTAATGTTGGGTAGATCGGTGGGGGTGAAAATCTGTTAGTGATTCGGGGCCGAAGCTTTTGCTCACGTGGTAGAGTGTGGGCATGGACGCCAAGCCGGAGCAGCTTTCCCTTTCCCTGGTGTGGGAAAGCGAGCTGGTGCGCAGCGGCGACGGATCGGTGACGCTGCGCGCGACGCGGCCACTGTCCGAGGTGTCGGCGAAGCGGGCGGCGAAGATGCTGTGCGTGAGCGAATGGACGATCCAGAAGCTGTGGCGGCTGGGTGAGCTGGAGGGCTACAAGCCCGGAGGCGTGCGCCGTCGCAAGGATGGCCGGGGTTCCAATGCCCGGCTGGTGCTCGACGCAGGAAGCGTGCTGGCCTATAAGGCGCGACAGCAGGCGGAGGCCAAGCGCGAGCAGGCCTGCGGGCTGTGGTGAGCGATCTGCGGGGACGGTGATGTCCCCCATCTCCGCGGGGGCGAGAGGCCCGATTGCGAGCGATATGCTTGCGGTGCTGGCAGTGCGGGCCGGGGTTCGCGGCGGTTGTGCAAGGTGCGTGCGTTGCCCGTGCAGGGCGTTCGCACCACCTCCATGAAAGAGAAACTCGGATCACTCATCCAAGGCCTTGCCATCGCGCTGGGCAGCATCGGCACCTTCCTTGAAGGACAGAACCTGATCGCGCCCGAAGACGTGGCAGCGGTCAACAACGCGGGCGGCTCCATTGCTGCGGCCCTCGGCATCATTCTCGCGGCGATCATCATGCATGTGATCGGCAGCCGCATCAAAAAGTCTGGCGTTGGCAACTCCGGGGGGAACCTGCCCGCCATTGCCCTGACCATGACGGTGGCGCTTTCCATGGTTGGGGCGCTGCCGTCGTGTTCGGTGGTCAGCAGTGCCGTGACCGGCGCGCCGATCCCGGCGACGAGCGTGCAGCGTGCCGATCAGCCGGGCGCACGGCCATTCCTGGTGGCGAGCGCGGACGTGGCCCAGGCAGAGGCCGAGGCGGACGCTGCGGAGCAGGCCGGGACCAAGCCGCCGATCCACGGGCTCTATGATGCGGGGAGGGCGGCCACTGCGGTGCGCGAGGTTTTTACCGAATCGTCCAAATAGCCCTCACCCGCCGCTGAACCCTTTCGGGGAGGGGCCGCCGATGAAGTTCCCGGCCGCCCCATGAGGAGGCAACCCCCTCCCCGATTTCAATCTTCCCTCTGCTCCAATGAAGACTGCTTCCATCATGATCGACGCCGGGCACGGCGGCAAAGATCCCGGCGCTGTCGGCCCGGGCGGGCTGCGCGAGAAAGACGTGGCGTTGAAAGTCGCCCAGTTGCTCGGTGCCATGCTGGCCCTCGCCGGGGTCACGGTTTTCTTCACACGCTCCGATGATCGCTTCCTTGAACTGGCACAGCGGGCAGATCTGGCGAACAAGGCTGAGGTCGATCTCTTCCTGTCGATCCATTGCAACTCGGCCTCCACACCGGCCCGCGGTTTCGAGGTCTTCACCACGCCAGGGCAGACGGCGGCAGATCCCTTCGCCACCGAACTCTTCAAGGCCTACGCGCTGAAGTTCCCGACGCTGCCGAAGCGGATGGACGCGAGTGATGGCGACCCCGACAAGGAAGCATCCTTCGCGGTGCTGCGGCTGAGCAAGATGCCTGCGGCGCTCTTCGAGTTGGACTTCATCAGCGCCCCGGGTGGCGAGGGCTTCCTCGGCGACGACAAGATGCAGGTGGAGATGGCCATGGCGCTTGCCGATGGTGTGCTGGCCCATCTGCGCATGGTGCCGTCCGCGGCTCCTGTCGCGCCTGCCGCTCCCACCACGAGCATCCCGCTTCCCACGGTGAAGAGCGAGCTGCGCCGCCTGGTCACCGAACTCTCCACCCTGGCCGAGCGGGCATGAGCGGCAAGGAGATCCTCACGGGGTTGCGCCACCACGCGGCGCATGCAGCCGAGGCGCTGCAAGCCTGCGCGGAAGCCCTGACGGGGCTCTCGCCCGAAGACTACGGCGATCTTCTCGCCGAGCTGGGCCGCGAGAGCGCGCCCGAAGACCAGATGATCGCGGGGATGTGCCTCGCCGAATCGCAGTCCCGCTACCTCGCCCTCACCCGCCCATCCGACCTCTCCACCCATGCTTGATCTCCTACTCCTCGCCGCGCAGGTAGCGCCTTCCCACGATTCCCACGTTTCCGGCGATTTCACGCTCAAGCTGGTGGGAGGCATCTTCTCCGGCATTGGTGTCCTCTTCGCCGCCGTGTGGGCCGCCTACAGGAAGGGCCAGAGCAGCCCGACGACCGAGACCACCATCAAGGCACCCGTGCCGGTGGTGACGGTGCAGTCGGCGACGGTGTGGGCGCGGCAGGATGAACTCGCCGCCTTGCGGGCCGATGTCGAGGAGCTGAAGGGCGACATGGATCACAAGCTCGACCGCTTGCTGGCCGGGCAGGCCGAGGAGCGGAAGACCGCACGCGACGCCCTGGGGAAAGTCCATGGGCGGGCCGACAAGAACGCCGAGTCCCTCGCCGAGCTGCGGGGCGAGGTGAAGCAGATGAGCACCAACCTGGAGCGCCTGCTGGTGCTCGCCACCCAGCCGAAGGGCCGTGGGACCAACTCCTGATCTCTCCATCCATGGATCTAACCATTCTCACCGAACTTGAAGCCGCGCATCCGCGGCTGCTGAAGCGCACGACGCTTCAGGCGGGCGTGAGCCTTGCCGAGGACAACTTCACGAAGACGGCCTTCGACCGCGCCATGGTGGTGCTGGAGCAGAAGGGAGACATCCGCATCCAGGCGGGCGAGGACGTGCAACGCGTCGCCATCACCGCCGCAGGCCTGAACCGCCTTGCCGAGACCCGATGATCCATGAGCAGCGACAAGAAGCCACGATCCGACAGCAAGCTGGACGCGATGCCGGAGAGCCGCGTGCTGGAGCTGCGGGACATGCTGATGGCCGGGGCGAAGTATCAGGATGCGCTCGGCTGGCTCGCGGTGGAATGCGGCGTGCAGGTCTCGTCATCGGCGCTCACCTCTTTCTATCGGCGACACTGTGCGCCGCTGGTGCGGGACAAGCGCAAGCTGGCGGTGCTGAAGTCGGAAGCGTTGGGCGATGCGATGAGCAAGGACCCGGCGAAGTGGGACGGCGCGATCATCGAGAAGGTGAAACAGCGCGTCTTCGAATTCCTGGACGCGGACAGTGCGAAGCCGGAGGAGCTGATGCTGGTGGTGGACGCCGTGACGAAGGCGAACAAGGACCGGCGCGACGACAAGAAGGCGGCGTTGGAGCGCGAGAAATTCGAGGAGCAGAAGCGCAAAGCAAGGAAGGCCGAAGAGGCCGAGGGAGTGGTGGGCAACGATGCGCTCTCGGCGGACGAGAAGCAGAAGCGCCTGAAACAGATTTTCGGAATGGGCTGATGGCTGATCCCAAGAAAGACGCGATGGAGCAACTGCGCTGCCAGGTGGCCGAGGCCAAGGCAGAGGCGCAGGCTAATCCCTTGTGGGAAATGACCCGTGAGGAGATGGAGCCGCTGGTTGCCTCGCACGAGCTGGGCTCAACCCGGAGCGGGTGGAAGAATCCATACCCAGAAGGCGATCCGCGGTCACTGCTGCTGGAATACCAGTTCGTGCCTTTCCATGACCGGAGCCGGTTCAAGTTTCAGCTCCAGTCGCGTCAGACCGGAAAGGACTTCACCATGCAGGGTGAGATCGTGGAGGACTGTCTTTCCAATGCGGGGTCTCAGTGGATGGTCGCGGCTCCCACCGAACGCCAGGCACTCGACTCGCTGGAGCAAGGCAAGCTGTGGGCCGAGGCCTTCGGTTTGCACATCGAAGACGTGCTCAATGAGTACGAGGGCAACAGTTCGCAGCACCTTCTCAAGAGCAGCGAGATCATCTTTCATAACGACAGCCGGGAACGCGCGGTGCCTGGCAAACCCGACAACGTGCGTGGACGCTCCGCCAGCGTCGCCATCACCGAGTACGACTTCCTGGAGAACCCTCTCGCCACGTGGAGGGCGCTGTTGCCATCCATCGTGAACCCGCTCCGGGGCGGCGAGAAGAAGTGCCGCGTGGTCACCACGCCCAACGGCGTCGGCGGTGCCGGTCACAAGCTCTGGACCAAGGGCGACGGCGAGCACATGCGGTGGAGCCGTCACAAGGTCACGATCTATCAGGCCGTCCTGATGGGCCTTCGCACCAATGCGGCCGCCCTTATCGAGGCGATGGATGATCCCGATGGCGTGGCACAGGA
The DNA here is from genome assembly GCF_025950085.1 of Luteolibacter flavescens. Classification (NCBI taxonomy): domain Bacteria; kingdom Pseudomonadati; phylum Verrucomicrobiota; class Verrucomicrobiia; order Verrucomicrobiales; family Verrucomicrobiaceae; genus Neoluteolibacter; species Neoluteolibacter flavescens. The sequence goes on from NZ_JAPDDS010000002.1 coordinate 256,697, forward strand.
GCTGTTCTGCGAGTTCCTCGACACGGTCAACGTGCTGCTGCCTTACGATCTGATCGCCCTGGCGGAGAGCGCGGAGGCCAGCGAGGCGTGGAGCATCTCCGAAGCGATGCTCGCCCACTCCACGTTCCTCGGCATCGACTTTGGCCGGACCAATGATCCGACCGTCTGTTGGACGCTTCAGCGGGTGGGTGACATCCTCTGGACCCGCGAGGTGCTTGTCCTTGAGAACGTCAGCACGCCGGACCAGTTCCAGATCCTTGATGACCGCATCCGCGCGGCTGATCGTGTCTGCTTCGACTACACCGGCCCGGGAATCGGCCTCGGTGACCTGATGGTCAAGAAGCACAGCCAGTGGAAGCCGGAAGCTCACAAGCTCGGCAAGGTGGAGCTGTGCCAGTTCTCCGCGAAGTTCAAGCGGTCGATCTTCCCGAAGCTACGGCGGGCCTTTGAGGCTCCCACGAAGCTCCGCATCCCGATCAGCACCGTGATCCGCGAAGATCTCCACGAGATGAAGCAGGTCATCTCCAATGGCGAATACAACTATTGGGCGGCGCGCACGAAGGAGGGTCACTCCGACCGATGCACGGCCCTTGCACTCGCCGTGCGGGCTGCCGGTGAGAATGGAGGCTTTAGCTTTCTTCCTCATTCATCCGGCCGTCGCACCCGCAACAAGGAAAGGAGCGTCTGGTGATCGCGCTGAAATCGATTTCTAGGGGGGCTTCCATTTCCGTCGCCCCATCGCATGCAATTTTGCCGATACGGCCTCCTGGGCGTATGCACGGCGCTGCACGGTGCCAGTCCGGGAAGGGAGGTGACCGATGAGCGACCGGACCAAGGCTCCTGCCGCGGATCGCGTGTCCGCCTGGTCGCGGATGGCGGGCATCCTGAACCGTGCCGTCTCCGTGGTGAGCTATCGCCTCCACGTCGCCGCGGCGAACCTGTGGCGCGACTCCTACAACCCGCTCCGCGGCCTCACGATCTCGCGCGCCATCAACCTGCTGGAGGCCGGTGAGCGCGGCGAGTATGCCGACCTGCAATGGACTTACCGGTTCATCGAGATGCAGGACGCCACCCTAGGCGCGTTGCTTGAGCGCCGGACCGCCGCGATCCAGCGGCTCGATTGGAACATCAAGGTCCGCGAGAACGTCCCCGCCGGAAAGGAGGAGATCGCCCGCACACAGGAAGCGGCTCTCCGCGCGGCCTACGAACGGATCACAAACCTGAGTTCCGCGCTGGAAAGCCTGGCGATGGCCAGCTTCCGCGGCTTCACCCATCTGGAGAAGGTGCTCGATGCCGCGGGCAACGTGGTCGAGTTCGCGCCGGTCGATCAATGGTTCTGGGTCCGCCACGGTCTCTATGGCCGCTGGCAGATGAACAAGGAGGCCCGCTTCGGCGTGGCGCTCGGCGAGGATGTCCCGCTTGAGCGCTTCATCATCCGCGAGGTTTCGCGCCCCATCAACCGCGTCGCGCTGATCTGCTTCGTCAGGAAGGGCCTCTCGCAAAAGGATTGGGACGGATTCATCGAGACCTTCGGGATTCCGGCAGTCTTCATCATCGCGCCCGAGAACATCCCGAAGGACAAGACCGAGGAATACCTGGACGCTGCCGACCAGGTGAGCAGCGACGCGCGCGGCGTGCTGCCGGGCGGATCGGACGTGAAGACCGTGGACAACGGCGCGCGCGGGGCGAATCCCTTCAAGGAGCACATCGACTATCAGGACAGCCAGGTCGTGCTTCGTGGCACGGGTGGCAAGCTGACCATGCTGAACGATGCCACCGGTCTCGGCTCCGGGCAGAGTGATGCCCACGAGAAGACCTTTGACGACATCGCCGCCGCCGAGGCGAAGGAAGTCTCCGAGATCCTCCAAAAGCAGTTCGACGCGCAGATCCTTGCGGCTGTCACGCCCGGGGAAGCGGCCTTCGCCTATTTCGAGCTGGCGGCGAATGAAGAGACCGACGCGGGCAAGGTGGTGGCCGACGTGGCGACCCTCGACGGCGCGGGCTACGACGTGGACACCGACTTCATCAAGGAGAAGACGGGCTATCCGGTGACGCGCAAGGTGGTGGCTCCTCCAGCCACCGGCCCGGCCCCATCGACGGCTCCCGCCGATCCGATCCTCAACCGCGGCGAGGGTGACGAGAGGTGGAAGCGCTTCGCCCGCGAGACAGGCACGCTGGGCATCCCGCGGGATGTGATGCCGCAGATCAACCAGGGCAACCGCGCAGCGATGGTCGCCTTCCTCCGCAAGCGTGGCATCGACTACGTCCGCGAAACCGCCAAGCCCTCCGATCTCAAGCCGAGCCAGGCCGAGTATTCGCCCGAGAAGGTAGAGCGTGCCCGGGCGAAGCGCGGAACGCTGCGCGCGCTCCTCGTGTCCGCGGATCATCACGTGATCGACGGGCATCACCAGTATCTCTCCGATCTCCAGGACGCGCCTAACAAGCCAATCGACATCTTCCGCCTCAAGGCTCCCGCGATGCAGGTGATCGGCACGCTGCTTGCCATGCCATCCACCACGACGGCGGACATGCCGATCCGCAACCGGGACGAAGACGAAAGCGATCAGCCCGAGGCCGACGATCTGAAGGCGAAGGCAATCGCCGAGATGATCGGCGTCACGGCCTCCGCGCTGGAGCCCGTGGCGGATCTGGTGGCCGATCTTGCAAAGGACGTGCAGGGCGACCGCACGGGTGATGCGGAATGGCTGGCGGCTTTCGAGGAAGCGGCGCTCCGCCTGCCGGAATTCTTCGACGTGAGCGGGGCCGATGCCTTCGCCGGGATGCTTGAGGCCAGTCTCGGCGGTGCCGTGCTCCGCGGTGCCCGCGACGGCCTGAACGGAACCCCCACTGACGACGACAAGGAATGAATGCGAAGATCCTCAACCGCGGCCAGGACGCGCCGCCCTCGGACGGCTGGTATCAGATCGAAGTCTGCGGCACATGGCCTGCCGGTCACTGGCCGGACGAGCACGCGCGATATCCGGGCCGCCAGCGCCGCCAGGTGATCGACGCGAAGGCCATCGAGTCCATCGTCAACCGCTTCGCCGCCGAGAAGGCATCCGCGGGCGATAACTTCGCGGGCATCCTGGTGGACAATGACCACCTCTCGCACGACCTCGACAAATCCACCGCCGCTTTTGCCTGGGCGAAGGATCTGCGCGTGAAGGACGGCCAGCTTGAGGCACGCCTGGATCTCACCGACCTCGGCGAGCCCGCCATCCGCAACAAGCGCTTCAAGTTCTTCAGCACGGAGTTCGATCCCGAGGATCTGGAAGACCTCGGCAATGGCGACGTGCGCCCTCTCCGACTCTCGGGCCTCGCCTTCACCAACCGGCCTAACAACCGGGGAGGACGGCCCATCACCAACCGCACCGGCGCGCAGCCGGACAACCCGACCGAACCGACCAAACCACCGATGAAAGCCATCGCCGAAAAACTGGGTCTGCCCGCCGACGCCGACGAAGCAGCCATCCTCGCCAAGATCACCGAGATCATGGGCTCCAATGAAACCATGAAGACGAAGGAAGCCGAGACGGAAGCCGACGCCATCATGAACACCCTCGGGAAGAACATCCCGGAGGGAGCCCGCGCCCACTGGCGCGGAGAGCTGATCAAGAACCGCGCCTCCGCCGAGGCCGCGATCAAGCTATCCTTCCCGGCCAACGCGACCCGGGAAGAGCCCGCCCGCATCTTCAACCGCGGCACTGCCACCTCTCCGGCTCCGGTCGAGAAGACGGACGGCGCGCAGGATGATGGCCCGACCGCCGCCGAGAAGAAGCAGGCCGCCGCGATCCGCAACCGCGCTTCCGCCATCCAGGCGACCGAGAAGGTTCCCTTCGCGACCGCCTTCGCCCGCGCCCAAGCCGAACTCGGCTGATACCCCGTCCCGATCCGAATCACATCCCACGATCCAATCCATGAACACCGCACTCGCGATCTTCCCGGAGCAATCCAACACGCAGGAAGGACCATTCCAGGTCCTGGCCGGTGAAAACCTGACCGGCCTCGCTGGCCGCGTCGTCAAGCTCACCCACGACACCGGCAAGCCGGAGGTGCAGCTCCCCAATGACGTGCATGAGGAGGCCGATTACCTCCTGCTCGACGGAGGCCCGGACGGGTCTCATGTCACCGTCATCGCCCTGAGCCGCGACCGCAATGTCCGCGTGCGCCTGGATGGCACCTGCAACCCCGGCGACAAGCTCACGCTCGCGGCCATCAATGGCGCGAACGATGGCAAGGTCCGCACCGTGCCGGCCACCGCCGATACCTACTGGGTTTTCCTCCGCGCGGAGGAAAAGGGCGTGGATGAGCAGCTCGTCCTCTGCCGCCTGCTGCCGAATCCCGGCCCGCAAGTCGTGGCCTGATCCGTCCGGCCCCATCCGAGCCAACTCAACCACCTAGCATCACCAAATCACTTCCATGAAACTCGCTTCCATCGGCAGCAATCCCCTCATCAAGGAATACGCCCAAGGCGCGGCACAGTCCGCGGCGTCTCCTGTCGCCAGCTTCATCGCTCCTCCGGTCCAGGTCGGCACCTCCACGGGCCGCTTCAAGATCTACGACGAAAAGCACCGCTTCCGCATCCCGAACACGCTCCGCGCCCTCGGCGGTGCCGCCACGCAGCTCGGCTTCACTGCGGCGGACGGGACCTACAACTGCGCACCCAACGCGCTCGATTTCCCGGTCGATAATCTGGAGAAGCTGGAGACAGCCGACATCGAGAACATCATGCAGGAAGGTGCCGACATGGTCGCCGCCGCCGCGTCGCTCGCCCACGAAAAGAAAGTCATCGACCTCGCCCTCACAGCCGCGGGCGCGGGCACCGCACTGTCGATTGGAGGCGGGGACGATGTGATCGACCAATTGGACAAGCGCATCCTCCAGGTCGTCAAGGCGGCCCGCTATGGCGCGCTCATGGGTATCGGCATCATCTTCGGCGCGGGTGCCTACCGGGTCGTCAAGAATCACCCCTCGGTCAAAGGCCGCTTCGTTTCGGGCGGCAATAGCAAGTTCGCGGTGCCGAGCCTCGACAACATCGCGGAGATGCTGATCGCGAAGCCCGAGGTGCAGATGAGCCTGATGTGCTTTGACGACGCCCCGGAGGGACTCCCGGAAGACATCGAATTCCTGATGGACGGCGACATCCTGATCTTTGCCCGCATGGCGAATCCCACCCGTCGCGATCCGTCCTTCATGAAGACCTTCCGCCTGCGGGGGCAATGGATGGTTCCGGGCTCCTACCAGAAGGAAGACGGCCGCGGCGAGGTCGCCAAGTTCGACTGGTCTGAAGATGTCCAGGTCACCAACTCGCAAGCGGTGGACCGCGCCACCGTGGCGGTCGCCTGATAGATCATCGCAAGGCCCTGCCTTCGATCCGGGAGGCGGGCGGGTTTTGGGTTTTTCCCGCCCGCCTCTCCATCGAGAGCACGACCGATCCACCACACATCCACCCACCGATTCCATGCCTGAGCCTTGGGTCACCATCACCGAAGACGAAGTCCTCGACAGCATGACGCTCGTGGAGCGCGAGGACTTTGCCCAGGTCTCCACGGCGGCGGGGCGGCCGGACCGGCTTCCCGGCATCATTTCCGATTTAATCGCGGAGGTGCGCGGCTACATCGCCACCTGGAGCCAGAACTCGCTCAGCGCGGATGCGACCAAGATCCCGCAGGGCTTCCGTGCCCGGGCGCTCAGCATCATCCGCTGGCGGACGCTGATCACGATCCCCGGATACGATCCGGGGCCAGCAAGGAAGGATGATTGGGAGAAGGCGGAGGCCTTCATGAAGGACGTGGCCACCGGGAAGATCCGCCCGCAGCCCGCACCCGATGCCGTGCCCACCGAAGTGCCCGGCGAGAAGCCCCATGCCACGCCGAGGATCTATGCTCGCGGTCGTCAATTCACCCGCCGTTCGCAGGACGGCATCTAACGATGACACCCAATCATGCCACCCTCTGGATTCCCTTTGCTGACGGTCGTGTCGCCCGCGTGCGCATCGACATGCACTCGGCGGTGTTGCCCACGCCCTTGGAAGTTGAAGCCCCGGTGATGCCGAGCCGCGCGGATGTGGAAAGTGTGTCCCTCAGTCTTGCCCGCGGTGAGGCGATGGCCTCGCCCCCCTTCGAGGTCGGTCTCCAGCCCGCTCCGCCACGTCGCGTCGAGATCTCTGTCTGCCCACGTTGCCACGGCATGGGGTGGGTGCCCAGCCGGACCGATACCGACACCGATCCCTGCCCGCAATGCTCCCTGCCCCCCCTGGGCCGCTGATCCCTTTCATGACTCCTGACATCAATTGTTCCGCTCTTCCCGATGAGGATCTCGCGATCCTCCTGGAGACGCTTGCGTCCGTCGTCCGCACACCGGCACCGCCCGTCCCCGGATCACCCAAGCCCGTGGTCGCCTGGCAGGGTGGCAAGCGCTGGCTCGTGAAGGAGCTGCTGCCGCTGATCCCGGAGCACAAGATGTATGTGGAGCTCTTCTGCGGCGGCGGTGCCCTCCTCTGCGCGAAGAAGCCGAGCCAGGCCGAGGTGGTGAACGATGCGGACAGCGAGCTGGTGAACCTTTACCGTATCGTGAAGTGGCATCTGGAAGAGCTGATGAGGGAGCTGGACTGGTGCCTCAACAGCCGCCAGGAGTTCGCGGACTTCAAGGCCCAGCGCGGGCTCACCGATATCCAGCGGGCCGCCCGGTGGATGATGCGGATGAAGAACGGCTTTGGCGGCGCTCCCGATTACTTCGGACGCTCGCGCAATGGTGCCGGTGCGGCCTTCTCATCGAAGGCGGGGAAGCTGGCACTGCTCCGCGCGATGAATCGCCGCCTGGACAAGGTGGTCATCGAGAACCTCGACTGGAAGGATTGCATCCGTCTCTACGATCAGAAGCCCGCGGTCTTCTTCTGTGATCCGCCCTACACGACCGGCGAGGCCCGCTACGGCGCATGGACCATCGACGATCTCGCCCGCTTCAGGGAGGAGGGCCTCGACCAGTTGAAGGGCACCTGGATCCTGACCATCGACGACACGCCCGCCAACCGGCTGCTCTTCCGCGACTGCCTCATCAAGCCGGTGAGCCGGAAGAACGGGATCGGCCACGCCGCCGATGGCAGCACCTCCGTTTACCACGAGCTGATCATCCGTCCCGACGACGGACGCCACAAACCGTGATCGACTTCTCGACAGCAACGCCTTTGCCGGACGCGGTGGCTTCCCTCGGGAACCGCACACCGCTGGGCTCCCTGCTGTCGTCGGCGGAGTGGGAGCGCGAGCCGGAAGAGATCCGGCGCGTCTCCTTCTGGTCGGCGCGGGTCATTGACGAAGTGATCCTCGGCGAGATGCAACGGCGCATCCTTCAGGCCGTGCGCCAGGAGCGTGATGCGGTCGCCGCCGGTGGCCGGGTGATGGAGCGCGGGCGCTTCGTTCTGGAGATGCAGGAGATCCTCCGCCGCGCGGGCTATCAGCCCGACCCGGAGAAGCGGGGCGGTCTTCAGGATCTCAGCTCTTCACGTCGCCTGTCCCTGATCTGGGAGATGCAGCTCGCGATTGCCCGGGGCCATGCCGCGGACAAGGTGCGCAAGTCCGACGTGGGCCTCCGCCGTGCTCCCGCGCAGGAGCTGATCCGCGGCATGCAACGCATGCACGAGCGCGATTGGCCGCGGATCTGGCAGGAGCATGGTGGCAAGTTCTACGGCGGGCCGGGCAGCAACCTCGACTACCCACGGTCACCGGGCCGTATGATTGCCCTGGTCACCGATCCGATCTGGCGGGCCATCTCGCAATTCAAGCTGCCATATCCTCCATTCGCCTACGGGTCCGGCATGGTGCTCCAGAGCATCCGCCGCCGTGATGCGCTGGAGCTGGGTGTGATCAAGGAGGGTGATGCTGCTCCTACCGCTCCTGCATCGCCGTCCGCTCCCACGTCGCCGCGCCGCCCGCCCACGTCTCCCTCAGCTCCTGGTGCTCCCGCGTCGCCCGCATCGCCGTCGCCCGCCCTGGGCACCGGCCTCCGCGTCAGCATGGGCCTCTCCGAGCCCGACGCCTACGAGCGGCTCCGCAGCGAGCTGGGTGACTCCATCCGATTTGACGGCAACCAAGCCGTGTATCACACTGCAACCAATTCCTCCGCCTCCGATGTCCACTGGCAAGAAACCGACGCCTCACTCCGCGAAGCCCTCCGGGCGCGTGCTCGATCCGCATTCGACAGCGGCGAGGGAGTCCTTGGCCGACTTCGACGAGAATCGGATGCTGCCGAAGCGCTTTTTGCCGGTGATCAAGCAGCCGCCGTCCGCTACTCCTACCTCGCGCAGCTAGCCGCGGTCAGCAACGGGCGGAAGCGGCTCTTCCATGAGAATATCACTGAGGCGGATGCGCAGCCGTTGATCGCTGCAGCCCGGTCAATGCCGGGTGTGCGCGCCGAGTGGAAAGATGGTCACGTGCTGGTGTGGCGCGAGGATCTGGTCTCGCAGTCGCTGGACGAGCTCGTGCAGCTCTCGGGCGAGAATCCGGTCGCTCGCAATGGCGAGCTGCTCGGCTACGGCATGCCCAGCATGGGCGGCCCGGATGATGACTATGCCGTCGTGCTGATCCGCGATCCTGACGGCGATGTCGTGTCGGGATTCCACTCGCCGCTGCGCACGGCCCGCACCTATGCCGAGGCTCGCACGCGCGACTTCGCCGATGCGACCGGCGAGCCCTTCACCTACGATATCATCCCGCGCCCGAAAGGAGGTGGCCGATGATCAAGGTGACCGCTGTGGCGGGTGACAAAGGCGCGAAGGCTTTCCTCGTCGATATCGGGGACAAGGTCGTCAACCGCACCGAACTCAATCAGGCCTTGGCGACCCGCTACGTCGAGGTGGTGCAGGGCCATTGGCGCGCCAAAAATCGCAAAGGCAACAAGCTGAAGGGACCGCGCACCAACTTCTGGTCGAAGGCCGCGCAGGAAACCGGCATCACCTCCGTGACGGAGGAAGGTGCGACCGTCACCGTTGGCGGCGAGGCAGGCCAGAATGTCCGCATCCACATCTTCGGCGGCACGATCAAACCGAAGGTGGCGAAGGCGATCACCATTCCGCTTGTGCCCGAGGCGCACGGTCTCCGTGCCGCGGAGTATGAGCAGAAGCACGGGGACCTGTTTTCCATTCCCAATGTCCCGCTCCTTTTCGAGCAGGAAGGCGGCGGTCGAGGCGGTCGAAAGGGCACGCAAAGCCTGCTGTCCAACACGACGGGACGCACCAACAAGCCCGGCCCGGGCAACACGATCCCGCTCGCAGCGCGCACGGCGATCCGTCCGGTCTATTACCTGGCAGACGAGGTGACGATCCCGCGCGATGCGACGGCCCTGCCTGACGAAGCAACCATCATCCGCGCGCTCCAAGAGGAGGCGGAGGATTGGATCGATGCGCTGGGAGGTGGATCATGACAACGACACTCTACGATCTCCGCGCTGCGATCCGTGACGTGCTGGTGAATGCCGGGCTCTTCACTGCAAAGCAGGTCATCATCTCGCGCCGCGCCGACATCTGGAACGCGGTCAACACCGCTGTCTCCGCGGCGGAGCACGGCCGATGCGCGGTCATCGACACGCCAACTGCCGACCCGCAGAGAAACAACGAGAATAGCAAGGTGGCGCTCATGGAAGTGACCATCGCGGTCAACATCATCGAGCGCACGCCCACGCGACCGGAAGAGACCGACGAAGCCAGCGATGTGGCGTGGCAACGGATGGTCGTCCTGCTTCAGGGGAACCTGCTGGGCCGGAGCGGGGACCACGCGAACGGCCTGCGATTCGACGGTGTCGCCATGGTGCCCAACCAGCCGCTGCCGGTCCGCCAAACCATCTTCAAGACGCGCCTCCTCGTATGCGCGCAAAGCACCCCTCAGATCCCACCGCCAACAGATCCATGAACACCGAATCCGACGACGACAATCCTCCCGCAGCGACGCCCGCAAGCGATGTGCAGCTCCTTTGCACGGTGCTCATCTCCGGCACGCAGGTCGGCAAGCTCCGCCTCGCCAAAGGGCACCGGCTGAAACTGCCCGCCGAGAAGGCCCGTGCCCTCAACAACCTCAACCCGCCCGCCGTCAGCATCGACGGCGTCTAACACGCAACGACACCACCATCACACCTACGACCTATGGCTTCTAAATTTGGATTGCTTGCCGAGCGCATCACGGGCGCGAGTGCCTACTTCGTCCCGGACGGATCGAACATCGGCACTCTCATGGACCCGGAGATCACCGGACCAACCGCCAAGCCTGCGGACGATGCGGACTGGACGGACTACAACCTCGGTCGCATCACCAGCGCCGCCTACGACCCGACCACCCAGGAGCGGCAGCGCGAGTGGTTCAGCCCTGAAAAGAAGAAATACGTCCAACGCACGGACAGGCAGGTGCTGGCTGATGCCTTCAACCTGACGATGGTTGATTTCGCGGGGACGCTCTTCGACTCGCTGATGTTTGGCCTTGCGGAAGAGATCGTCGCCGGAGCTTCCCAGCCGATCTTCGCGAACAACGCGCGCTACAAGGACGGATGGGTGCGCCTCAAGCGCGAGAACGAGATCGACAAAGCGCTGATCACCCTCGCGGAGTTCCACGTCCGTCTGACGATCCAGACCGCACCGAACGACAGCAGCGAGCCGGGTTCACCGGTGTGGCGCATCGAGCACTTGGGCGACGCCACCGCCGCGCTGGAGACCTTCGTCAGCGGCGCGGAAGAGTAACCGCTGATCCGATCACGCAATGAGGCACTCGTCATGGCGCATCACCTGGAATCCCCTCGGCTCATCGCCGCGGGTGATACTGGACTTTGACGATCTGATGGACCGGGAGCTTGCCATCGACGGTGCGCAGCTCTCGGCCATCGGCACCTTTGACTTCGCGGTGTCCTCCACGCCATCGGCGCGAGGCAACCGCCGTCGCCGCGTCGAATTTGGCAAGCGCGTCGGTCATGACAGCGATGCCGACTCGTGGCAGGAGTGCTCCACCCAGCTCGCCGCCGGGCCATGGGGTGGCGATGTGGCGGGCGTGATCGAGATCCGTCCGCGTGTCGGCCCTGGCCTCCTGCTCCGGGCCGCTCTGCTGTCCTCGACCCACGAGCCGGCCACCGACACCGGGCTTGCGGAGAGCGTGCATGAGTGGTCCTTCCGCTGCACCCGCATGGCCGTCACCATCGGCGACGGCATCACCATCGGCGGCGGGTGGTATAACCCGCCGGGCGGTGGCATCACGGTCGTCATTCCGCCGGGCAGTGGCATCGGCCCGGGAACCATCGTCGAGGTGATCATCCCCGGTGTGCCACCGGGCTATTATCCGGTGACCGGTGTGACGCCGGGCGGAGGGGGCAGCGGCCCGGGTGGTAGCGCGGGTGATCTCGTGACCATCGGCGCGCCGCGCGATCCCGAGAGTGGCGACGATGACGAGGAGCCGCATCAGTTCAACATCACGCATGCGGCGGATGCAGCCGGTCCGGGCACATCCTTCATCTGCTCCGCGTGGCGCACGGTCGTCGTGACCAACGCGGTGGGCATCGAAGTCCTCGCATGGCGTGACGCGCAACCGCTCGGGGTATGGGAGCCCCTGCATCCCGGGACGACGGAGCTGGTCGGCGCGACCGGCACTTTCGTGCGGCACATCTGGCCGCCCGCGGCGATCGATGGCAACTGGTCGGGACTATCCTCCACGTCGGGGCCACGGACCATCGAATTCGGACGGGCCGCTGGAGTGTTCCTGTGGCGTCGGGTGGGAGAGATCACGCCGCGCACCATCTACGTCCCGATGCAGGCGAAGGGAGAGGTGAGTTATAACCACGGCCATGGTGGTCATGTGGTGCTCAAGATCCCCAGCCTGCCCGTGAGCATCAATGCCGCGGGTGTGCCGGTGGCACCGGGCAGCATCGACGATGGGACCATCAGGATCGTGGAGGTGGAGCCGTGATCAGCGCCGCATGCAAGATCGAGTTCATCCCCGCGGGTCAACCGGCCATCGTGCTGGTGGACGCGGGCGGCTGGCTTGAGACGCTGCCTCGCCTGGTCGCGAGGCAGAACCTTTACGAGCCCGATGGCATCGGGCTGGCTGATGGCTTCATCAAACCGCTCGGTGGCGTGCTGGTAGACATCAGCTTCGCGACCATCGCCGAGCCCGCGAGCGCCAGCGACATGTGGGCCGCTTTCCTCGACTGCCTGCCTCCGACGCTGACCGGCGCGCTAATCATCACCGGTGGCGGCAAGGTCACAATCTATGCACCCGCCGTGATGCCATCCACCACGCCCGAGCTGCCCGGCCCGGACGCGATGGTGATCAAGCGATATCAAATCCAAGCGGCACTGCCGGTGACGGTGGACGCCTAACAATTCACGAGCACGACCATGGCAGAGAGCATGCAATTCACCTTCAACCTGCGAACGACGGGCGACCCCTCGGGCGTGCAGGAAGTCGAGGAGGCAATCATATCGGTGACGGATGCCGCCGAGTCCATGGGGACCTCGACCAGCGGCGGCACGGCCACCCTGGAGGCCAACCTGAACGGTGCGGGCGAGGCGGCAGCGGGAACGACCGAAGCCATCGTGGAGCTGGGCGATGCCGTCAATTCACTGGGCACGAGCACGAGTGGCGGGACACAGACGATCTCCGCCAACCTGCGCAATGCGGCGGATGCGGCCAGCCGTGTGGAGCGCTCGGCCCGGCCCGCCGCCGGGTCTATCTCCGCGCTGACTGCCGAGGTGAACCGGCTTGAGCGCGAGCTGATGAATCTGCCGGTGGGTAGCCAGGCATTCACGGACATGGCCGCCCGGGTGAGGGCAGCTCGGCAGGCGCTCGCCGATGCAGACCAGCAGGCACGCCGATTAGCTGGCAGTGTCCGCACGAGCGGTGGCGGCGCGAACAGCGGGGCGGCCGTCCTGGAATTCTCACGCGCATTCGAAGACGCCCAATACGGTATTCGTGGCGTCCTCAACAACATCCCGACGCTGATCGCCATGCTCGGCGGCAGCGCGGGCCTCGCCGGCGTGATCTCGCTCGTGGCCGTCGCGGGCACGCAGCTCTGGGAAAGGCTCGGCAATAGCAAGACTGCCGAAGAAGGAATCAAGGCAGTTGAGGAAGCCGCCGAAAGGCTGGCCGGAAAACTGAAGACGCTGCGTGAGCGCCGCAAGCAGGTCGAGGAGATGAACACGGCTGATCTCGCCCGCCCGCTCAAGGAAGAAGACACCGCGTTCCGCCTCCAGACCGAAGGCATCCGCGCGAACATCCAAGCGATGAAGGATCGCATCAAGGCCGAGGTGGAATTGGATGGTGCCATCACCCAAGGCTCCCTCGGTGCGGTGGACGCCGATCTCCGATCCGGCAAGCTGACCGCAGATCAGGCGGCGGAGAAGCGGGACGCCATCATGAAGGCCGCGAGGGAGAGAGAAATTGCCCGTGCGAACGACTTGGCGAAGCTTGATGAAACTGCGGCCATTGAAGCCGAGAAGGCGGCCAAGCGTGATCTGGCAAGCGCGATGTTCAAGAGCGTCGCAGCACTGGACGCTCTCGACGATCTTGAGCAGCGCCAACGGATGTTGAAGGAGGAGCAGCGGAAGCGGCACGAACTCAACGAAGCCCAGGCCGCGCTGTTTCAGGCGCAGCAGGCTTGGAACAAGCTCAACGTCTTCGGTGTGGAGGCTGATTCGGCTGTCCTCGGGCGGCTTCGTGAAACGGCTGAGAAAGAGAGGAGGCTAGGCGAGGCGACGGGAACGGGAGACCAAGAGACCCGGGCTACCCTCATGATCGCCGCGCTCGAAAAGATGTTTGCTGCATCAGACAGGCTTTCAGGTCTGGAAGCCACTGGTGGCTCGCCGAGGGGACTCGATGCGCTTGAAAGTGAGGGGATGAAGCTGGTGGAGAACATTGCGAAAATGAAGGACTCAGTGGTGGCCGCTGAGCAGGAGATCACCGCCAAGACATCCTCTCTCAAGCTCGCGGAACAAGCGTCCACACTGGCCCAGGAAAGAGGTGCCGCCGCACAGGCGGACCGCGAGAACCAACAGTTGGCCAGTGACCGCGTGAGCGCGCAGCAAGCAGTTCGGGAAGCGGAGCAGCAAGCGGCGGAACGGATCACGAAGCTGCTGGATGACGTGCTTGAATCGCTGGGGGATGCTGCATCCTCTCCCAAGGTCCAAGGCAAAGCCGACGAGCTGAAAGCGATCCTGGAGAATGGCCTCCAGCGAGGCGAAGAGGATCAAACCCGTCTCCTGCTCCAGCAGCTCATCGGGCAGATGGACGCCGGTGACCGGAAGCGCGGTGAGATGTATCAGCGGATGCTCACGACCATGGAGCGGTCTGTGAATGTAATCTCCATCATGACGGGCCGCCTCACGGATTTTGAAGGCAGGATGACCACCGTCGAAGGAAACATCAGGAACGCCTACTCACGCTGATGCCGGTCGAATGGACAATCACCGGGCAGACCGGAAAGACGGTCGATGCCAGCGCGCACACGCTTGCGGATCTGCACGCGGAGGGCGCGGTGGTCAGCTTTCAATCGCTCGCGGCTGACACGCTGGAATGGGGCGTGTGGCTGTCGAGCCTGGGAGATGCCGCCGGGACGCTGCTGCCGGATCTAGGGCAGAGGATCACGCTGCTGCGAAACGGGATCCGCTTTTTTACGGGCATCGTGATCGCTCGCGACCCGGATCTCTCCGCGGGTAACTACGGCTGGCGGATCAAGGTGAGTGGCCCGTGGTGGTGGCTCCAGCAGCTCCTGCTCTCCAGCGAGATGGAGGATCAGGCAGGGAACGAAGAGGAGCGGTCGGTCTTCGTGTTTCCCACGGGATCTCCGCGCACCCATCTCATCGCGCTCATCGCCCGGGCCATCGAGCAGGGCGCGCCGATCTCCGAAGGGACGATTGCCTCGGCCTTCGCCGTGCCTCGCCTCAGCTTGCGGGACATGCCAATCGGTGAGGCGGTCGCGAGCGTGATGCGATGGCTGGCGGATGGCATCGTGTATTTCGATTATGCAACCGTGGGGCACCCGGCCCTCTGCATGCAGCGGCGGGTGGCAGCGGAGACGCTGACCATCACTCCGGCGGCGGTGATGCCGCGGCTGCGAGTCTCGCCAAGGCTCGATCTGAAGGCCGAGGAGGTGAAGGTCTATTCCGCGAAGCGGGAAACGGTGGGCATGGTGCGCAAGGCGGTGTGGGCCGAACAGAAGGCGGGCGTGCCATCGAGCGGCTTGCCCGTCCGGCAACCCGTCGTGGTCAGCGGGCCGGAGAAGGTGTGGGACGTGCTGCCGCAGGACTTCACGGACAGCGTGACGGTGCGGTCGGCTCCGGCATTGTCCGCGGGTCAGGTGCCCATCGAGATGCTGTGGCGGTATGACGAGCGGCTGCGCGCGAGCGGTGCGGTGCCGGTGTTCACCCGTGTCGGCTTGTGGGAGGAGCTGGATTTCCACTTCGGGTATAAGTTCGGCCTATCGGGCATCGACACGCGGATCACGGACGCCGAGGGCAACGAGATCCCGCTGGCCTACTCGCACTATCTGACCAGCGGCGAGCCCCGCGACTGGTGGACGAAGGACGGCATCGAGCACGTGATGGCCCGGGTGACGGCCACGATCTCCACCTACACGATCACCGGTCAGACCGAGGTGCCCGAGCCGCCAAAGTGGTATGAGCTGATGGGGGGCACTTACCAATCCTACCTCATCACGAACTCACCGCCGCCCGCGCGCCTCAAGCACGTGTGGTCCACCACGGTCTCGGTCTCGGTGCCATTCGTGAAGACGGCGTGGACGGCTGACACGGTCCTGATCCGGGCCGAGGACTATGCCTTCGTCCAGCCCCCGCCAGGGCTCGCTGCCAACTTGCTCGCGACGCAAGACTGGCTCCCCTACGAGGGATCGGTCAGCTACGTGACCGCGGAGATCCCGGCGGGTCATCACCTGGGCAAACGCCTCAATGTCTCCGGCACGCTGCCGGAGCTGGCCAACATGGGGGCGCTGGTCAGCGGCCACACCATCCGCCTGGCGACCGGCGAGCACACGCTCCAGCTCGGTGCGCCGGAGCGGCTCGGCTACAAGGATCTGGTGGCGCGCTTCCGGCAATCCGGCGCGGACAACATCGTGTGGCTGGTCGATCAGGTCAGCAGCGACCCGGGCAGCAACCCGCCGCCCGATCCCGAGCTGGAGATCCCGACCGGCCCGCCGAATGCGATCCTCTACAACGGCCAGCCCCTCATGTGGGACGGCGAATACCTCGTGTGGACCGCTGGAGAAGCTATCACCTACGAGGGCAACCGGCTGCTCTATGAGGGCCGCGTCCTGCGATACCCCATCACCTGAATCATCATGCCAATCGAACTGAATGGAGCTGCCGAGTCGGTCGTGGGACCGATTCGCAATGCATTGCTGGCCGCCGGGAAAGGACAGCCCAATGCTTTCGGCGCGAAGCAGACCTTTGACCGCGGGGTATCCCTCACCGCGCTGGCCCTGGTGGACGCTGCGAATATCCAATGGGATCTCGCCCTCGGTGGATTCGCGGCGGTCACGCTGGCGGGGAATCGCACGCTTGAGCTCGTCAACCTGGCACCGGGTGTCCATCGGCTGCGGGTGACACAGGGCGCGGGCGGGAGCCACACGCTGGCCTTCGCCGCGGGTGTGACGGTGCGGACGCCGGGCGGGGCCGCGATCACGCTGTCCACGGCGGTCGGGGCCGTCGATTGGCTGACCATCCTGCACGTCAGTGGCACGACCATCGACGTCATCACCGAGCCCGATTTCCAAGCGATCTAATCACCATGGCTGACATTGAAATCACCTCTGCCGATCCGGCCACGCTCGCGGGCATCCGCGCTGCCCTGGGCGCACCCGACGCGTCGCGCACGCTCCGCTTTCCCGACGCCGAAGTAGCGCCGCCCAGTCCGGTGCTACCTGGCGCTGCAAGCCGCGCGAGCAAGGTTCTCGGTTTCACGTCTGCCGGTGCGCCGGAGGCGACATTCGGTGGTGGGGGCGGTCAGCTCATTGCTCCTCTCGTCGCGAGCTTCAGCACGGGCTGGGTCAATCAGGGCACAGCAACGGCGACTGACATCGCCGCGGGTGGTGTGCTCGGGCAGCAGGGGCATCTCCGGTTGGTGAAGTCAGCGGTGGGCTCGGGTGAGCAGGTGAGTGGCCTTTTCAAGCCGTTGAGCGTCTCCCCGACATGGAGCTATACCGCCGTGCTTTCGTGCCGTCTGCCATCGACTGGCAACCACTGCATGGGCATCGCCCTGCGGGAATCGGCGTCCGGCAAGCTGATCCTCTACCCCATGCGGAACGCCGCGTTTTTCGTTATGAAATTCAACAGTCCCACGGCCTGGTCCGCCATGGGGGGAGCGGAGAAAACCATGGATGCCATCTTGCCTGGGGTGGGCTTTACCAATCCGATGCCAGCGCAGTGGGTATTTCGGGTGACCAACAATGGCACCAATATCGTCTTCGATGTGTCCCCGGATGGCTTGGTGTTCACGCAGATCTACAGCGCCGCGAAGGCCGACTTCATCACTCCGAATCAGGTCGGCTTGTTCATCGATCCCATCAACAATGCGGCGATGACGGATCTCAGGTGCCTCCATTGGGCCGAAGGCTGATAAATGCTGCCAGGCAATCTCTCATCCGGCGTGAGAAAATTGAGGAAGAAAGGGCGCTCATGCAGCGACGGGCGTGGGGCCTGCACAGGTGCTGCAAGCGGGTTGCAGGGGGCGTGCGGGGCGGGAGCGGAGGGGAGGCCGGTTACGGCTCATGGACTGACTTTTCCAATGTGTCCGTGAGCTTTTCTAATTTCCCGCGGCGGGTTACCCCTCACCCAGTCGGAGCAACGCAGTTGCCCCGCTACGAATGGGATAGGAGAATCGTGACCCATCCCCGTGGTTGCGCCTTTTCCGGGACTTGCCACACTCCGGCATGACCTTGAAAGCCTTGGCCACTGCTGCCGCCGGTCTCCTCGCCATCGGCATCGCTGAAGCAAAGCCGCTCCGCGTGCTGAGCTACAATCTCCGCTACATCACTCCCGGCGACAAGGGTGAGCGCGCATGGACCGCACGCCGCGACCAGGCCGCGGAACTCATCAAGAAGGACGAGTCCGACATCGTGGGCCTGCAGGAGGGACTGCCGCAGATGATGAATGACCTCGCCGATCGCCTGCCCGGCTACGCGGTCATCGGCGTGGGCCGCGAGGATGGCATCGACCGGGGAGAATACGCGGCGATCCTCGTGAAGGCGGACCGTTTCCGCGTTCAGGAGAGCGGCACCTTCTGGCTCTCCGATACGCCGGAGGTGGTCGCGTCCTGCACCTGGGGGAATACCGTCACGCGCATCTGCACGTGGGCAAAGCTCTACGACCGCGAGACGAAGAAGACTTTCCACTTCTTCAATACCCACCTCGACCACGCCTCGCCGGAGGCCCGGGAAAAGGGCACCGCGCTGATCCTCTCGCGCATCGCCCCACGCCGCGCGGCCGGGCCGGTGATCATCACGGGCGACTTCAATGCCGCCGAGGCGGACCCGCTCCACAAGGCGATTCGCGATGCGGGCTTCGCCGACATCTGGAAGACGGTCAACCCGGACACCCCCGCCAGCGAGGCGGGGACCTTCAATGAATTCACCGGCGTGAAGGACAGCGCCCGGATCGACTACATCTACGCCACCCCGGACCTGAAGGGCACCGAGTCCGAGATCATCCGCAGCTCGAAGAACGGCGTGTATCCCTCCGACCACTTCCCCGTGCGGGCGACGCTGGGGATGTGATCCGGGGGAGGGGAAAGGTGGTGCGGGTCGGTCAGCGATAGACCCGCACCACCCGCGGCGTGATTCCGGTGAGGATCTCCCAGCAGATCGTCCCGGCCTTCGCCGCGACTTCATCGACGCGGATATTCGGGCCAAACATTTCCACTTCGTCACCCTCGGCCACATCGCTGCCGGTCACGTCGATCATGAGCTGGTCCATGGTCACACGGCCGAGCATGGGGAAGCGCCGGCCGCGGATGAAGGCCTCGGCACCATGGCCGGAGACCGCGCGCGGGTAGCCATCCCCGTAGCCGATGCCGATGGTGGCCACGCGCGTCGGCTTCGTGGTCACAAAGGCCCGCCCGTATGACACGCCGTGCCCCGCGGGCAGTGTGCGGACCAGGGTGACGCGGGATTTCAGGCTCATCACATTCCGCAGGATGCCCTCGTGGCCCGGCAGCGGGGAGATGCCGTAGAGCATCAGGCCCGGGCGGGCGAGATTGCAGACGCCGGCATCGTAGCCCAGCAGGCCGGCGCTATTGCAGAGGTGCCGCCAGCGGAAGCGCTCCGGTCCGCCGAGCGATTGCAGGACGGCCGCATACTTCGCGATCTGCGCGCGGGTGAATTCCTCGTCCTCATCCGCCGAGGGCAGGTGGGATCCCAGGCCCTCGATCTCCAGATTCGGCAGCTTTTCCAGCTCGGTCAGGATCTCCGGCAGCCCCTCCGCGACGAAGCCGCCACGGCCCATGCCGGTGTCTACGGCCAGGTGGACCTTCAGACGGCTGCCATGGGCGCGTGCCAGCGCGTTGAATTCACGCGCCTCCTCCAGCGAGGAAAGGCACGGCGTCCAACCGCGGCCCACGATTTCCGCGCGCTCCTCGGACCAGGTCGCGCCGAGCAGGTAGATCCGAGTGGTCACGCCGGTGTCGGAGATGCGGCGGGCCTCGCCGACATTGGCCACGCCGAAGAAGACGATGTCCTCGGAAGCAAGTGCCTTCGCGATGTCCTCGAGGCCATGGCCATAGGCCCCGGCCTTGACCACGGCCATCACGTCGCAGCCCGCGGCTTCGCGTGCGGTGCGCAGGTTGTGTCGCAGGGCGGATAAGTCGATCTCCGCCCAGGATCGGGGCGGCGAATGTGGTGGGTTCACGCCGCGAGGAAAGCCGCGGAGCGGGAGGGGGGCAAGTGCTGGCTGAGTGAACCTGCCATCGATGGCAGCCCGGCTCGACGACTTGATTTCGCGGTCAAATGACCGAATTATCCGGTCATGATCTCCACGGCATTGCAGGATCTTTTCGGAGGGAAAGCTGCCGAGGCAGTTCTTTTATCCGTCTTTCACCACGGGGAGATCTACGGTCGGGCGGTGTCGCGGGATTTCGCGGTATCGCTGGATGCCGTCCAGCGGCAATTGGAGCGATTCGAGCGTGCGGGAACATTGGTCAGCAAGCAGCAAGGGCGCACGTTGGTTTACAGTTGGAATCCGAAGTCGCGTCTCGCGGCCCGCCTGCGGGATCTAACAGGGGTGGTTTACGATGGCTTGGAGCAGGGTGCGAAAGAGCAGCTTTTCGCCGAGCGTCGGCAACCGAGAGCCAAGGACAAGCCGGTGATCCGACCGAGGTGACGCGACGCGGAGTGTTCAGATTCTTCCGAGGATCGTGAAGCTAAGTACGCAGATAACGGGTGCGAGGGGCAATTGGAACATGAACATCAGGGTGCCCGACTTCAGGCCTTCCCGCATCCTGTTCTGGGGGGCGACCTTCGAAGCTGAGATCCAGCCAGCAAAACCACAGCAAAAGAGCAGGAACGCGAACCACAGGAAGAGCAGCACCACCCCCGTCATGCCGCCTTGGAAAGACGGGAGTAGCAATCGCTCCGCGAGGCGCATGAATACGGCAGCCGCCAAACCCGGGCACACCATGCACAGGATGATGAGGAAGCCTTCGAGCGTTGAAGCGGGTTCAGCGGTTTGAGGTTCCTGCGACATTCGGGGCGCTGCTGGAGGCTCAAGGCAGCGGCACGCGCGGTGCGGGCTTCACGGCATTCCGCGCGGCGCCGAGGCAGAGCTCGGCGGGTACGGCCTGGCGTGCGAGCTGGCGGCGCTGTTCGCAGTGGGAGTCCCAGACCTTTTGCTCGCTGGCCGGGATCTCCGGGTGGTGGCGGAAGGGCACGCCGAGGCCGAGCAGTGCGGCCATCCACGACTCCAGCCCGACGACGCCCGGCCAGCCGGGGATGCAGGACTCCAGCACCGGCGAGGGGCCGATGCTCTGGTAGAGATCCACCAGCTCCGCGAGTGCAAGCGGCTTCGTCTCGCGCGCCGCTTTCCAGAAGCCGGAGTCGCTGGCAGTATTGAAGCGGTAGTGGATGGCGTGGAAGTCGCGCGTCTCGTCCCATGCCTGGGCCGCCACGCGATTGTAGAGCTCGCGGCTGCGCTCGCCGATGATGCCGTCATTCTCCACCAGGATGCGCAGCAGCCATTGGACGTGGCGGATGAGGTGGACGAGGCGGAGGGAAGACAGCGGCTCGAGGAAGCCATTCGCATCCCCCACTGCCACCACGTTCCCGGTCCATGGGGCGGTGCGATGGCCGCAGTCCCACGCCTGCACCTGCGGGACCAGCGAGGAATCGCCGGCCTTTGCCACGAGTTCGGAGCAAGCCTGATCGTCGCTGGTGAATCCCGGATTCCACGCCATGCCCATGCCCACCGAGTCATCGTGCTCCACGCGCCAGCGCCAGCCGCTGTCGAGCGTCTCCAGCGTGGTGAAGGGGCGGATTGGCTCGCTGCCGCGGCGGCGCAGCACGGTGGCCGCGCGGGTGCAGGGCAGATCGTAGCCGGTCCATGCCGCATTCCCCGCGAGGGTCGCGACGTGGGCGTCGCGGCCCGTGGCATCGACATAGAGATCCGCGGTGATCGAGCCGCCGCCTTCCAGTTGCAGCGTGTCCGGGTCGCGGGTGAAGCCGGTCACCTTTCCCTCGCGCAGGATCACACCCGCCACGCGGCACGCGCGCAGCAGGATGGCATTCAGCGACTCGGTCTTGAAGGTGAGCCCGGTGATGTGCTCCAGCGGCTTGAAGGCATTGGCACCATCGCGCGGGAAGAGTTTGCCCGCCGCCATCAGCGCCGCGCCGGGCGACGACGCGTCGAGGCCCTTCTCCGCGGCCAGGAAGCCGGACAGATTCCCGGCGAAGGGCGCGTCGAAGGAGCGGAAGAAGGTGCCCCGGGCACCCCACAGGCACTTGAAGCCGAGCGTCCACACCGGGCGCCCCTGGAGGTGGACATCCGGCCCCTGCAGGCCCACGGCGTGGACCAGATGCTGAAGTACGGAGGGCGTCGTACTTTCACCGGCCGGGCCGGTGGCGGCCTGAGGGTCGCGCACCAGGATCACGGGCAGGTTTGGCAGCGCGCGCTTCAGCGTCGCGGCGGCGAGCAGGGCATCGGTGCCGGAGCCGGCGACGACGAGATTGCGAAGAGGGTTCATGGAAAAAGTCGTGGGGGAGTGCGGTTTCAGGTCCACTGCCAGCCGGGCTTGCGGATGGCGTCGAGCGCCTCGCGGACGGACACGCCGCCCCTTGCCACGCCCGAGAGCTTCTGACGATGGCGGTCGAATGCCTCGCGTTCCTCCATCGCGGCCAGGTGCACGCGCTCGTAGGGCACCTGCATGCCCACCAGCATGGCGAGGAAGCCTTCCACGCCGTAGATATTCGGCCGGTTCGGCACGGCATGCACCAGCAGCGCCGGGCTGGGCCCCACCTCGCGATAGAGGCGGTAGAGCTCCTCGTAGTTCCCCAGGCTCGTGTGCTCGCGGCAGTGCGTCCAGAAGGGCGTGGAGAGCCGGGTATTGAACTTGTAGTGGAAGGCGAGGAAGTCGCGGATCTCGTCCCACGCCACGCCCACGATGCGGTTGTAGCTCGCCTTCATCGCCTCGTCCGGAGATCCGCCGGTGACGTGCAGCGACTCCACCAGCCAGCGTGCCTCGTAGATGATCTGCGCGAGGGCGGTGGCCTCCAGCGGCTCGACGAAGCCCGAGGCATTTCCCACGGCCACCACGTTGCCCACCCAGTTCCGCTCGTAGCGGCCGCTGCGGAATTTCACGATGCGCGGCTCGGCGGTGATCTTCGGGTTCTTCGCCAGCAGCTCGGCCTTCGCCTCGTCATCGGAGACGAAGTCGCTGCCATAGACATACCCGCGGTTGATGAAGGTCTCGTGCTCGATCTGCCAGCACCAGCCGTGGTCCATCGTCTCAGCGGTGGTGTAGGGCAGGATGGGCTCGTCCGTGCGCTCCCAGCCGGCGATGACCGCGCGGTCGCAGAAGAGCCCGCCGGAGAAGCTCTTGAAGGGCTCGTCCAGCGCCTTGCCGATCAGCTCGGAGCGGAAGCCCGAGGCATCCACGTAGAGGTCCGCGGTGCGGGTACCGCCCTTCTTGAAATGAAGCGCCGTCACCTTGCCGTCCGCCACTTCCGCTCGGTCCAGCGTATCGTCCTCGATGGTCACGCCACTGCGTGCGGCGATCGATTCCAGGCAGGTGACCAGCCGGTGATTCTCGATGTGGAAGGCGTACTGGCCCTTGATCACCGGCCGGTTGAGCGGGCCGGTCGTGAAGGCCTTGCCCTGTCCCATGAGGGCACCGGCCTGCGAGAGATTCGCGCAATCTCCCGCTGCGAAGAAGCCCGTGGCCTTCCGCGTGCCGGGGAACTGCTGGTCGTACTGGAACTCGAAGTCGTAGAAGAACTCCTCGCGCGGTCCCCACAGGAAGCGGATGCCCTGCTTCCACGTCGGCTGCGCTTCCTGATAGAATTCCTCCTTGGAGATCCCCAGCGTGTCGAAGAAATGCGCGGGAAAGACCGCCGTGGTCCCTTCGCCGACGCCGATCACCCCGATCTCCGAGCTGCGCACCAGAGTCACCTCCAGCGCCGGCATCAGCCGCTTCAGCGTGAGCGCCGCGAGCAATCCGGCACTGCCGCCACCCAGCACCAGCACGCTGCGGATCGCGGCCGGGGCACTACCTTCCGATTCAGAGAACGAGACCATGGTCAGGACAACCATGCCAGCGAATGCGGGGCAGGGTGGCAAGGGGGAAGACGAGGGCATTCCGTCTGCATTCAGCGCACCCACACCTCCACCAGATGGCGGAATTCCGCATCGACTTCGGCGGGGTCGGCCGTGGAGGCGATCTCGTCGCGGATCCGCTGGCGGAATTTCTGGCGCAGCCGGTGGATGGCCACTTTCAGCGCGGTCGGGGTGAGCTGCAGGGTGGCGGCGGCCGCGGTGGCGTCGCCTTGCAGCCCACCATCCAGCCACGGGCGCAGGGTGTGGAAGTGCTCGCGTTTTCCGGCGGCGATGCTTTCCGCCTCCAGGGAATCGAGCGCGCGGCGGATCAGGGCCAGAGCCCAGGCGCGGTCGTATTCCAGCTCCCATTCGGCAAGGACGGTGGCGGCGGCGCTTTCGACAGCGTCATCGAGCGGCGTGATCTCCGCGCCGCCCCCGCGCTTGGCCGCGGCGTCCCGCTCCCGCTGGTGCAGCAGGTGGTGCTTCACCGCGGCGAGCAGGTAGCTGCGGAAGCGGCCCTTCGCGGGGTCGGGCGTGCCGAGGTGCCCGCGGTCTAACAGATCCTCGAAGAAGGCGTGCGTCAGGTCCTTCGCCCGGTCCTCGCTCCCGTGGCACCAGCGGCGGGTGAAGTGAAGTACGGGCTCATAGTAGATCGTGCACAGCTCGGACAGGGCCGCCCGCGCCTCCTCGCCCCGGCCCTGCGCGCGGCGGACGAGGGTCCAGCGGGTGGAGTGGATGGCTGCTCCGCTCATCGGCTTAGTCGTGCGCGAATTCCGCCTCGCGATCCCACTCGACCATCTGCCGGATGGTATCGGAGAGATCCCCGTGGATTCTCCATTCTCCATCTTTGCTGGCGATGGGGAGCGGCATTGAGACGGCGATGTTCCTCTGGGTTCCGTAGCGCTTGAGGAAGACGGTGATGTATCCCAGATTCCCTTTCACGTGGGGGCGCGATTGGTCGCAGTTCGAGATGACCTTCATCATCTGTGGCAGGGCGGCCAGGTCGGTTTCGGAGAGGGTTCCCGGTGCGAAGGCGTTGAGGACGGCCTCACGGTCCTTCCGCTTCGCCGCGCGGATCAGCGAGTCCAGCATCAGCTCCGCGGTGGAGAGATCGTTTTCCAAGGCTGGCAGTTCCGGCAGGGCTGGCCGGCCCTCCAAGGACGGCGGGAGAATGGACGGCGTCGGCCAGGAGGGAGCGACTTGCAGTGCGACCACGGATATCGTCCCCAGGATGAAGCAGACGATGGTCGCGCGCTTTCCGGAGAAGATGATGAGGATCGCCCCGGCTCCGAAGAGAACGGTGATCGCCTCCATGCCATAGCCCTGCAATTTCATGAGCAGGCTGCTCACGTCGTCGGCCCGGGCACCATCCCCGGCGCGGTCCATGCGGATGCGCTCGGGCAATGAGGCGCGGAGCCTCTGGCTAAAGGAGGCGTGGTGCTGCTCACAGCGCTCGCTCGACCAGCGGCCACGGTCGGTGAAGCCGATGCTCAGCATGTCCAGGCCATGCACGGGAAACTCGATCTGATAGAATGCCGCGTATTCGCCCGCAGCCCGCGCCGCAGCTGCTTCCACCGCGGCCAGGTCGCGCTCGCTCAGGGAGCCGTAGGTCTTTGCGTCGCGGAAGATGAAGGAAGCGCTGTGGTACTTCGCGAGCGGGTCGAGCTGCGCCTTCAGGTGCTTGCCGATGAGCAGGCTGAGCAGCAGGGTGCCGGTCCCGAGCACGGGTGCCCAGCGCCGGAAGCGGCGGACACGCCGTGACGGATCTTCCCCGGGACGCAGGGCCACCAGTCTCAGTGGCAGCTTGCAGAGAAGGACGGCCATCGCGAAGGGAACGAGGATCCACAGCAGTGGCCAGGGCTGCTCGGAGTAGATGACGTCCGGGAAATACGCCACCTGAGAAACGACCAGCCACCCCACCACCCCTGCCAGCACGGGGAGGATGGCCGTGCCCAGCAGCAGCGTGCGATGCTCCACCCGGTAGCGCCCGGATTTCATCCCGATGACCAACCACCAGCAGCCGATGATCCCGATGATGAAGGCGACGGCACCGAAGCCGAGGATGACCGGGCTCGTCACCAGGCCCACCATCGCGCCGATGAGACCGCCACCCGACAGTCCGAGCGACCACCGCGTGATGCGGCGTTGCTGTTCCATTGAATCAGCCGCCCGCTTGACCGGTTGCGTCGGCTTGTGAGTCGACGCGCCGTCGATGCCGGAGCGCACGGCGTCCGCGCTCTGGTAGCGGCGGTCGCGTTCCTTTTCCAAGGCGCGCAGTACCACGTCATCGATGCCTGCGGGGGCGGTGCTCTTTTCGCTCGGTAGCGGGAAGCGTCCGAGGGGCAGTCCGCCGGTGAGCATCTCGTAGAAGACCACGCCGAGGCTGTAGATGTCCGCGCGGTGGTCGATCTCGCCGCTCGCCTCGATCTGCTCCGGGGCCATGTAGGCGGCGGAGCCGAGTGCCGAGCCGGTGGCCGTGAGAGTCAGGTGGCCGGGCCCTTCGCCGATCAATTGAGCGATGCCGAAGTCGGCCAGCTTCACCCGACCGCGCGTGTCGATGAGGATGTTCTCCGGCTTGATGTCGCGGTGCAGCACGCCGTGGTCATGGGCGAACTGGAGTGCGCCGCAGAGATCCGGAATGAGGGCCAGCGCCTGCTCCGGGGTGAAGCGTGCCGCGCGCATCGCCTGCCGCAGGTTCACGCCATCCACATACTCCATCGTGAGGAAGCAGTGGTCGCCGCGCTGCCCGTAGTCGTGGATGCCCACGATGTGGGGATGGCTCAGCTTTGCCAGCGTGCGGGCCTCCCGCGAGAAGCGCTCCGCAAATCCGGGATCGGCACCCAACTCGGGCGCGAGAATCTTCAGCGCCACCAGCCGGTCGAGGTGCGGCTGGCGTGCCTTGTAAACGATGCCCATGCCGCCGCGGCCGATACACTCCAGCACCTCCAGCTCGGGGAAGGCGGCTTGGATCTCCTCCAGAGGGGGCATGCCAGCAGTTGGGGCATCTTCCTTCGCGCTCGCGCCGAGCAGCGCGCACACGGGACAGAGCGGCGCATCCGCCGGGAGGGGACGCTGGCAGGTGGGGCAGGTATTTGCAGTCACGTCCATTCCTGACGATTCCCGGCCCCGTGGTTACACCGCGCGGGTGATTTTCCTCAATGCCGCCGCTGCGTCATCATGAATTCGTTTCCCTCGGGGTCGATGCACATGGCCAGGTGCAGCGGGTCTTCCGGCGTGTCCTCCGGCTCTCGGGCGAGCGTGCCGCCGCATTCCTGCAGGCGGACTATGCCCGCGCGCAGGTCGTCGAGCTGGAAGGACAGCCCGGTCCAGGTCCGCTTTCCCTCGCCCCCGCCGTGAATGCCGAGCGTGGCCCCGGCCACCACGATTTCGCTCCAGACTTCGGACTCGAAGCTGATCTCCCCGCCGAAAAGCTCGCGGTAGAATCTCAGGCACCGCTGCCAGTCGGCCGCCCACAGGACATACTTCACTTTTTCCACGCGCATGATGGCTGCCACTTCGCCGGATGGGAATGCATTCGGCAATCCGGATCTTGCAACCCTCACACGCGGGGATATTTTTGCGGACGGTCAAACCACTGGCAATCAATCGTTTGAGATGCGATTTCCGGTTGGCCGGGGAATTGCGATTGAATGAATCCCTGGCGGCACTCGTCTGCCCCGGTAACCCTTACCTAGAGGAGGACACACAATGAAACCAAGATACTTTCCGATGCTCGGCAGCCTGCTCGCCTTTACGGCAGCCGGGCCGGTGGTATTGCCGATGCCGGCAGCCGCCCAGACGGAGCAGACGCAAGCGAGCGAAGATGTGGAAGTGCTGACGCGCGGCCCCGTTCACGAGGCATTCGCGGAGTCGGTCAGTTTCGAAGCCGAGCCCGGTCTGATCATCCGCTCCGCCCCGCCGGAGGCGATCGAGGAGCTCCCGCCCGAGCAGCAGCCGGACGGCGAGAATGTCACCTGGATCCCGGGCTACTGGGGCTGGGATGACGACCAGAGCGATTTCCTGTGGATCAGCGGCGTGTGGCGAAATGTCCCGCCGGGTCGCCAATGGGTGCCCGGCTATTGGAATGACCTCGGCGACGGGGGCTACCAATGGATCGCCGGCTACTGGGCCGACACCACCACCGAAGAAGTGGACTACGTTGCCGAAGCTCCGCCAAAGAGCATCGACACCGGCCCAAACATCGCCGCGCCCTCGGAGGACCACTCGTGGGTGCCTGGTAACTGGATGTGGAGCAGCTCGCGCTACGTCTGGCGTCCCGGCTATTGGCTTGCCCTCCGCCCGAATTGGACCTGGGTGCCTTCGCGCTATTGCTGGTCGCCTCGCGGCTACACCTACGTGGATGGTTACTGGGACTATGCCGTCGTGAATCGAGGCGTGCTCTTTGCACCCGTCCATTTCCGTCGGAATGTGTGGTCGAGCCCCGGCTACTACTACCGTCCGAGCCTGGTCGTGAACCTCAGCGTTTTCGACAGCCACCTTTTCGTGCGCCCGCGCAGCCACCACTACTACTTCGGTGACTACTACGCCCCGCGCTATGCAGACATGGGCTACTACTCGGGCTTCCGCTGGCACCACCATCATCGCCGCGGGTATGATCCGATCTACGCCTACCAGCGCTGGAATCACCGCCACGACCGTGGATGGGAGCGTCGTCACGAGGACAACTACAACTTCTTCCGTGACAACGACCGCTATCGTCCGCCGCACACCTGGGCCGTGATGCAGGGTCTGCGGAACGAGAAGTTCGAGGATGATCGCAATCGCAGCCGTCTCTTCGCCCGGCCCTTCGATGGCTTCGTGAAGGACAATGACCGCGGCCTGAAATTCCGTCAGGTGGACAAAGAGCGTCGTGACCGGTTCGTCGCCGAGCGCCAGGACATGCGTGCCTTCAGCCGCCAGCGTCGTGAGATGGAGACCAGGCCCGTGGCTGCGATCGCTGACCGCAATGGTCCGGGTAATGCCGGACAAGGCCGCGGGGATGATGATCGCAAGGGTGTCTTCCGCGAGAAGCTCCGCCGCTCGCCCGTCGTGGGTCGTCAGGCCGAGCAATTCGCCAAGAACGAAGCTCCGCCGAAGCGCCCTGAAGCGCGTGGCAACAGGGCCGCTCTTCTGAACCGTGGTGGCGATGATGACGCTGCCGGTCGTGGTCAGGGCCAAGGCCGTGATCTGGCCGAACGCCAGCGTGGCCAAGGCAACGGTGCCATGCCCGGACGTGGTCAAGGTCAAGCCGGTCGCGGTAACAACGCCAACGGCGGCGATGATCAAAACGTGAACCCCGCCGAGCGCGAGCGCCGTGTCCCCGGACAGGGTCAGGGCCAAGGTCGTGGGCAAGGCCAAGGTCAGGCCGGTCGTGGCAATGCCAACGGCGGCGACGACCAGAAGGCTACCCCCGCCCAGCGCGAGCCCCGCACTCCCGGTCAAGGCCGTGGACAGGGTCAGGGCCAAGGGCAAGCCGGTCGCGGTAACGCCGGCGGCGGTGACGATCAGAAAGCCACCCCAGCCGAGCGCGAGCGTCGTGTCCCCGGACAGGGCCAAGGTCAGGCCGGTCGTGGCGGTCAAGCCACCCCGGATCGTGAAAAGGCCAATCCGCTGCAACGCAATCGCACCGCACCGGAGCGCCAGACCCAGCCGAAGACGGAAGGGGACAAGGCCACGCCGCAACGTCAGGTCCAACCAAAGACCGAGCGTCAGGCCCAGCCACAGCGCAACCCGCAGCAGCCCCAGCGTCAGGCTCAACCCCAACGCCAGGCCCAGCCGCAACAGCAACGTCAGGCTCAACCCCAACGCCAGGCCCAGCCGCAACAGCAACGTCAGGCTCAGCCTCAGCGCCAAGCCCAGCCACAGCAGCAGCGTCAGGCTCAACCCCAGCGCCAAGCTCAGCCGCAGCCGCAACGTCAGGCTCAACCCCAGCGCCAAGCTCAGCCGCAACAACAGCGCCAGGCGAAGCCAAAGGAACAGGCCCAACGCGCGCCTCAGGCGGCTGTGCAACGCGCTTCGCAAGCAAGACCGCAGGTCCAGCGTCCGCAGCAACAGGCCCGCCCTCAGCCGCAACAACGTCAGGTCCAGCGCCCGCAGCAACAGGCTCGCCCCCAACCGCAGCGTCAGGTCCAGCGTCCGCAGCAGCAGGCTCGCCCTCAGCCGCAACGCCAGGTCCAGCGCCCGCAGCAGCAGGCTCGGCCTCAACCGCAGCGCCAGATCCAGCGTCCGCAACAACAAGCCCGGCCTCAGCAGCAGGCGCGTCCACAACAGCGCCAGCAGCAGAATCGCCAGAACCGCGAAAAGAACGGAGCTTGATCGGTGATTGAAAATTCAGGCCGCGCAGGGGTTCGCCCTTGCGCGGCTTTTTCGTTTTCCGATGGCTCGTCAACCGCGCCGCTTCCTCAACAAGTGCTTCACCAGATCCATCACCCCCGCGCTCGGCAGATTTGGATCCACGTAGGCATGCAGCACGTGGAAGAGAAAGTAGTAGAAGCGGCAGGCCGCCCACACGCAGATGCCGAGCAGGATCGCCCGATGGGGATTCGGAAATTCCACCGTTACGATCAGCCCTCCTGACAAGGCGGCGAGGAAGGCGAAAAGCAGGCCCTTCGCCACGATCCAGCGCTTTGATTTCAGGTCAGGGCCCATGCCTGCGATTCACGGCATCCGACCTCATCATGATTTCGCCTGACTTGGCAAGGTGCCGGCGAGCGCCGCGGCGAGGAAGGGTGCGGTGCGGGATTGCTTCGACTTCACCACCGTCTCCGGCGGTCCCTGCGCGATGATCTTGCCGCCATGTTCGCCAGCCTCCGGGCCGAGATCGAGGATCCAGTCGGCCTCGCCGGCCACGGCCATGTGGTGCTCGATGACCACCACCGTGTGCCCTTCGTCGACCAGCCGGTGCAGCACGTCGATGAGACGCTTCACGTCCTCCAGATGGAGGCCCACGGTCGGCTCTTCGATCAGGTAGAGGTTCGTGCGGTTCAGCGTCTTGAGGTTCTTCGCGGAGACGCGGCCTTTCGTCAGCTCCGTCACCAGCTTGATGCGCTGGGCCTCGCCGCCGGAGAGCGTGGGTGATGGCTGGCCGAGCTGCAGGTAGCCGAGGCCGGTATCCGCCAGCAGCTTCAGCGGCGCGGCGATGCGCGGCTGCGAGTCGAAGAAGCTCGCCGCCTGCTCGATGGTCATCCGCAGCACCTCGCCGATGTTCTTTTCGCGGAAGCGCACCTCCAGCGTCGCTGGATTGTAGCGCATCTCATTGCACGCCTCGCACGGCACCCAGGTGCTGGGCAGGAAGTCCATCTCCAGCTTCACGCGGCCATTCCCTTCGCAGACCGGGCAACGGCCATCGCCGGTATTGAAGGAAAAGCGCGATGCCTCGTAGCCGCGGACCCGCGAGTCCGGAAGCTGCGCGAAGAGCTTCCGGATATCGTCGAAGACCTTTACATACGTCGCCGGGCAAGAGCGCGAGGTCTTGCCGATCGGTGACTGATCGACCTCATAGACCGACTGCAGCTTGTCGAAGCCGGTGGCCTTCGTGAAGGGCGCGTCCTTCTTCCTGCCCTTCGTCTTCCCGGAGGTGGCCGCCACGGCGAGGCATGAGTGCATCAGCGTGGATTTCCCCGAGCCGGAGATGCCGGTCAGCACCGTCAGGCGCCCCAGCGGGATCGCGGCTTCCACGTCCTTCAGGTTGTTCGCGCGGCAGCCGGTGATCTTGGCAAAGGGGTGATCCTTCTTCACCGCGCGCCGCTCTCCGCGGGTCGGGTGGATGATGGGATTCGAGAGGGCGCGGTAAGTCGGGGAAGTGATCAGTGCCGAGTGATCGGTGATCGGTGAAGAATCCTTGCCGCGCTTCTTTCCCGGTTTTCCTCCCGATGATGTCGGATCGCCCGGCAATTTCGGCGGTGGTCCCTGATACACGATCTCGCCGCCGAGCCTGCCCGCTCCCGGGCCGAGGTCGATGAGGTGATCCGCGCGGGCGATGGTGTCCTCATCGTGCTCCACGACGATCAGGCTGTTCCCGCGGTCGCGGAGTGCGACCAGGGTTTCCAGCAGGGCCGCATTGTCGCGCGGGTGCAGGCCGATGGTCGGCTCGTCGAGGACGTAAAGCACGCCTCGCAGGTTCGACCCGAGCTGCGCGGCCAGGCGGATGCGCTGGCTCTCGCCGCCGCTGAGCGTGCGCGCCGAGCGGTCGAGCTGGAGGTAGCCGAGGCCGACTTCCTGGAGGAAGGCGAGGCGCTGGCGGATCTCCGGCAGGATGTCGCGCGCGATGAGCTGCTCGCGGTCTCCCTCGATGGTCAGCTTTCCGAAGTGCTCCGAGGCATGATTGACCGCCAGCCGTGCCAGGCCGGCGAGCCTCGTGCCCTGGAAGCGCACGGCGCGTGCCTCTTCATTCAGGCGGGCACCGTGGCAGCTCGGGCACTCCACCAGTTCCTCGTCCTCCATGCGCTCGATCTTCCGGTCGGCATCCATCTCGGCCTCGAGCACGGATTCATAGCGCGAGGTATCCAGGTGGAAGCGGTGCTTCGGCACCACGCCGTGGCCGCGGCACTGCGTGCACCAGCCGTGCGGCGAGTTGAAGGAGAAGAGCCGCGGATCGAGCTCCTCGAAGGATTTGTGGCAGCTCGGGCAGCTTGCCTCCGAGGAAAGCAGTGCGAATTTCTTGTCCGGCGTGAAGAGCTTCAGCACGCCCTTCCCGATATCGAGGGCCCGCGAGATCGTGGATGGCAGACGGGAGATGGCGGATTCCTCTTCGCTTCCCTTGCCTTTCCTTGGCCCTTGATCCTTCTCACCTGGCACTTCCGCCACCACCACGTCGATGTCGTGCTCCTTGAAGCGCTCCAGCCGCGTGAAGCCCTCCGCCTCGCGGAACTGCTTGTCTACTAGAAGTCTCGTAAATCCCTGCTTCAGCGCCCACTCGGCCACCTCGGTGTGGTAGCCCTTTCTCCCGCGGATCACGGGCGCGAGGATGGAGACGGCACCCTTCTTCAGCAGCGTGCGGATGCTTTGCTCGATGGCCGCCATCGATTGCTTCTCCACCGGCACCTGGCAGTCCGGGCAGTAGCGCGTGCCGAGCTTCGCGTAGAGCAGGCGGATGAAATTCCACAGCTCCGTCACCGTGGCGACGGTCGATTTCATGCCGCCCTGCGAGACGCGTTGCTCGATGGCCACGGTCGGCGGCAGCCCGGCGAGGGAGTCGATCTCCGGCTTCTCGAGTTGCTCGGCGAATTGCCGCGCGTAGGCGGACATGGAGTCGAGGAAGCGCCGCTGGCCCTCCGCGAAGAGGATGTCGAAGGCGAGCGTGGACTTGCCAGAACCGCTGAGGCCCGAGACGACCACGAATTGATCGCGCGGGATGTCGAGCGAGACGTTCTTCAGGTTGTGCTCGCGCGCGCCGCGCAGCGAGATGGTGTTCGTGGACGGCGCGATGAGGGGAGCGGAGGCGGATTTCGCAGGCGTGACGATGCGGGCGACCTCGCCCTGGAGCATCGGCTTGAGAAAGCGCGCGGTCTCCGTGTCCAGCGTGGCAATGTGTTCCGGCGATCCCTCGGCGACGAGCTTGCCGCCCTTCGCCCCGGCTTCCGGGCCGAGGTCCAGGATCCAGTCGGCGCACTTGATGACGTCGAGGTTGTGCTCGATGACGAGCAGACTATGGCCCGCGTCCACCAGTCGCTGGAAGACGCCGAGCAGGCGCTCGATGTCCGAGAAATGCAGGCCGGTGGTCGGCTCGTCGAGGATGAGCAGCTTGCCCGCCTTCGCATCGCGGCCGGAGGTCTCGGCGAGCAGTTGGCAGAGCTTCAGGCGCTGGGACTCGCCGCCGGAGAGGGTATTGAGCGGCTGGCCGAGCTTCAGGTAGCCGAGGCCGACTTCGGCGAGCGGCCGGAGCAGTTTCGTGACCTGCTCGTGGCGCTTCGCGTGGTTTGCGGGCAGGCCGTCGGTTTCGCCGTAGAAGGCGAGCGCTTCATCGATGCTGAGGTCCAGCACGTCGGCGATCGACTTGCCGAGGTAGTGGAGGTCGAGTGTTGAGGGCTTGAAGCGCCGGCCGTTGCAGTCCGGGCAGGTGACGTGCAGGTCGGAGAGGAATTGCATCTCCACCTTCTCGCTGCCCGCTCCGGCACAGCGGTCGCAGCGGCCTTCGCCGGAGTTGAAGGAAAAGAAGCCTGTCTGCAGGCCGCGTGACTTCGCGTCCTCGGTGAGGGCGAAGAGCTGCCGGATGGGATCGAAGGCACCGAGCAGCACCGCGGGCGTGGAGCGCGGGGTGCGGGCGAGCGGCGACTGGTCCACGAGCAGCACGTCGCTCAAGTACTGCGTTCCTCGTAGTTCCTTCAGCGGCGCGGGATCGAGGTCCGCCTCCTCCTTGCGCAGCTTCCGGCAGAGGTTCGCGTAGAGGACATCGTGGGAGAAGGTGGACTTGCCCGAGCCGGAGACGCCGGTGAGGCAGACGAAGAGGCCGAGCGGCATGTCCACGTCCAGCTTCTTCAGGTTGTGGCGCGTGGCACCGCGTAGCTCCAGCTTCGCCTTGCCGGGCTTCCGGCGCTTCGTGGGGATGGCGATGGATTTCCCGCCGGTGAGCCAGGGGAGGGTGCCGATCCCGGATTTCGTCGACTTCTTGCCGGAAGCCGGAGCCACCGGACCCTGATAGATGAGTTCGCCGCCGTGGATGCCGGCGGCGGGGCCGATGTCCAGGATCTGGTCGGCCGCGCGCATCACGGCCTCCTCGTGCTCCACCACGACGAGCGTGTTGCCCTTGTCGCGCAGGCCCTGCATCACGCCGACGAGGCGGTGGATGTCGCGCGGGTGCAGGCCCACGGTCGGCTCGTCGAGGACGAAGAGCGTGTTCGTCAGCGAGGCACCGAGGCAGGTGGTGAGATTCACGCGCTCGATCTCCCCGCCGCTCAGGGTGCGGGCGGGGCGGTCCAGCGTGAGATAGCCCAGGCCCACTTCATCGAGATACTTCAGCCGCGAGGTGATCTCGGTCAGGATCAGCTTCAGCGAGGCATCCTGCGCGCCGAGGGTCCGCGGGTCGGAAGTCAGGCCGGAGAACCACGCGGACAGGTCCGTGAGCGGCAGCGTCCACAGGTCGGGCAGGGTCTTGCCGTCGATCTTGAAGCACAGTGCCTCCGGCTGGAGCCGCTTGCCCCGGCAGGTGCCGCAGGTCGTGTAGGAGCGGTAGCGGCTGAGGAAGATGCGGACGTGCATCTTGTAGGCCTTCGTCTCCAACCAGTCGAAGAAGCCCTTCACGCCATACCATCCGCCGGAGCGGGAGATCTCCTCGATCTCATCCGTGGACGAAGTACGATGGTCGCCGTAGTAAACCCACTCGCGGATATCTTCGTCCATGTCTTCCCATGGAGTGTCGATGTCGATGCGCCGCTCCTTGCAGCAGCGCAGCAGGTCGCGCTGGCACTCGTCGCCGCGCTCGCCTTGGAAGGGCTTGATGACGCCCTCGCGGATGGTCAGCGAGGGATCGGGCACGGACTTGTCGAGATCCAGGCCGATCACCCGGCCAAAGCCCCGGCACTTCGGGCAGGCACCGAGCGGGTTGTTGAAGGAAAAGAGCGCGGCGGAGGGCGGGCGGAGCGAGTTGCCGGTGGCGGGGTTCGTCCAGTTCTTCGAGAAGGCCCTGGCGTTGGCTTGTGGCCCGGCTGTCGCAGCCACGGTGGCGTGGCCCTTGCCCAGGGCGAAGGCGTGCTCGAGCGCTTCCAGCAGGCGGGTGCGCTCGCTTTCCGCGACGCTCACGCGGTCCTGGATGACGCTGATGGTGCGGGCCTTCAGGCTGGCGCTCCCGGGGTCATCGGTGCGGACGACCTCGTCGCCGATCAGCACGCGGAGGTAGCCCTGCTGGCTGAGGAAGGGGAAGAGGTCCCCGCTCTTCGTATCGGCGGGGATGGCCACGGGGAAGGTGACGAGCACCTGCTGACCGGCCAGGTTTTCGAAGACCCAGGCGGTCGCGCTCTCCGGCGAGTCGGGGAAGATCTCCTCGCCCGTGTCCGGGTCGTAGCCCTTTGCGGAGCGGGCGTAGAGGAGCTTCAGGTAGTCATTGATCTCGGTCAGCGTGCCGACGGTCGAGCGGGTGGTGCGGATGTTGTTCTTTTGCTCGATGGCGATGGCCGGCGGGATGCCGTCGATGTGATCCACATCCGGCTTGTCCATGCGGTCGAAGAACTGCCGCACGTACGGCGAAAAGGTCTCCACGTAGCGGCGCTGGCCCTCGGCGTAGAGCGTGTGAAAGGCAAGCGAGGATTTCCCGGAGCCCGAGGGACCGGTGACCACGGTGATCTGGCCGAGCGGGATATCCAGGCTCAGGCTCTTCAGGTTGTGCTGGCGCGCGCCGCGGATCTGGATGGCGGGCTGCGGGCGGGAGGATGCGGATTTCTTCGCGGGCACGGCGTGTAGAGTAGACAGGACCGCCGCGGGCGCTAGCGGATATTGTGCGTATGAACGCCTATCCCGCTGCCACGTGCATTTCGCAGGGCTTGCACGGACCGGGTGCCGGTGCCATGACGCGGCCGTGGAATCGATGGAGGAAATCGTCGCCCGCGAGGTGGGCGCAGACGGCCTGGCCGCGATGGTGGCCGCCTTTTACCGCCGGGTGAAGACGGACGACGTGCTCGGCCCGATGTACCCGGAGCAGGACTTCGAGGGCGCGGAAAAGCGGCTCCGCGAGTTCCTGCAGTTCCGCTTCCTCGGCCACGAGGCCTACGTCGAGAACCGCGGCCACCCGCGCCTGCGCATGCGGCATTTCCCCTTCGTCATCGGTGAAAAGGAAGCCGCCCGCTGGGTGGAGCTGATGGAGGCGGCGATGGCCGACTGCGACATCAGCGGTGAGGCGTGGGCCGTCATGAGCCCGTTCTTCGCGCAGGTCGCGGAGTTCCTGAAGAACCGGCCCTGATAAGGGGCGTGGCGGACGCTGGACCCGCTAGAGCATTTTACTTTGAGCTGTAGCCCTTCAGCAGACTTCAAAGAGAGGAAGATCGAACCGCGAAAAACGCGAAATACCGCGAAATTTTTGGATCTGAATTTCTCTTCCTGCCTTCCAGATTTCGCGCCTTTTCGCGTCCTTTGGCGGTGAAATAAAAGCTCCGACCCATCGGGAGAGCCGACCTCAACCATCCCCGCGCAATCGGCTACGACTTTGCGTGAAACGCTCTAAAAGTCCGGATGAGGGATGAGCTCCTCAAGATCCACCTTCGAGTTTTCACCCCAGCTCTTTTCGCCCTCTTCCCCGTCCAGGACGTAGGTGATGGTGAGCTGCTTGTTCCAGCCGGGATTGGGATCGGCACCGAGATCGGAAGGCGACACGCGGAATGACTCCTTCTTGACCGTCAGCCATTCGCGGACCTTCACGGTCACGTCCGCATTCTTCCCACCGGTGCCATAGGTGGCGGAGACGACCTTGAAGGAAGTTGCAGCGGCCTGCTGCTCCTGCTCTGCCACGCCAAGCGTCGCGAGCCAGCCATCGAGATCGGCCGCGGCTTCCACCCTAGCTTGCAGGGCTACGGCGACGTCGTCTTCACCGGACTTCTGGGACGCTTCCACTGCCTCGCTGACCCGCGTCACGTAGGCGTCACGGATCTTCACCGCTTTCGTTTCGAAGGATTCGTCGATGGTCTGCTGCTTGCGGGAGGAGAAGTCGGCGATTTTTGACATGCGCTCGGACAGGCGGATGCCACTGCTGGCTCCGATCTCGTCGGGGACGCGATTGTCCGTTACCAGGCGCTTCATCCGTTCGACCTGGGTCTTCCAAATGGTCTGGTCGCCCTTGTTGAGGGTCTTCAGCCAAGAGTCCAAGTCCCAGGCATAGGTCTTGGCATTGGCGGCCAGTTCCTTGGCGCGGTCGGCGTCCAGTGCCGCGACCAGAGTCTTCGCCTTGGCTTCCAGTTCCAGGATGGCGGGCGGGAGTTCGACTTGGGCCGTGGCGGTTTCGTCAGGGCCGTCCTCGTCGTCCATCGGCTCCTCGGGCGGGAGCCCGGTGTCCGGGGCGTCGGTCCCGGGCTCGTCGTCCATGTCCGCGAGATCGGGCTCCGCCGGGTCGTTTCCGGCTTGCGGGAGCGGGTCTTCGTCCGGGGTTACGGGGTCAGGCTTGATGGGGTCCTTCGGTGCCGCGGGTCCCGGGCTGGTGGTGCCTGGAGAGGATTTGTCGGCTTCCTGATCGGCTTTCGAGGCATCGTAGGCCGCTTGTTGTGCCGCCTTGTCATCTTCCATGCCGCGCAGCTTTTTCCACGCGATGGCGGTGGCGACGATGAGTACTGCCAGCACACCGGCCTGGACCACGAAACTGGAGCCGCTGCGGCGCTTCACCACAATCGGGACGGGCTCGCCGGCGGCTGCGCGGGGCGGGCGGGCGGGGCGGCGGGAAATGGTGGACGTGGTCTTCGGCGCGGGCGGCGGGGAGGCGGCACCGCGCAGCCAATTGTCCAGCGCGGCGGACATCGCTTCCGCGCTCGGGTAGCGCATGCCTGCCGTGGGGTGCGTGGCGATCGCGCAGATCGCGTCCAGCGCCGTGTCACATCCGACGATGGAGGACGGCGGCGGAGCCGGAATGTCGTACGGAGGGCAGCGGCCGATGAGCAGCTCGTAAAGCACCACGCCGAGGGCGAAGATATCCGAGCGATGGTCGGCATGGTCCGGTTCGCGCATGATCTCCGGCGCGGAGTAGCCCGGCGTGCCCATCAGCAGGCCGGTGGAGCCTGCGCCAGCGGGACGTGCCAGGCCGAAGTCGCCCACCTTTGGCACGGCCTTTGGCGTCAGGAGAATGTTCGCCGGCTTGATGTCGCGGTGGATCACGCCGTGCTCGTGGGCATGGGCGAGGCCGTCACAGATGCCCTTCACGATCGTCACCGCCTGCCGTGGCTCCACGGACAGGTTGTGCGCGGAGTGGAAGAGCGACTTGCCGTTCACATACTCCATCACGATGTACGGCATCCCGTCGGCATCGCCGAAGTCATACACCCCGATCAGATTCGGGTGATTGAGGCGGGCCATCGCCTTCGCCTCGGTCTCGAAGGACTGGCGGAACTCGGGATCCTCCCCGAGTTCGCGCGGCAGGATCTTGATCGCCACGTCCCGGTCCAGGCTGCGCTGGCGGGCCTTGTACACCGCTCCCATGCCGCCCTGCGCGATAAAGGCCTCGAATTCATAGCCCGGCAGCAGGGAAGCGAGCGCTTCCAGCGTGGGGGGATCAAAGGATTCCGGGGTCATGGGATGGTGGAGGAGGGGAAAAGACTGGTCTGTCTGGTCAGGGTGGCGGCGTGCCAGCCGGAGGTGTGGCCGGTGGCGTCTCAGGCGGCTTTCCTTGGGTTGGCTCGGGGGCGAAGCGGATGGTGCTCGGGTCGGGCGGGGCGTTTTCCTTTTCCTGCGCCTTGCGGACGGCCTCGTTGTGGGCCTCCACCTTCGCCTTTTCGATCCGGGCGGCCTCTTCCTTGGCGGCGATGTCGCGCTTGTTCTCCGTGGCGCGGTGCATCTGGAAGCCGACCAGCCCGCCTCCCACCAGCACCACGGCGGTGAGGATGATGGGCACGGTCATGTCGGTCTTCTTCTGGTGCATCACCATCGAATTGTTCGACGGGCGGCGCGGTGCGGCGGCGTGGGCGGACCGCACCTGCGGCAGCGCCTGTGCCTGGGGCACGTGAGGCTGCGGCACCGCGCGCTGCTGCTGCTGTGGCTGGGCCACGCGCAGGGCCACGGCCTCCGGCTCGCGGTTTGCCCAGCCTTCCAGATCATTGCCCATTTCCTCGGCGCTGGCGTAGCGGCGGGAGGGATCGCGGTCGGTGGACTTCTGCCAGATCGCGTCGAGCTTCTTGTCACAATTGATCACCGAGGAGGGCAGGCGCATGTCCTCTTCCTCCGGCTTGTGACCGGTCAGCAGCTCGTAAAGGATCACGCCCACGGCGTAGATGTCGGTCCGGACGTCGAAGTGCTCCGGATTGTCGTAGATCTCCGGCGCGGTGTAGCCGGGCGTGCCCATCGTCAGGCCCGCGCTCTCGGCATCGGCCGGGCGGGCTAGGCCGAAGTCGCCGATCTTCGGCACGATCTTCTCGTTGAGGAGGATGTTCGCCGGCTTGATGTCGCGGTGGATCACGCCGTTTTCGTGCGCGTGGGCGAGGCCGTCGCAGATGCCCTTCACCAGCGCGGCGGCCTGTTCCGGGTCCACCCGCATGTTGTAGGCGGAGTGATAGAGCGACTTGCCGTTCACATACTCCATCACGATGTAGAGCATGCCATCGATGTCGCCGGAGTCATACACGCCGATCAGGTTCGGGTGATTGAGGCGTGCCATCGCCTTCGCTTCCGTCTCGAAGGAGTGGCGGAAAGCGGGGTCCTCGCCGAGTTCGCGGGGCAGCACCTTCACGGCCACGTCGCGGTCCAGCGCCTTCTGGCGGGCCTTGTACACGGCTCCCATGCCGCCCTGGGCGATGAAGGAGTCGAATTCATACGCAGGCAGGAGCCCGGACAGGACTTCCAGCGTCGGCGCTTCGAAGGATGTGGCACTCATGGATTTCGGGAGGCTCGATTACAGGTTTGGACGGACGATGGCGAGTGGAACCCTGCCTGCAATTTCACAGCGGTGCATGATAAACGATCCATTCAGGAACCTTGATGGCGAAATTGTAGAGTGCATGGAGAAAAATGGCGGTCGCCAACCTTCCCGAGGCCGCGAAGCAGAGCGAGCAGGCGGCACCGAGCAGGCCGACGGACACCAGCCCGTAGGCGTCGTAATAATGCACCACGGCGAACACCGCAGCGGAGATCAAGGTTGCGGCCGGGACCCGCAGGCTATTGGCCAGCGAACGGAAAAGCACCCCGCGGTAGAGGATTTCCTCGGCGATCGGCGCGGCAATGCAGGCGGAAGTGATGGCAAAGACCAGCCCCCAGTGCCCGCTTTCGATCTCGGAGAGCCCTCCCGCCGGGTCCCTGGGCATCGAGTCCCCCAGCATGAAATACCGGATCACCTGGTCCGCCACCATCAGCAGGCCGAAGCTGCCCAGCACCATCCGGGCCTCTGGCGCCACGTGCAGCCCCAGCCGCGTCCACGCGTGGCGGCTGCGTCGGAAGAGGAAGGCGAAGGTCAGCAGCGCCGGGAAGAACCTTGTGGCAGCGTCGATCAGCGCAAAAAGCACGGGCGAGATCGAGAGCGGCTGTCCTTCCGCGCCATTCCACTTCCGGAAGAAGGTGATCAGGCCGTCGAGTGCCTTTCCGAAGCCGATCGACGCGAGGTAGGCGAGCAGGAAGACGCCCAGCCCGAGGGCGGTCGGCCAGCGGCCGATGTATCCCGTGGCCCGGCTCCGCAGGGCGGTCCGGTAGCCGCCGCAGAGGGTGGGCAGGAAGACGAGCCCGCAGAAGG
The DNA here is from genome assembly GCF_025950085.1 of Luteolibacter flavescens. Lineage (NCBI taxonomy): Bacteria > Pseudomonadati > Verrucomicrobiota > Verrucomicrobiia > Verrucomicrobiales > Verrucomicrobiaceae > Neoluteolibacter > Neoluteolibacter flavescens. Next base: position 297,811 of record NZ_JAPDDS010000002.1, read on the forward strand.
CAAGCAGCCACACCCCGCCGCGGGAAAGCACGGTGCGCAGGGCGAGTTCGCGGCTGCGGGGGTCATTCCGGCGCTCGGCATCCGGGACCTTCGCACCGTCGCCGGGCGACTCGCCCAGCCGGACCAGATATTCCCGGTCCCACCAGTAGTCCTGCCCCTGGTCCACGCGGGCGCTCACGGCCTGCGGATCCGGCGGCAGCGGCATGTAGGAGCCATCGGTCCCGCGCACCGAGCGCAGCACGCCCAGCGCGAAGGAACTCTCGGCATCCAGCGAGCGATCCTTTTCCAGCAGTCCGAAGGAGTAGATGGCGTCATCGAGCGCCTCCCGCCGGTCCGGAATGGCGAGCAGGTGGCGCAGCGGTCCTGGGAGATGGCCGGCGCTGTCGGAAAGCCGAAGCTCGCGATCCGCCTTTCTCACGGCCATGCGGGCCACGCCTTCTTCCCAGCCGTATTTCTTGCCGAAGTGATTGTCCCACAGCCACACCCCCATCACGAAGATCAGCAGGGCCAACAGGGGCTCCGGCATGTGCCTGCGCAGGATCGAGCGGTAGGGATTGGCAGCCTGCTGGGACACAAAGGGGGGGAGAACGCTGCCCGACCCTCCCAAAATCCCGGAAAACGGCAAGCTTATCGGATGATCACGATCCGTTGACTAAAATCCGGGCACCGATTTCCCACTGGCCGCGTTTCTTGGCCGCCGCCACAATGTCGTCACCGAATGGGAACCTTCCTCGCCTCAAATCTCGCCGCCATCGCTCTGGGTCCGGATGCCATCGTCCTCGGGGTCTTCGCGCTAGCGGCCGTCATCTTCCTCGTGAGCTGGGCCATCCGGGCACTGACCGGGAAGATGGAGCCTTTCTCGGAGTCCTTTCCCGCGCCGCCCATTTCGGCGGAGGACGCTGCCCTGCTGAAGCCCGCTGGAGACCCTGACTCCCCCTACGCGCCGCCCGGCGAACTGCCACCGCCGCTGCCCGCCACCGCTGATCCGGCACCCGCCATCGGTTCCTTCAAGGTCAGCACCGCGCCCTACCGGTTCTTCGACCTGCCGCTCATCGGCATGGTCTTCCTCGTTTTCATGGGCCTCACCGCGATGAATAGCGGGGGAGGCGGCGAGGAGATCCCGCTGGACAAGAAATACACGCCTGGCGTGTTGATCGCCTCGATCGTCTTCCAGTTCATCATCATGGGCATGGTGCTCGCCTTCGTCACCTGGCGGGTGAAGATCATCGACTGGCTTGGCCTGCGCTGGCGTCAGTGGCCCTTCGTCTTCGCCATCGCGCCGGTCACCGTGTTCTTCATGTGGTGCTTCATGGGGGTGCTCTTCATCAGCGGGTGGAATACCTGGCTGGAGAAGAGCCTGGGGATCGAGTCCATGCAGGAGGCGGTGAAGGTTTTCCAGGAGGTGAAGGACCCGCTGGTCATCGCCCTCATGGCCGTCACGGCGGCACTCGTCGCTCCTCTCGCGGAGGAGGTTGTCTTCCGCGGCTACCTGTATCCGGCGGCGAAGCGCTTCTGCGGACCTGCGGGGGCGATCCTTTTCTCCTCGTTGGTCTTCTCGGCGGCGCACGGTCACGTGGTGGCGCTGCTGCCGCTCTTCATTTTGGCGGTCGTGCTTTGCCTGCTCTATGAATTCACCGGCTCGCTGTGGGCCTGCATCTCGGTGCATTTCCTCTTCAATGCGGCGACGGTGACCATCCAGCTTCTCCAGCGGTCCGGCATGCTCGACGCCCAGACACCGTCATGAAGCGCCTGCGCGATCTGGGCGAGGACGCCTTGATAGCCCGCATGCTGCGGGGCTTCCCCGGGGGCGAAAGTCTTTTGGTCGGCCCGGGCGATGACTGCGCGGTGGTCGATCCCGGTCGCGGCCCGCTGCGGCTGCTGAAGACGGATGCCATCGTGGAAGGCGTGCATTTCCTGCCGGACACCCCGGCGGAAAAGGTCGGCTGGAAGTCCGTGGCGCGCGTCATCAGCGACTTCGCCGCCATGGGCGGGAAGCCGGAGCACCTGCTCGTGACCGTGGCGGTGGATGCGGAAAAGCCGGTGGCCTGGATGGACGGGCTCTACCGCGGCATCCGCAAGTGCCTGGCCACCCACGGCGGCGTGCTGGCGGGCGGCGAGACCTCGCGGCTGCCAGACGGAGCGCTCATTTCCGTGGCGGGCGAGGGGAGCGTGGAGCGCCGCCACCTCGTG